>SLBI01000035.1 GCA_007126375.1 Paracoccaceae bacterium
ACACATCGGTGAACTCGGTCCCCTTGATCGGGTCGCCGCCGATGCCCACGCAGGAGGACTGCCCCAGCCCGACATCGGTCGTCTGCTTCACCGCCTCGTAGTTCAGCGTGCCCGAGCGCGAGATCACGCCGCAGGTGCCGCGCTTGTGGATATGCCCGGGCATGATGCCGATCTTGCACTCGTCCGGCGTGATGACGCCGGGGCAGTTCGGCCCGATCAGCCGGCTTTTGGAGCCGTCGAGCGCGCGTTTCACCCGCATCATGTCCAGCACCGGGATGCCCTCGGTGATGCAGACGATCAGCGGCATATCGGCGTCGATCGCCTCCAGGATCGAGTCGGCGGCGAAGGGCGGCGGCACGTAGATCACGCTGGCATCGGCCCCGGTCCGCGCCATCGCCTCGTGCACCGAGTTGAACACCGGCAGCCCGAGGTGCTCCGTCCCGCCTTTGCCGGGCGTCACGCCGCCGACCATGGCCGTGCCATAGGCGATGGCCTGTTCCGAATGGAAGGTACCTTGGCTGCCGGTGAAGCCCTGGCAGATCACCTTGGTGGATTTATCGACGAGAACGGCCATTAGTGGATCGCCTTCTGTGCTTGGCTCATCTGGCAGCCGATTTCGTTGACACAAGCAACGGAAAAACCGGCGATGTTAATCAGTCGTCTTCCCTGATCACTAACAACCTTGAGGTCAGCGATAATGTGCCCGCGCATCGGCCGATCATCGGCTCTATAAAAATCATCCTGAGTGAACGGGAGCACTTCAAGGGTGTGATGATGCACTATTGCGTTGATCGCTCGCCAGAGGTTCGTCTCGTATCCAGAGAAGTCCCGCTGAATTCCAAAGTCGAGTGGCTGGATGAAACGCGACACCCGTTTTCCCGAAATTTCGGAACAACGACGCAGATGCAGGCTTGCGGTAAGCACGTCGTCCTCGAGCAGCTGAATGGCAGTAGGCATTAACACATCTGGCCACTTCGTGTCGCAAGCCGCGAAAAGACGGCAGACCGCGTCCTTCGCCTCATGGAACGACCGTAACCGAAATATGCCCTCGTCCAACGCGTCGATAGGCTCGAACATCGCTACCCCCGCACCGCCTTGACGATCTTCTTTGCGGCGTCGTCCAGGTCGTCGGCGGCGATCACGTTCAACCCCGAGTTGCCGATGATCTCCTTGCCCTTCTCGACGTTGGTGCCCTCCAGCCGGACCACCAGCGGCACCTGTAGCCCGACCTCCTTGACCGCCGCGATCACCCCCTCGGCGATGATGTCGCAGCGCATGATGCCGCCGAAGATGTTGACGAGGATGCCTTTGACGTTCGGGTCCGAGGTGATGATCTTGAACGCCTCCATCACCTTTTCCTTCGACGCGCCGCCGCCCACGTCGAGGAAGTTCGCGGGCTCCGCACCGTAGAGCTTGATGATGTCCATCGTCGCCATGGCGAGGCCCGCGCCGTTGACCATGCAGCCGATCTCGCCGTCGAGCGCAATGTAGGAGAGGTCGAACTTCGAGGCGGCGAGTTCCTTCGAGTCCTCCTCGCTCTCGTCACGCAGCGCAAGGATGTCGGGCTGGCGGTAGAGCGCGTTCGAATCGAAACCCATCTTCGCGTCGAGACAGCGCAGGTCGCCCGCTTTCGTCACGATCAGCGGGTTGATCTCCACCATTTCCGCATCGCGCTCGACGAAGAGGCGGTAGAGTTTGCCCACCAGATCGACACATTGCTTGATCTGCTTGCCCTCCAGCCCCAGCGCGAAGGCGATGCGCCGGCCGTGAAAGCCCTGGATGCCGGTGGCGGGATCGACGGCGAAGGAGAGGATCTTTTCCGGCGTTCTCGCGGCCACCTCCTCGATGTCCATGCCGCCCTCGGTCGAACAGACGAAGGAGACGCGGCTGGTCTTCCGGTCGATCAGCAACGCGAGATAGAGTTCGCGGGCGATGTCGGCCCCGTCCTCTATGTAGATGCGGCCGACCTGCTTGCCTTCCGGCCCGGTCTGATGCGTCACCAGCGTGCGGCCCAGCATCGCCGCGGCCTGTTCCGCCGCCTCCTCGACCGAGCGGGCGAGGCGAACGCCGCCCTTGGCCCCGGCGCTCGCCTCCTTGAAGCTGCCCTTGCCGCGGCCACCGGCATGGATCTGCGCCTTGACGACCCAGATCGGCCCGTCGAGCTCGCCCGCAGCCGACTTCGCCTCGTCCGCCTTCAGCACCACCCGGCCGTCGGCCACCGGCGCCCCGTGGCTGCGGAGAAGCGCCTTTGCCTGGTATTCATGAATGTTCACGGGATTGTCCCTCGCTCGGTCGTTTCGCAGTGCATGCCATGCGGCGGTCGCGGAAAAAACGGGCAGACGAAGAAAACCGCACATTCGTGGCAACAATGACAAATTTGTGATCACGTTTTGCCCTCCTTGATCACGGGCTTGCGCGTCTGCATGCATTCTCCGGTTGGGGCTTGGCGCCCGCGGCTCCATACGCCAGCATTCCCGTCGGCAGCATAACGGATCCGGGCGGTGGGGCGAGGGCAAGGCATGGCGGCCCAGAGTTGGAGCGTCGTTGCGACGGTTGATGAACCCCTGGCCGCGCTTTGCGCCTTCGTCGCGCATTACCGCGCCCTGGGGGCGGCCTCGATCACCCTCTGTCTCGATCAGCCCGCGGCACTGCCCGAGGTGCAGGCGGCAATGGATGGCACGCCCGGTCTGCGCCTGGTTGCCTGCGACGCCGGCTGGTGGCGCGGGCGGCGGCCGCTGCACAGCACCGTCCGCCAGCGCCAGAATGCCACCCGCATCTATCGCGACACCGGAACCGACTGGTTGCTGCATGTCGATGCCGACGAATTCCTCTGGCACCCCGGCAACGTCGGCATGGCGCTGGCCGCGCTTGGACCGGACTGGCCGGTGGTGCGCCTAAGCCCGGCCGAACGGGTTCGTGTCGCAGAGGCTTCGGAAAACGAGCTTTTCGAGGGCTGGTTTCGCCTGCCGCGGCTGATGAGCCTCGCGACACTGACCGAACTCTACGGGGCGGATGCCTGTTTCTTCAACGGCGAAGGGTTGCTCAGCCATGCCCGTGGCAAGTGCTTCACCCGCACCGGCCTGCCGCTGACGATCGGCGTGCACCAGCCGTTTTCGCAGGATCATCCCGACATGTCGCCGGCCGATCACCGAAGCTGGCTCGATGCCGTCGCAATCCGGCTCGCAGCGCCGCTCGTGCATTTCGATGGCTTCACCACGCTGCACTGGCTTCTCAAGCTTGTGGGGCGCAGCGAGGCCGACCGGTCGATCCGCGCGCGTGGACGACAGATCCCCGCCGAACGACATGCACCGGCCCGACTTGCGCAAATGCAGGCGGTGAATGCCGCCCGCGGCGATCCCGCTGCGCTGTCGGCCTTCGCAACGCGACTGCGCAGCCTCGACGCTGCCCGCCACAGGAATCTCGCCGCGCGGGGCCTGCTGCTAAGCCTGCCAATCGATCCGGTCACCACGGCGCGGGCACAGTTCCCCGCGCTCGATCTCGACTTCACCGCCGCAGGGTTCGATGCGGCCCTGCGACGTGCCCGGCCAGAGCTCGTGGCTCTGGCAGGACTGTCGCGTTGATGCAAGAAATCAGGCGAGTGAGGGGTCGATCCCCTTGCAGGCGGCGACAAGCCCCTGCACCGCCTCGACCGAGTTGTCGAACATCGCCTGCTCGTCGCGCGTCAGCTTGAAGCTGACGACCTTCTCGATGCCACCGGCGCCGATCACCGTGGGCACACCGACATAAAGGCCCTTCAAGCCGAACGGCCCGTCGCACCACGCCGCGCAGGGCAACAGGCGCTTCTGGTCCTTCAGAAAGGCCTCGGCCATCTCGATGGCACTGGTTGCGGGGGCATAGAAGGCGGACCCCGTCTTCAGCAGGCCGACGATCTCGGCGCCTCCGTCGCGGGTGCGCTGGACGATGGCGTCAAGCTTGTCCTGCGTGGTCCATCCCATCTCCACCAGATCGGGCAGCGGGATTCCGGCCACGGTGGAATAGCGCGCCAGCGGCACCATGGTGTCGCCATGCCCGCCCAGCACGAAGGCGGTCACGTCGCGCATCGACACGCCGAATTCCAGGCTCAGGAAATGCCGGAAGCGGGCCGAGTCGAGCACCCCGGCCATCCCCACCACCTTTTCATGCGGCAGGCCCGAGAACTCTCGCAGCGCCCAGACCATCGCATCCAGCGGGTTGGTGATGCAGATGACGAAGGCGTCCGGCGCGTGGTCGCGAATGCCCTCGCCCACTGCCTTCATCACCTTCAGATTGATGCCCAGCAGGTCGTCGCGGCTCATGCCCGGCTTGCGCGGCACGCCGGCGGTAACGATGCAGACATCGGCGCCGGCGATGTCTGCGTATGAATTCGTCCCCTTCAGCCTTGCGTCGAATCCCTCGGATGGGCCGCTCTCGGCAATATCCAGCGCCTTGCCCTGCGGGATACCCTCGGCGATATCGAACAGGATGATGTCGCCGAGTTCCTTGACCGCGGCAAGATGGGCGAGCGTGCCGCCGATCTGTCCGGCGCCGATGAGCGCGATCCTGGGTCTGGCCATGCCGAGCAATCTCCGATCGGTTGCGTTTCGGACCGCAGCCCTAGTCCGTCGGAGGCGGGCACGCAAGCGTGCGCGGGGGCTGCGCCTGGGCGGCGCATCTGCGCACGCGGGCTGGATGGAAGACAAGCCCCTGCAGCAAACCGAAAACGGAAGGATCGGCGCGGTGGTGGTTGCGGGCAGCCACCACGTTCCATGGCGCGCCCGGAACCGGGCGCGCGGTGCACTGCGCCCGGCCGATTCCCCCTGCTCGGTCGTCCGGGACGACGTTCAGGTCGGGGCCCCACGTGCTGCGGCGGGGGCCGTTTCGGCCTCGAATCCGGTGCCTGCGGCGACGAGGCAGGTCAGCCCGTTGGGCAGCGTCACCAGAATCGACCAGCTGCCGCTGCGGTCCGAGGCGTAGAGTTCCATGACCGTCTGGCTCCCGGTGAGACCGATCGCGCGGCGCGTCTCCCGGTGACGGCTCTCGATGATGTCCAGCACCTGCGCGCGCGGTGCGCAGCGGGGCTGCTGTTGCGCCGCCGCGGGCAGCGCGACGGCAAGCGGGCTCAGGAGACAGACGAAAGCGAGCAGGCTGCGGTACATGGTCTCGACCTCGATCCGGGGAGCGGCGGCTCCGATGACGGGGGACGGCGATCGCGACAGGGTGCCGCAGGCGAGCGAGCATATGGTTAACGCTCCGCGCGTTGCGCTGCGGTGCGGCGCTCTGGCGGGCGCGCGCAAAAGCTGCATACTGCGCCGCAAACCAACCCCTGCGGCAGGGAGCGCAACATGATCGGTCTCATTCTTCTCATCCTCGGCGTCGGGCTCTGGATCGCGGCCCATCTGTTCAAGCGGGTGTCGCCGGCGCAGCGCGCCACGCTGGCAAAGGGCATGGGCGAGGGTGCCAAGGGGATCTTCGCGGTGCTGATCCTCGCCGGGCTGGTGCTTATGGTGATCGGCTGGCAGCGTGCCGACTACGTCTTTCTCTGGTCGGTGCCGCCGTGGATGGGCCATGTGAACAACCTGCTGATGCTGATCGCCTTCTACGTCTTCGGCATCGGCATGGCGAAGGGGGCGCTGTCGCAGCGGGTGCGCCACCCGATGCTGATGGGCACGCTGCTCTGGGCGGTGGCGCACCTTCTGGTGAACGGTGATCTGGCCGGGGTGATCCTGTTCGGCGGCTTGGGCGCCTGGGCGGTGGTGTCGATGGTGATGATCAACGCGCAGGAGAAGAACTGGACACCGCCGGCCCGCAAGCCCGGCCCGCGCGACGCGGTAGCGGCCGGGGTCGTGCTGGTGGTCTATGTCGCGGTCGGCTTGATCCACAGCTGGCTCGGGGTGAATCCCTTCGGGAACCTAGCGGGATGAAGGCCTACCGGTTGCTGACCGGCGCCGATGACGCTGCCTTCTGCCACAAGGTGACCGCGGCCCTCGCCCGCGGGTGGGCGTTGCACGGCAGCCCCGCCTATGCCTTCGATGCGCACGCCGGCGCCATGCGCTGCGCCCAGGCGGTAGTCAAGGACGTGGCCGGCCCCTACGACCCGCAGGCGCGGCTGGGCGATCTCTGAACCGGCCGCGCAGGGCGACCATTTCGGATGTTGCATGAATGTCGCTCTGCCGACACGGAAACTCGCGAATTTGCGTTATTGCACCGATCGCGCTGGTGCAGGGATGCCGCGCGCTTATGCTTGACTGCAACGTCGTGTTCATCCGTCAAGAGGGATCCAATGAGAACCTTTGCTGCATCGGCCGCCTCGGTCGCGCTCGTGGCGCTGAACGGTCCTGTGTCCGCGCAGGATTTTACCATCAACTCGGGCTACGCCCTCGCAAGCGCTTACATGGAATACGGCCGGGTGGTCGGCCAACCGCGCGCTTCGTTTCAGGGCTACTCCGAGATCGTCGCCAGCGGTTTCTACCTCGGCGCGTCCTTCGCCTCTCTTCGCGACGGCCCGGACCGGCTGGAGTCCACGATCTACGCCGGCTTCCGCAACAGCGTGGGCGCCCTCGGCTACGATCTCGGCTACTTCCGGGATTTCTACAACAAGACCGGAAACTGCTGCGGCGAGGTCACGCTCGCCGTCGGATACGAAGCGCCGCACGGCATGAGCTTCGGCAGCGAGCTGACCTATGAGCACACCAATCGCTACTACGCCGCCAGCGTCAGCGCCGGCTACGATTTCAGCAACACCTACGGTGTGTCGGCAGAATTCGGCCGGGTCGAGGACAGCCACAACTTCTGGAACCTCGGCGTAACGGTCACGCCGATGGCGCAAACCGCGATCGACCTGCGCTATCACGATTCCAGCGGTGACAAGGGACGGCTCGTGGGCACGCTTTCCTACGATTTCTCTTTGCGCTGAGAGGTGACGGCCCGAGTCGGTGGGCCGCTTCATCCGGCGGTCCGCCCATTGTGATCACATGCCCGCCCGGCGTGATCACGGCTGCACGGAAATCTGCGCCCATAAGTCGCGATTTGTCGCGGAATGGGCCATAGCCCGGGTGACACGCTCCGCATTTCCGCTATGCATCATCGGGAATGATGCCGGGAAACCCGGCGCAGCCCAGAGAGGATGCCATGGCTGACGTGAACCGGGGCAACCGGCCGCTCTCCCCGCACCTGCAGATCTATCGCCTGCCGCTCACGGGCAAGCTTTCCATCCTGCACCGGATCACCGGGGTGGGCATGACACTCGGCGCGATCATGGTTGTCTGGCGTCTGATCGCCGGCGCCATCTCGCCGGAGGCGTCGGCGGTTGCGGATGCCTGGCTGACTTCCTGGCTGGGCAATCTGATCTGGCTCGGATGCCTGTGGGCGCTGATGTATCATGCCTGCAACGGGATCCGACATCTGATCTGGGATGTGGGCCACGGGTTCGACCTCGAGGTCACCGAAAAGGCCAATTACGCGGTGCTCGGCGGGTCGGTCGTCCTGACCCTGCTCACCCTGCTGGCGGTTCGCTGAGGGAGATGGCGATGAGCTACAAAACCGATTACGCACGCGTTCAGGGGCTCGGCTCGGCTCATGAGGGGGTCGGCCACTGGTGGAGCCAGCGCATCAGCTCGGTGGCACTGATCCTGCTCACACCGTTTTTCGTGATCCCCTTTGGCCGCGCCCTCGGCGGCGGACACGAGGCGCTGGTGACCACCTACGGCACCTGGGGCAACGCCTTCGTCGCGGTCGCCTTCATCCTCGTGACGGCATGGCACCTCGCCCAGGGCTTGCAGGTCGTGATCGAGGACTATGTCCCGGGTCAGACAATGCGCACGGCCCTGCTGCTGGCCAACACGCTGTTCGGCTGGGCACTGGCTGCCGCCGGTGTGCTCGCCGTCGCAACAATCCTTTTCAGCGCCTGAGGAAAACCGGATGCCCGCCTATCCCTACGAGACCCACACTTACGACGTCGTCGTGGTCGGCGCCGGCGGTTCGGGCCTGCGCGCAACGCTCGGCATGGCAGAACAGGGCTTGCGCACCGCCTGCGTGACCAAGGTGTTCCCCACGCGCTCCCACACCGTCGCGGCGCAGGGCGGCATTGCCGCATCGCTGGGCAACATGGGTCCGGATCACTGGCAGTGGCATCTGTATGACACGGTCAAGGGCTCGGACTGGCTGGGCGACGTCGATGCGATGGAGTACCTCGCCCGCGAGGCTCCGGCCGCAGTCTACGAACTGGAACATTACGGCGTTCCCTTCAGCCGGACCGAGGACGGCAAGATCTATCAGCGGCCCTTCGGCGGCCACACCACCGAATTCGGCGAAGGCCCCCCGGTGCAGCGCACCGCCGCCGCCGCCGACCGCACCGGACACGCCATCCTGCACACGCTTTATGGACAAAGCCTGAAGGAAAAGGCCGAGTTCTACATCGAATACTTCGCCATCGATCTGATAATGTCCGACGACGGCACCTGCCAGGGGGTGCTCGCATGGAAGCTTGACGACGGGTCGCTCCACCTCTTCGTCGCCAAGATGGTTGTGCTTGCCACCGGGGGCTATGGACGGGCCTATTTCTCGGCGACCTCCGCCCATACCTGCACCGGCGACGGTAACGGCATGGTGGCCCGCGCCGGCCTGCCACTGCAGGACATGGAGTTCGTGCAGTTCCACCCTACCGGCATCTACGGCGCCGGCTGCCTGATCACCGAAGGCGCCCGCGGCGAAGGCGGATACCTGACCAATTCCGAAGGCGAGCGCTTCATGGAGCGCTATGCGCCCACCTACAAGGACCTCGCCAGCCGCGACGTTGTCAGCCGTTGCATGACGATCGAGATCCGTGAGGGCCGCGGCGTTGGCCCGAACAAGGATCACATCCACCTGCACCTCGACCATCTACCAAAGGAGGCGCTGCATCTGCGGCTGCCCGGAATCTCGGAAAGCGCGCGCATCTTCGCCGGCGTGGATGTCACCAGGGAACCGATTCCGGTGCTGCCCACGGTGCACTACAACATGGGAGGCATCCCCACCAATTACTGGGGCGAGGTGCTGAACGCCGACGCGCAGAACCCCGAGCGCATTGCCCCCGGCCTGATGGCGGTGGGCGAAGCAGCCTGCGCAAGTGTCCATGGTGCCAACCGGCTCGGCTCGAACTCGCTGATCGATCTCGTGGTGTTTGGTCGCGCCGCAGCGATTCGCGCCGGCAAGGTGGTGGATCCGAAAACCCCGGCGCCGACACCGAATGCCGCAAGCGTCGAAAAGGCGCTGGACCGTTTCGACCAGCTGCGGCATGCCAAGGGGACAACGCCCACCGCCGAGTTGCGCCACGAGATGCAGACCACCATGCAGACCAACGCGGCAGTTTTCCGCACGTCGGAGGTTCTGTCGGAAGGGGTCACGAAGATGACCACGGTCGCTGGCAAGATGTCGGACATCAAGGTCACCGATCGCTCGATGATCTGGAACTCCGACCTGATGGAGACGCTTGAACTCGACAATCTGATGCCCAACGCACTCGCGACGATCGTCTCGGCCGAAGCACGCAAGGAAAGCCGCGGCGCCCACGCCCACGAGGATTTCCCCGACCGCGACGACGAGACCTGGCGCAAGCACACGCTCGCCTGGGTGGACGGCGCCCGCGTCGGCCTCGACTACCGCCCGGTCCATACCAATCCACTGCTTGGTCACAACGAGGGCGGCATCGACCTGAAGAAGATCGCGCCCAAGGCGCGGGTCTACTGAGGCGGTCGGCCATGCTTGCGGCCCGTGACGCAGCGGAAGGGGGGGGGCCAGCCGACGCCACGCAGCTTGCGGTATCGCCGGCAACGCTCGACATGCGCGTGCATTTCGTCTGCCCGGACGAGCGCGTCTGGCCCGAGCTTCGCAACGATGGATCCGATGCGATCGACGGAGCACGGATGTCGAAGCTTTCGGGCGGCATTCTCAATTCCTGGCTGATGCGGACCTGCTACCACCTGCGCCAGGCCGGTGTGCCCGCATCCATCGGACCCGAGCCGCGTCGCGACGCGGTCAATTTCGTGTCGGTTCGCGACTTCGGTCGCAGCCAGCGCCCGCTCGATGCGTTTCTTCTGGTTCCCTGCGGCGACGCGCATCGTTCGATGCTGGCCGATTTCCGCATCTTCCAGAACGGAGTGCGCCGCGCCGGGCGGGACGGAGCGACCATCTGGCACTGGCCGCAGCCCGGCATCGTGCCGCGCGACCCGGCCCGTGGCGAAACGCTGCATGTTCTGGGCTACAAGGGGCGGCTGCTGAATCTCGATGCCGGCTTCCGCAGCGACGCCTTCGTCGCCGCCCTCGCCGATCTCGGCGTCACGCTCGAACTCGACGCCTTCGACGGACTGCTCGGCGCGCATGACTGGAACGACTACTCGGGCTGCGACGCCGTGCTCGCGGTGCGCAACCTGACGCATCACGACGCCGCCAAGAAACCCGCGAGCAAGCTCGTCAACGCCTGGTTCGCCGAGGTTCCGGCGATCCTGGGCCCCGAGCCGGCCTATCGCGAGCTGCGCAAGGGCCCGCTCGACTACATCGAGGTGACGAGTCCGGCCGAGGCGGTTGCCGCCGTGAAGCGGCTTCAGCAGGATGCCGGGCTCTTCCGCGCCATGGTCGAGAACGGCCGCCGCCGGCGGCGCGACTTCACCGAGGAACGGCTGACCGCACTCTGGCTGCAGACCCTCGCCGGCCCCGTGGCGGCGGCCTTTCGCACCTGGCAGTCCCGCCCGGCGCCGTTGCGGGCAGCGCGCGCCCTCGCCGGGCTCGTGGCCGAGGCGCCGGCCCGTCGCCTCGACCGGTGGCGGGTGCGCAACGGTGCGCGGCTGCTCCCGCCTTCGCCCCAGACATGACACGATCGAGCGAGAAGAGGCATATGCCATGGTCCAGCTGACCCTGCCCCGCAACTCCACCATCCGCACCGGCAAGACCTGGCCGAAGCCAGAGGGCGCGACCAACCTGCGCACCTTCCGCATCTATCGCTGGAATCCGGACGACGGCGAGAACCCGCGGGTGGACACCTATTTCGTGGATCTCGACCGTTGCGGGCCGATGGTCCTCGACGCGCTGATCATGATCAAGAACGAGGTCGACCCCACACTTACCTTCCGCCGCTCCTGCCGCGAGGGGATCTGCGGCTCCTGTGCGATGAACATCGACGGCGCGAACCGGCTGGCCTGCATCTTCGGCATGGACGAGGTGAAGGGCGAGGTGCGCATCTATCCGCTGCCGCACATGCCGGTGGTCAAGGATCTTGTCCCGGACCTGACGCATTTCTACGCCCAGCACGCCAGCATCAAGCCATGGCTGGAAACCCGAACCAACACACCGCTGAAGGAATGGCGCCAGTCGGAAGGCGACCGCGAGAAGCTCGACGGTCTTTACGAATGCGTGATGTGCGCCTGCTGTTCCACCGCCTGCCCCAGCTACTGGTGGAACGGGGATCGCTATCTCGGCCCGGCCGCGCTGCTGCACGCCTATCGCTGGATCATCGACAGCCGTGACGAGGCGACCGGCGAGCGCCTGGACGACCTGCACGATCCGTTCAAGCTCTATCGCTGCCACACCATCATGAACTGCACCAAGACCTGCCCCAAGGGCCTGAACCCCGCCAAGGCCATCGCCGAGATCAAGAAGCTGATGGTCGAACGCGCGCTCTGAGGCCGAACGCCGCGCCCGGGAGGGCTCTGCCACGGCATACCGGGCTTTCGCAGGGCCGGATTGACGCGCTTTGCCGTGGCACTTCAGCGGATCGGTTCCGGTGGGCTTCCCGCACGAGCGATCCGCCGCATGCAGCGGCGGCGCCGCGTGGCGCCGTCCGCAGGGTCAGCTGTCCTGGCGCATGATGTCCACGATCAGCGTGTCGCGCAGCGCCGGGCCGAGGACGCCGGCGGCGGCCTCACGCAGGGCCGAGCGCAGGCTGTTCATCGGGCTTGCGGCGGTGAAGGCGCCTCCGAAGCCGCCGGCGTTGGCATGATCGAACAGCACCTGCAGGAACAGATCGCGCAGCTTCGGCTCCAGACCGCGGACCGCCGCGGCGCTGCCGGGGTCGACCTCGAGGCTGAGCGAGACCACCACCAGCGAGCGCACCCGTCCGCCCTCCACCAGCGGGACGACGAAATGGTTGCTGAGGGGCACGAACTCGCCGGGCTCGGCGGGTTGCGGAGCAACCGGGGTCGCGGTCTCGGCCGCGGCCTCCGTCCCGGCGGCCGGGTCGTCGGCCGGGCGCAGCGCGAGTCCGGCGCCGAGGCCGGCGAGAAGGCCGAGAAGGGCAAGCAGCAGGGGCAGGAGCTTGCGCATGGCTCAGAAGGGCAACACGATGTCGGCGATCTGCTGGCCCCAGCGCGGGCGCTGCACGTCGGTAATGATACCGCGGCCGCCATAGGCGATGCGTGCGCCGGCGATCTTGTCATAGGTGATCTCGTTGCGCCGCGAGATGTCCTCGGGTCGGACATAGCCCGACAGCACCAGTTCGCGCAGTTCGTTGTTCACGCGCACCTCCTGCGTGCCCTCGATCCGCAGCACGCCGTTGGGCAGCCGCTCGACCACGGTGGTGGCGAGTCGCAGCGTCAGCTTCTCGTTGCGCCGGGTGTTGCCGTCACCACGAAAACTGCCCGAAGAACTGGTGCCGACCGCGGGATCAAGGCTGGCGCCCTCGGGCAGGCGGGTGTTGGCGCGCTCGGGCAGGCCGAAGAGGGCGCTGATCGCCATCTGCTCCGAACCCGAGCGGTTGGTGCCCGAGCTGTTCGACATCTCCGCACGGTCGTCGATCTCGATCACCACGGTCAGGATGTCGCCCCGCGTGCTCGCCCGCCGGTCGCCCAGCAGCGAGCGCTGGCCGGATGACCAGAGCGAGGCGCCGTCGGTGCGCCGTAGATTCTCGGTTCGCTCGGGCAGCGGCACCGAATACATCGCATGATGCTGGTAGCTTCCCTCGACCGGGTTGAACTCGGGCGCGCGGCCGACAGCCTGCATCCTGCCGCAGCCGGCGGCGAGGACGAGCATCAGGAACAGGAGCGCGATGCGCATGTTGGCCTCTTGGGGTCAGGGGGAAACGACGCCGGCGCTACCGGCGACATGCACCGCACCGTCGGGGCCGATCCGGCCGTGCACGGTCGTGCGCGAAGACAGGTTCATCACCCGGATCACCTCGCCCGGGGCTCCGCGACCCAGCGCCCGCCCTTCGGCCAGGATGACCAGCCCGCCACGTCGGAAGACGAGCGACACGATGCCGTTTCGTTCCACAGTGGCCGCGGGGCCGACATCACCGGGACGGATCGGCCGGCCGGCATAGAGCACGACGCGCGCCTCGAGGCCGACGGCCTCGCCCACGCTGGTCAACGCGCCGGGGGTCCGGCCGGCGACCAGCGCGACATCCTGAGGGCCGATCTCGGCCATGGCGCGGATGGTGCGGGTGGCAACGAGCGTTTCGGCCGCAGCCGCCGGCAGTGCCGCGGCCAGCGCGAGGACCAGGGCGGCACAGCGCAGCATCAGCGGACCTGCGCGGTGGCGCCGAGCATCTGATCGGCGGCGGTGATGACCTTGGCGTTGAGCTCGTAACCCCGCTGGGCCTTGATCAGATCGGTTATCTCGCGCACCGCATCGACCGAGCTTTCCTCCAGATAGCCCTGGCGCAGCGTACCGAGCCCGTCCTCGCCCGGCACCGCCGGCAGCGCGGGCCCCGAGGCCGGGGTTTCGAGGAAAAGGTTCGAGCCGATCGCCTCCAGGCCCTTTTCGTTGGTGAACCCGGACAGGGTGAACTGACCCAGCAGTTCCGGCTGGACCTGATCGGCGAAATAGGCCCAGACCTCGCCGTCGGCGCTGATCGACAAGCTGCGGGCGTCGGCCGGGATAACGATACCGGGAGCCACCTCATGGCCATCGGCGGTGACGATCAGCCCGTCGGGCGAACGCTTCAGCCCGCCGTCGCGGGTATAGGCCGGCGCGCCGTTCGGCAACGTCACCTCCAGATAGCCGCGCCCCTCGATGGCGATGTCGAGATCGCCACCGGTCTGCACCGAGGCGCCCTGCGCCAGCATCACCGACACCGCGGCTGGCCGCACCCCGAGGCCGAGCTGCACGCCGGTGGGCAGCATGGTGCCGTCGGCGGCGGTGAGCGTGCCGGGCCTGGCCTGCTGCTGATAGTGGAGATCGGCGAATTCCGCTCGGCGAGCGTTGTAGCCATTGGTGGACATGTTGGCGAGGTTGTTCGAGACGACATCGACCCGCATCTGCTGGGCCAGCATCCCGGTGGCGGCGATCTGAAGGGCGCGCATGGTCGTCTCCTTATCTGCGGCCGAGGGTCTGGACGACGGTACGGATGCGGTCGTCCTCGCGCTCCAGGAAGCTCTGGCCGAGTTCATAGGCACGCTGGACGGCGATCATCCGGGCGATCTCGGTCACCGGCGCGACGTTGGACGCCTCGAGATGGCCCTGAAGCACCGCCGGCGCCTCCACCGGCTCGACGCCCGCATCCGTGGCAAAGAGGACACCCGCGCCACGGCTGACCGACAGCGGATCGAGCGGGCGGACCACGGCGAGTTGTGCGACGGGCGCGCCATCGGCAGAGATCGTACCATCCGCGGCGATGCCGATGCTGGCGGCCTGCGGCGGCAGGAAGATCGGCGCGCCGCCGGCATCGAGAACGCGGTGCCCGTCGGGGTTGACGATTTCACCGGCCTCGTTGCTTCGGAAGGCACCGGCCCGGGTCAGCCGCTCTCCCTGTGGGGTTTCGAGCAGAAAGAACCCCTCGCCCTCGATCGCGACGTCGAGCGGCCCGCCGGTACCTTCCAGCGCGCCCTGCAGGGGCGAGCTGTGACGGGCGGCGGCATCCGCCATCGACAGCGACGGGTTCCGCCCCTCCAGTGCCTTGACATGTTCGGCGAACACCACGCCCTCGCGGCGGAAGCCGGCGGTGGACATGTTGGCGATGTTGTTCGCCACCGCCTGCATCTCGCGCATCAGGCCGGACTGGCGGGTGAGGGCGACATAGCCTGCGTTGTCCATCGCTCAGCCTCCCGCGATCAGCGGCACGATGCGGCCAGTGAAGAAATCCACCAATGCGGTGGTCATGAAGCCCATCGTCGCCCAGTAGACGATCAGCATGGCAAGAAGCTTCGGCACGAAGGTGAGCGTCATTTCCTGCACCGAGGTGAGCGCCTGAAAGAGGCCCACGCTGACCCCCGCGATCAGCGCCACGGCCAGCATCGGGGTGGAGATCAGCACCGCCGTCCACAGCCCCTGACGCAGCGTGTCGTAGAAGACCACCTCATGCATGGGATCAGACCGGCATCCGGAGGATTTCCTGGTAGGCCTCCACCACCCGGTCGCGAACGGTCACGACCGTCTCGACGGCGAGCTGGGTCTGCGCCAGCGCCTGCACCAGCGCATGGGCATCGGCGCCGCCGGAGATCGCCGCCCGGGCGGTCTCCTCGCCGCGCTGGAGTGTCTCGATGAAGGAACCGGCGGCGCGGGAAAACGCCTCGCCGGCACCGCCGGCAGCGCCGGCATCGGGGCGCGGCGCGGTGGCGGGGCGGGCCACGGCATAGCCCTGGGCGGCGAGGGTGGCGTGCAGATCCATGACATTCTGTCCTTTCAGCGGCGCAGGAGTTCGAGCAGCGACTGCGACATCTGTCGCGCCTGGTCGAACATCCGCAGATTTGCCTCATAGCTGCGCTGGGCCTCGCGCGCGTCGGCGATCTCGACCACGAGATCGACGTTGGAGCCCTGGTAATGACCGGTATCGTCGGCGAGTGCATGGCCGGGATCGTGGATCATCGGCAACGCCCGCGGGTCGAGCCTGACCGGTCCGACACGCACTGCCTCGCCCGGCTCGGCCCGGTTCAGAGCAGACTGGAAATCCACTGTCTTGCGACGATACCCCGGCGTATCGGCATTCGCGATGTTCTCCGAGACATGGCGCAGGCGACGCGATTGTGCCTCCATGCCCGAGGCGGACACCGCAAGGGTGTTGATGAGATCGGTCATGTGCGGGTTGCTCCTCAGCGGCCGAGGCTGGCGCGGATGATGCCGGATACGGACTGATAGACACTCAGCGCCATGTCGAACTGGTGCCGCGTCTCCACCGCCTTCATCATCTCGGTTTCGAGCGAGACCGAGTTTCCGTTGGGTGAGAGCGCAACGCCGGCATCGGCCTCGATCGTGCGCGGCGCCAGGGCGGTACCGGCACGCTCGGTCTTCATGCGGCGGTAGAGGGTCGCGAAATCCTCGACATCGCGAGTGCGATATCCGGGGGTGTCGGCATGGGCGACGTTGGTCGCGATCGTCTGCTGACGGGCGCTTGCATGGGCCGCCAGCGCATGCGCCATGCGCGTCACTTCGAGCGGTTGGAACATCGGGGCTTCTCCCTCGATCTGATGCACCAGTGCTTAAGACCGATTCCTTTATGAAGGGTTCCGTGCCGCAGAAATGGCGCGACGTCCCATCGGGAGGACCGGAATGGATGCCTTCGAGACACTGGTGTCGGAGATCGCCGTCATCGAACACAGCCGCGATCTGGGGCGTGTCGCCGAAATCGGCCGTGGCGTGCTGCGCGTGACCGGCCTGTCACGGGTGGCCCGGCTGGGCGACCGGGTGCTGATCGGGCCACCGGACACGGCCCGTATCGGCGGCGAGGTGGTGCGGCTCACCGCCGAGGCGGCTGGCATCTTGGCCGACCGTGCGCTCGAAGGCGTTGCGATCGGCGAGGTGGTCGAGCTTGCCGGCCGCGCCGACATCTTCCCCGATGCGACCTGGGTTGGCAGGACCATCGACGCCTTCGCCCAGCCGCTGGACGGCCGGCCGCTGCCGCGTGGCAGCACCGCGCGTGCGCTGCGTGCCGCACCGCCCGAAGCGACGCGCCGTCGTCGGCTGGGCGGTCGCCTGCGCACCGGCATTGCCGCCTTCGATACCCTGTTGCCGCTGGTGCGTGGCCAGCGCATCGGCCTCTTCGCCGGTTCGGGCGTCGGAAAGTCCGCACTGCTCGGGCGATTCGCCCGCGGCGTCGAGGCCGATGTGGTGGTGATCGGCCTGATCGGCGAGCGAGGCCGCGAGTTGCGCGAGTTCACCGAGAAGATCCTCGGCGCCGAGGGGATGGCGCGCGCCGTGGTGATCGCCGCCACCTCGGACCAGTCGCCGCTGATTCGCCGCCGTGCCGCCTGGACGGCGATGGCGGTGGCCGAGCATTTCCGCGACGCCGGCCGGCACGTGCTGCTGCTGGTCGATTCGATCACCCGCTTCGCCGAGGCGCATCGCGAGGTCGCGCTGGCCGCCGGCGAAGAGGGATCGCTGCGCGGCTGGCCGCCCTCCTTCGCCCACATGATCATGTCGCTGGCCGAGCGCGCGGGACCGGGCCCCGAGGGGGCGGGCGACATCACCGCGGTTCTGAGCGTGCTGGTGCCGGGATCGGACATGGAGGAGCCTGTGGCCGACACGTTGCGTGGCGTGCTCGACGGCCATGTGGTACTCGATCGGTCGATCGCCGAGCGCGGGCGCTTTCCGGCCATCGACCTGCTGCGCTCGGTCTCGCGCAGCCTGCCCGAGGCCGCGAGCACCGAGGAAAACGCGATGATATCGCGGGCCCGGGCGCTGCTGGGCGCCTATGACCGGGCCGAACTCATGATCCAGGCCGGGCTCTACAGCCCCGGCTCGGATCCCCTGGTGGATGCCGCGGTGCGCGCGTGGCCGGCGTTGGACGCGTTCCTCGCCGAGGAGGCCCCCGAGGGCCCCGCGACCAGCTTTGCCCGCCTCGCCGAGTGCCTCGAACGCGCCCGCGCCGGCTGACGGCGCGACGGCCTTGTCCCGAACGGACCCCGCATGCGGCTTGCCCGCGGCGCGGGTGAGCCGGCGGGATGGCGTCGCGGTCGGACCGGGTGCGCCCGACCCGGTCCGGCCGATGACCCCGGTATCAGAACGCCGAGGGAAAGAGCGACCGCAGCGCCAGACCGGTCGGCGCGCGCAGGGGTTGCAGGAGTTGCACGGCGGCGAAGCCGGCGGTGTTCGGATCGATGCCGCCGGAGGCGAGTTGCCCGCGCAACAGGAAGCTGCGGACGAGATCCTCCATCTTGCCGGGATCGGCAAACTGCGAGACGGACGGCGCCCCGAAGGATTTCGCGGAGCGCTCCTGCATGACCTCGACCTGACGGTCGACATCCAGCATGCCAAAGCCGCGCGGCAGACCGAAAGCGGTTTCGAACACCTGGCGCAACGGGGGATTTCCAAGCACCGTGAACCACTTGGATCGCTCGCTGCTGTCACGCCCGGCAAGCTTCGCCAGATCGCGGGTGAGGTTCAGCGCAAGCCGCATGTCTTCGCTCTGCGTGCCCACGGCGCGTTCGAACTGCCGCGCTTGGAAGGCGGCGACGATCCGATCCGCGAAGCCCGGCTCGCGCGCGCCCGCGCTGGCGCCAGGCCCGAAGCCGAAGGCGGCCGACATTTCGCGGTAGCGCGTGTCGGACAACCTGTTGGCAAGGGCCCGACGTTCCTCCGTCCCCTCCTCCAGCACCTTGCGGATGAAGAAGCGGTTGGGCAGATCGTCGTCGAGGCCGAAGGCGCCCAGGGCGACCCGCAGCAGTCGGCGGTCGCCGACCAGGTCTTCGGCCGAGGCGATCTCGCCGATCCGCGACCGGAAGTACTCCGTGTCGCGCTGAATGGCCGGCGCCCGCGCGAATTCCGCCTGCTGCGACTCCATGGTGCGCTTCAGGAACTGCCAGCCGGCATAACCGCCGATCGGCAGGGCCGGCTGGAAGCTCATCCCAGGTCTCCGGTCGCGGCGAGCAGGCGTTCCTCGCGCGGCAACAGCGACCGCAGCGCCTTCAGCGTCTGATAATGCGCGCCCTCGAGCACCGCCTCGGTGGCAAGCGCAAGCTGGGCGCGGCTGTCGGGATCGGTCAGCACCTGACTGAGCTGCTCGATTCCCCGCAGCAACTGCGGGCGCACCTCGTCCGGGGCAGCATCGCCCGACAGTACCAACTGCGCGATATAGCAGACCCGCCGCACCGGGGTGTTCACCTGTTCCGGGTGGATCGCGTCGCGCAACCGCAGGATGTGCGCGTTCGGGCTGACGATGGCGAGGCGGGTTCGGCGGTCGCCATTCTCGATCACGGCGCCGTTGATCAGGATCCGCTCCTTGGGCCCGAGTTTGAGGACGAGGCCGCTCATGCCACCGCTCCTTCGCCACGCAGCCCGCGCAGCACCGAGACGTTGATCTCGACCAGGATGTCCGGGCTCACCGTCTCGCCCGCGAGCAGCTTGCGGCTGTGCTTGTCGGTGAACTCGAACAGATAGAAGAGCTGGGCGCGCAGCGGAGCGGGCAGGTCGTTGCCGTTCGATGCCACATCCATGCCCAGCGTGGTCCAGAGCCTCAGATTGTCGGTCAGCGCGGCCACGAAGCCGGGATAATCTGTATCGCGACTGGCCGCCGCGGATTTCAGGCGACGGGTGATGCGCGCGATCACCTCGTATTCGATGCCGCGCGGGGTGCGGGCAGCCGTCTGGGCGCGCCCGTAGGCGCCACTGGCGTGGGCGAGGCTATTCATCCTGCGGTCCTTCGGCTGGTGAGAGTGTGGGGAAGGTGCCCGGGGCGCGCCCTAGACTGGCAGCGGCGCGCCCCGGAAATGGCCCCATCAGCGGAAGAGGGCGAGGATGTTCTGCGGCTGCTGGTTGGCGATGGTCAGCGCCTGGATGCCCAGCTGCTGCTGCACCTGCAGGGCCTGCAACCGGGCCGAGGCCTCCTCCATGTCGGCATCGACCAGCGCACCGATACCGGAGCGCAGCGAGTCGATCAGGTTGCCGACGAAGTCGGACTGGATGTCCAGCCGCTTCTGCACCGAGCCGAACTCCGATGCCGCGTCGATCGAGCTCTGGATCAGCCCCTCGATATCGGTGATCGCGCCTTCGAGGCTCGCGCGGATGGCATCGCGCTGTTCGTCCGCCGACATGGCGGCAAAGCCGTCGATGGTGTCGGAGAAGTTGGCCACATCGAGGTTGGCAAGCGCGCGCAGCCCGCCCTCCGTGGCCCCGCCCTGCGCGGTTTCGACCGCGACGGCCAGGCCGCCGCCGGTGTTGTTGGCCACGAGCAGTTCGAACTGGCCCGAGCCGGGGACGGTCTCGGCCACGCGGGCGCTGGTGTCGGCGCTGGCGTTGATCTGCTCGGCCAAAGCACCGAGGATATCCTGCTGCGACGCGCCCGGCTTGGCAACCGCGTCATAGTCGTTGCCGTCGATGGTCACGCGGAAGCTGTCGCCGTTGCGGATGGTCTCGTTGGCGATGCTCACCGTCTCGGCGGTGGAGGCGATGGCACCTCCGGCAGTTGCGGTGGCACCGGTCGCGCCGGCTGCGAACGCGCTGGCACCGATGCCATCAAGTGCAGACTCGCCGCTCAGCGCTGCAGAAATCCCGTCACCACCGGTCGCGGTGAAGGTGATGCCAAGATCGGCAAGTTCGGCGTTGCCCTGCAGCGCGGTCAGGAACGCATCCCGGGTATCGCCCAGCGGCGTCGCACCCGCGAATTCGACATCGACCGCCACGCCCGCAACGGTCAGCGTGGCGGTGCCAGCCCCCGTTACCGCGCCGGTGAAGGTGGCAACAGCGCCCGAGGGAGCCGCACCCAGCGTGGCGGCGCTGACGGAGAGGTCGGCATCGACAGCGGCCCCGCTGCCGAACTGCTCGGCCCGCATCGTGAGGTCCTGCTTGACCACGCTGATCGAGTTCGGGCTGACGCCGGTCGCGGATCGATCGAGCGAGGAGAGGACCTGCTCGCGCTCATAGCCGTTCACGAGGCTGAGGCCGTTGAACTGCGCCGAGTTCACGACCGTCTCGATCTGGCCGCGCAGCTGGTTGATGTCTTCCTGGATCTTGCCGCGGTCGACATTGTCTTCCTGCGCCTGGACGATCTTCTCCTTGATCTCGGTCAGCAGCTTGGTGCTGGTCTCGGCGGCGTTGCGTGCGACGTTCACGGTGGAACTGCCCAGCGCGATGTTCTCGCGGATCGCGCGGAAGCCGGTGACGTCCGACTCCATCACCTTCGAGATCGCCCAGGTGGCGGAATTGTCCTTGGCCGAGCCGATCTTCATCCCGGTGGAGATCTGGTCCTGGACCGTTTCCATCCCGCGGTTGATCTGGCGCATGGTCTGCAGCGCAACCATCGCGCCGTTGTTGGTCAGAATCGACGACATGTTCAGTTCCCTCTGATGGCCGGCGCTTTGCGCACGGCGGTCGATTGCCCGTCTGGGCCGGTGAGAGGCGTTCTGGCCGTTACGGCGGGGCTTGCGCTGCCGTGCCGCCCGATGCGGGGCGCGAGCCGCATCCAGACCTGTGGCCGGCTAACACCCGGTTAAGCGCCGCTGCGCCGCTACGGGGCATTTGAGGCAAAGCGCGCCGGACCGGCCGACCCGTCGTTAAACCAGGGTTTACGCGACCCGCCCTAGGCTTCCCGCCGGGTGGATCGAAGGGTGGCGGCATGGAACGGCAGAGCAATGCCGCGCCGGTGATTGTCCGGCGCAAGCGCGTCAGCGCTGAGGAAACGCATCACGGCGGCGCATGGAAGATCGCCTTCGCCGATTTCGCGACGGCGATGATGGCCTTCTTCCTCGTCATGTGGCTGGTCAACGCCACCGATGACACGACCCGGCGTGGGCTGGCGAAATACTTCAGCCCGACCATCGCGCTGAACGAAGCTTCGTCGGGCGGCGACGGCGCCTTCGGCGGCCACAACGTGCTGTCCGACGAAGTGCTGACCGCCGGCGGCCGCGCGGACGCGATGGAGCGCGCCGAAGGGCGGCTTGCCGGCCCCGACACCATGGCCGGCACCAGCGGGGCCGCGCCCGATGCCGAACCCGGCGTCTACGACACGCTGGAGGAACTGGAGCGCCGGCTGCGCGGCCGCGGGGGCGAGAGCACGGTCGCCGAGCAGGCGCTGCGCCACATCGTCACGCGAATCACCGACGAGGGGCTGATCGTCGAGATCTTCGATCTGCCCGACCAGCCACTCTTCCACGCCGATACCGACGAGCCGCAGCCGGTGACCGAACAGATTGCCGGGATCGTCGCGGAGATCTTCGGCATCGTCGACAACGGCATCGCATTGGAGGGGCATCTGCGCAGCCTTCCGGTGGTGCTGGCCGACAGCCCTGCCTGGGCTCTTTCCACGGCCCGGGCGCAACGGATGCGCGCCCTGCTCGAGGCCGAGGGGCTGGCCACGGGGCGGATGCGGCGGGTGACCGGCCATGCCGACCGTGCGCCCACCACCCGCGATCCCGCCGCGGTGCGCAACAACCGGCTGGAATTGATCCTGCTGCACGATCGCGCCTGAGCCCCGCCGGCAGGGTGCGGCGGATCTGCGGCGTTAGGCCGGCCTTAAGGGGCCAGCGTCCATGGTGCCGGGCGAGAGAGACCCGTCGTTGCAGAAAGGCGCACCATGTCGATTTCCTCCTCGCTCAATGCGGGCGTGTCCGGGCTGAATGCCAACGCCACCCGCCTCGCCACGATCTCCGACAACATCGCGAACTCCTCGACCTACGGCTACAAGCGGATGACGACGGATTTCGCCTCGTTGGTCCTGGGCAACAGCCCCGGGCTGTTCGCCGCCGGGGGCGTGCGGGCCAGCACGGCACGGATCGTCGACCAGCAGGGCTCGATCACCAGCACCTCGAACCCGACCGACATCGCCGTCGCCGGGCGCGGCATGGTGCCGGTGACCACCGCGGTCGCCGCTGCGGGCGACGGTCCGCTGCCGATGCTGATGACCCCGACAGGCTCGTTCCGCCCCGATGCCAACGGCATCCTGCGCACCGACAGCGGCCTCGTGCTGCTGGGCGTTCCGGCAAACATCGACGGTACCATCCCGCCGTTTCCGCGCGACGTCGCGACCAGCCTGCGTCCGGTTCAGGTGAACACGAACCAGTTCGTCGGCAATCCCACGACCTTCGTCGACATCGGCGTCAACCTGCCGGCCACGGCGACGCGTCCGGGCGCCGATGCGGCAGAGTATCCGCTCACCATCGAGCTGTTCGATTCGGTCGGCGTCGGCACCACGCTGACGGCGAGCTTCACCAACATCATCCCGCCGAGTGACGGTGGTCCGGGTGATCTCGTCGGCACCGACGCGACCGCGCGCACCGAACAGGACGTCTGGCTGCTGACGATGGAGAACATCGGCGCGCCGACCCAGGAGGTGCTGATCCGGTTCGACACCGACGGGCGACCGCAGGCATGGCAGCCGGTGACGCGCGACGCGGCGGGCAACATCGAGGTCGATCCCGCCGGCCCGACCGTGGTCGATCCGCTCGATCCGGAAACCGGCGCGTTCACCTTTTCCTTCCTCGCGCCGGCGGTGAACCCCGACATCCAGATCATGCTGGACCGCACGGCCGGCGGCCGCGGGCTGACGCAGCTGTCGGACCGTTTCACACCGATCGCGATCGACAAGGACGGCGCCCCGGTCGGCGATCTGGTCTCCGTCGAGGTCGACGCGCGAGGGATGGTCAACGCCATCTACGACAACGGCTTCAGCCGGACCATCTATCAGGTGCCGCTGGTCGATGTGCCGAACCCGAACGGGCTCACCGCGCTCAGCAACCAGACCTACCGGGTCTCGCGCGCCAGCGGCGACTTCTTCCTGTGGAACGCTGGTGAGGGGCCGACCGGCGAAATGGTGGGGTTCGCACGCGAGGAATCGACCGTCGATGTCGCCGGTGAACTCACCTCGCTGATCCAGACGCAACGCGCCTATTCCTCGAACGCCAAGGTCATCCAGACCGTGGACGAGATGCTGCAGGAAACCACCAACATCAAGCGCTGACGCGCTGAGCGCGCGGCGCCGCCGGGAGAGCGACCATGAGCATCAATTCCGCACTGACCGCGGCGATGAGCGGGCTGACCGCGAATGCGCGCAAGGCCGAGACGGTCTCCTCCAACATCGCCAATGCGCTCACACCGGGCTATGGCCGGCGCGAGCTCGACCTCGCCGCACGCATCGCCGGCAACAGCCCGGCCGGTGTCCGCATCACCGGCGAGCGGCGCATCGCCGATCTTGCGCTCACCAACGATCGCCGCAGTGCCGACGCCAGGCTGGCCGAGGTCCGGGTACAGATCGACGCGCTCGCCGATTTCGACCGGGTGCTCGGCCAGCCCGGCGCCCCGGGCGCGCTGACCACACGCATCGCCACCTTCGAGGCTGCGCTGACCGAAGCCTCCAGCCGGCCCGACCAGCCGGTCAGGCTGGAGGCCGTCGCCCGCACCGCCGGCGATCTGGTCGAGGGGATAAATCGGTCTGCGCGCAGTCTGGACGCTGCCGCGATGGACACCGACCAGCGCATCGAGGACACCGTCCGTCGGCTCGACGCAGCGTTGGGCGAGGTGGAGCGGCTGAACCGCACGATCCAGCGCCAGACCCTGCGGGGCGAGCAACCCAACGGGCTGATGGACCAGCGCCAGCGCCTGATCGATTCGATTGCCGATATCGTGCCGCTCCGCGAGGTGCAGCGCCCGCAGGGCCAGATCGCGCTCTTCACCGAAGGCGGCGCGATCCTGCTTGACGGTCGCGCCGCCACGGTCAGCCTTTCCACCGATTCGCCGCCGCTGGTCACGCTGGATGACCGCGAGGTCGGCACCGGGACGGGCGGGCTGATGGGCGGAGGCAGTCTTGCCGGTCTGATCGCGCTGCGCGACATCGCCTTGCCGGAAATGCGCGCGGGGCTCGACAATCTTGCGCTCGACCTGATCGACCGCTTCCGCACGGATCCGCCCGCGGAGGGCCTCTTTCGCGATGCCGCCGGGCTCGACCCCGCGACTGACGGCATCGTCGGGCTGGCCGGCCGGCTCGTGCTGCACCCGATGGGATCACCCCCCGCGCCCGCGCCCGAAGTCTGGCGGCTGCGCGACGGGCTCGACGCCGCCGCGCCCGGCCTGCCGGGCGACTCGTCGCTCCTGCGCACCTTCGCCGATGCGCTGGAGGATCTGCGTCCACCCGCGGCAGCGACCCCCGGCACCGCCTGGTTCGCGGCACCCCAGCAAAGCTTCACCGGCTTCGCCTCGGAACTGCAGTCGCGCCTCGGCGGGCTGCGCTTCGGGCTCGAGGACCGTGCCACCTTCTTTGCTGCCCAGGGCGAGGGTCTGCGTGATGCCGAGGCACGCAACGGTGTCGATACCGACCGCGAGATGCAGGCGCTGCTGATGATCGAGCGCGCCTATGCCGCCAACGCCCGGGTCATCAAGGCCGCCGACGAGATGCTGCAGCGCCTGATGGCGCTCTGAGGAGGATTGCGCCATGGCCCTGATCTCGACCAGCGATGTTGCCAACAGCCTGTTTCTGCGCCGGTCCACCACCGTACTGAAGGAGCGGCTTGCCCAGGCCCGCCAGGAGATGACCACCGGCCGCGCCGCCGACCCGGTATCGGCGCTGCGCGGCCGGACCGCCCCGCTCGCCGCGCTGGAGCGCAACCGCAGCCAGCTCGACGCCTACGCCATCGCCACGGCCGAAACCCGGCTGCACACCGAAGCGCAACAGCGCGCGCTGGGACGCGTCGGGGCCGCCACCGCGGACACCTTCGGGCAGATCCTCGCGCTCGGGCCTGCAC
This sequence comes from Paracoccaceae bacterium, assembly GCA_007126375.1. Classification (GTDB taxonomy): domain Bacteria; phylum Pseudomonadota; class Alphaproteobacteria; order Rhodobacterales; family Rhodobacteraceae; genus Rhodobaculum. Next base: position 25,545 of record SLBI01000035.1, read on the forward strand.
CCGGCGCGCACATGGTCGATCCGGTGGCGCGCGACGCCCGCGGCGCCTTCGAACAGTCGGTGATCGCCCTCAATACCCGTCTGGCCGAACGAAGCCTGTTCTCCGGCGCCGCCGGCGACCGTCCGGCGCTCGCGCCGGCCTCCGACATTCTGGCCGCGCTGGTGGCCGAGACCGCCGGCGCCACCACCGCCGCCGAGGTCGTGGCGCTGGTCGATGCCTGGTTCGACACGTCAGGCGGCGGTTTCGAGAGTGTGGGCTACCGTGGTTCCGTCGTGCCCGCCGGCCCCGTTGCCATTGCCGAGGGCGAAACGCTGCAACTCGCCATCACTGCCGCACGCGACGAGTTGCGCCCGGCGCTGAAGGGTCTCGCGCTGGCGGCTCTTGTCGCCGAGGATGTGCCGGGCAGCGGTCATGAGGAACGCGCCGCACTGTTGGAAACCGCCGGACTGCGGCTGATGCAGGCGCAGTCCGGGGTGATCGCACTGGCCGCCGAACTCGGCGCCAGCGAGGCGCGGATCGCCGCCGCCGGCGTGCGCAACACCGCCGAGCGGACGGCAATGGAAAGCGCCGTGAACGATCTGATAGGCATCGACCCCTTCGAGGCCGCAACACGCCTCGAGGACACTCGCGGCCGAATCGAGGCGCTTTTCAGTATCACCGGCCGGCTGCAGCGGCTTTCGCTGACGGAGTTCCTGCGATGACCCGCGCCCTGCTGCGCCTTGCGCTCTTTGCCCTGTTTGGCGCCCTGATCCCGGCGCTGGCCGGCGCACAGGCGATCCGGCTGAAGGATCTGGTGGAGTTCGACGGGGTGCGCGGCAACGACCTCGTGGGCTACGGCCTCGTGGTCGGGCTCAACGGCACCGGCGACGGCATCCGCAACGCCCCCTTCACCGAGGACATCATGGCCTCGATCCTCGAGCGGCTGGGGGTCAACGTCACCGGCGAGCAGTTCCGCCCGCGCAACGTCGCCGCGGTGATGGTGACGGCGACGCTGCCGCCCTTCGCCCGCGCCGGCGGGCGCATTGACGTCACCGTCTCGGCGATCGGCGACGCACGCTCGCTGCTCGGCGGCACGCTCGTGATGACCCCGCTGAACGGCGCCGACGGCCAGATCTATGCCGTGGCGCAGGGGTCCGTGATCGCCGGTGGCGCCGAAGTGCAGGGCGACGCGGCGCAGATCGTTCAGGGTGTGCCCACCGCCGGGGTGGTCCCCGCCGGGGCACGGGTGGAACGCGAGATCGATTTCGACTTCACGCGCCTTGCCCAGGTGCGTCTGGCCCTGCGCGCCCCCGATTTCACAACCGCGGGACGGATCGAGCGGGTGATCAACGCGGAATTCGGCCGCACCGTCGCGGCGATGCTCGACGCCGGCACGGTGCTGGTCGATATCGGTGCGGCACGGATGGCCTCGCCCGCCCATGCGCTGGCTCGCATCGAGAATCTGACGGTCGCTCCCGAAACGCGGGCGCGGGTCGTGGTCGATCACCGCACCGGCACCATCGTGATGGGCGCGGACGTGCGGATCAGCCGGGTGGCGGTGGCGCAGGGCAACCTGACCCTGCGGGTCGAGGAGGAGCCCATCGTGGTCCAGCCCAATCCCTTCGCCGACGGCGAGACCGTGGTGGTCCCGCGCACCCGTCTGGGCATCGAGGAGGAGGAACGCACCGGTCTCGCCGAAGTGACCGGCGGCACGTCGCTGTCCGAGGTGGTGGCCGGGCTCAACGCGCTGGGCGTCTCGCCGCGCGAGATGATCGACATCCTGACGAGCATCAGCGCCGCCGGCGCGCTGCACGCCGAATTCGTGGTCAGATAGCCGAAGCGAACCGGGAACAGGCACTGGTCGGGCACGGGCACGGCGCGCACCGTGTCGAAGGTCGCGGGCGCTCCGGCATCGGTGCGTCGGCTCCGAAGATTGACGCGGGGCCCATGGCGCCCCTAGAAGATGCGCGGCAGATCCCTGTGAGGCGATGCGCTGCCGTACCGTCTGCTCGCCTGCCGAGGAACGCCCATGGCCATTCACCTTCACCGTCACGACCTGCCCGACGGACTCGATCTCGGTTCCGTGGTGGCGGTCGATACCGAGACGATGGGGCTCAATCCGCTGCGCGACCGGCTCTGCCTCGTGCAACTCTCGGGCGGGGATGGCACGGCGCATCTGGTGCAGATCCTTCCCGGCGGTTCCGGCGCCCCCAATCTGTGCCGCCTGCTGGCCGATCCTGCCGTTCTGAAGCTGTTTCACTTCGCCCGCTTCGACATCGCTGCCCTGCGGCACGGGCTGGGGGTGACCGCGGCACCGGTCTGGTGCACCAAGATCGCCTCGAAACTGACCCGAACCTATACCGACCGGCACGGGCTGAAATACCTGCTGGCCGAGCTGTGCGGCATCGACGTCTCGAAGCAGCAGCAAAGCTCGGACTGGGGTGCCGAAAGCTTGAGCGAGGCGCAGCTTGCTTATGCGGCCTCGGATGTGCTCCATCTTCATCGGCTGAAGGCGGCGCTGGAGGCCATGCTGATCCGCGAGGACCGGATGGCGCTGGCAGACGGCTGTTTCGATTTCCTGACAGTGCGGGCGGCGCTGGACCTCGCCGGCTGGGCCGAGACGGACATCTTCGCGCACTGAGCCGGCAGTGCGCCCGGGATACGGAACGGCAGGGCGATGGCAGAGCGTCTGCACAGCCATATCGTCAGCGGACTGAGGCTTGCGCTGCCGCTGGCGGCACTCACGCTCCTGTCGATGCTGTTCCTCGTGCCTCGCGAAATCGACCCGTCGCGCGCGCTGCCGCTGGCCCCGGTCGACGCCGAGGATCTGGCCCGCGATCCGCGCATCACCGCGCCGCGTTTCAGCACCGTCAACGACGACGGCACCGCGCTGACGCTGACCGCGGCCACCGTCCGCATCGCCGCCGGCACCGGCGAGATCGCCACCGCCGAGGCCGTTCAGGCGGCATTCAGGGCCCCCGACGGCCGGGCCAGCAGCTTTCGCGCCGACCACGCCGTCGTGGATCGCGGCACCGGCATCATGACGCTTGCGGGTGATGTGCGGTTCGCAAGCCCGGCAGGCTATCGCGTCAATTCCGAGCGCATCGTCGCCGCGCTGGACCGGACCCGGGCCGAGAGCGACGGTCCGGTGACCGCCGAAGCCCCCGCAGGCCGGATCGAGGCCGGTGGCTTCCTGTTCGAGATGGCACCGGACACCGGCGGGCACCGGCTGCTGTTCACCGGCGGCGTGCGGCTGCTATACAGTCCCGAATCCGGAGACTGACCATGCGCCCTGCCTGCCCGATCACCCGCCTGCTCGTGGCCCTTTGCCTTGCGGTCCTGCCGGTCGCGACACAGGCACAGGCGCAGGTCCCCTTTGCCGGCATCGGCGCGGACCGCAGCGTGCCGGTGGAATTGTCAGCCGATACGCTGGAGGTGGATCAGGCGGCCGGCACGGCTCGCTTCGCCGGCAATGTCGTGGTGGTGCAGGGTGGGCTGCGACTGGCGGCCGAAAGCGTTCGGGTGGAATACGCAACTGCCCCCGAGTCCGGTCGCAACCGAATCGCGCGGCTGCAGGCCGAGGGCAGCGTGACCCTCGTCACGCCGGAAGAGGCCGCCGAGGCCGACAGCGCCATCTACGACCTCGACTCCGGCGAGATCGTGATGCAGGGCGGCGTGGTGCTGACCCAGGGCGGAAATGCGCTGGCCGGTGACCGGCTGGTGATCGACCTCGATCGCCGGACCGGCCGGATCGAGGGGCGGGTACGCTCGGTGATCCTGCCGGACAGCCGGCGATGAGCCCGCCGGACCTGACGCTTGCCGCGACGGGCGGCGGGCTGCAGGTGCGCCATCTGCGCAAGAGCTACAGCCGCCGCCCGGTGATCCGCGACGTCAGCCTCGATCTGGGTCGCGGCGAGGTTGTGGCGCTGCTGGGCCCCAACGGTTCGGGCAAGACCACCTGCTTCTACGCCATCGCCGGTCTGGTGACCCCGGAGGCCGGCAGCGTCCTCATCGACGGCCGTGATGTGACCGGCTTGCCGATGTATCGCCGCGCCCGTCTGGGCATCGGCTATCTGCCGCAGGAAATGTCTATCTTTCGCGGGCTCAATGTCGAGGACAACATATGCGCCGTGCTGGAGATCGCCGAGCCCGACCGGCGTCGGCGGCGCGACCGGCTGGAGGAACTTCTGTCCGAGTTCTCGATCACCCATCTGCGCCGAGCCCCGGCGCTGGCGCTCTCGGGCGGCGAACGGCGGCGCGTAGAGATTGCCCGCTGCCTCGCGGCGCGGCCGAAATACCTGCTGCTGGACGAACCCTTTGCCGGCGTGGACCCGATCGCGGTGGGCGACATCCGCGGCCTCGTGGCCGATCTGCGCCGCCGCGGCATCGGCGTACTGATCACCGACCACAACGTGCGCGAAACGCTGGAAATCGTCGATCGAGCCTATATCCTGCATGATGGTGGGGTGCTGATGAGCGGCACCGCGGAGGAGGTCGTCGGCGATGAAAACGTGCGACGGGTGTATCTCGGGCAGGGTTTCCGGCTCTACTGAGGCGCATCGGTGAGGCTGACGCCGCAACTGCGCCCCGCGCTGCAGCAGCGTCAGGTTCAGCGTCAGGTTCTGGCCCCTGTGCTGCGCGCCTCGCTCGCCATCCTGCGTATGCCAATGGCCGAACTGCAGGCCGAGATCGCGCGGGAATTGGCCGAGAACCCGTTCCTGCGCCGGCGCAGGCCGGAGGCCGGTACGCCCGTCGCTGCGGATCACGCGACAACGGAATTGCTCGCAGCCGAGCCCGCGCTGCTGGAGCGGATGCGGATGCAGATCGGGCTGATGCCGCTGGCGCCCGATGTGAGGGCGATGGCCGAACATCTGGCCGGAGAACTGCGCGACGACGGCTATCTCGAGGCCGAACTGACCGAAATCGCCGGCGATCTGGGCGTGCCCCCGGAATTGGCCGAAGCGGGACTCGCGGCGCTGCAGGGCTGCGAGCCGGCCGGAGTTGGCGCGCGCAGCCTGACCGAATGCCTCGCGCTGCAACTCGTCGACCGCGGGCTGGCGCCCCAGTTGGCGCAGCGCGTGGTGGCGCGGCTGGAGGATTTCGTCGGCCGCGACTGGCGCGGGTTGGCCGCGGCACTGGGGCTGCCGCGGGCAGAACTGGAACGGATCGCCGCGCTGCTGCCCGGTCTGGTCGCCCATCCGGTTGCCGTTCAGGCTCCGCGCGAAGGCCTGGTGCTCTTGCCGGACCTGGTCCTGGAAACCGGTCACGACGGCAGTCACCGGCTACGGCTGGCGCGTGACGCGGCACCACGGCTGGTGCTCGACCGGGCGCTGCTGGCACGGGCGGCGGGTACACCTGAGGCCGCGGCCTGCCGCGCGAGGGCAGAGGCGCTGATCGCGGCAGTCGAGGCACGCGGCGAGACACTGCTGCGAATCGGCCGGCATCTGGTGGCCGCGCAGCACGCCTTCATCACTCGCGGCCCGGACCAACTGCGTCCGCTGACGCGGCGCGAGGTGGCCGAGGCGCTGGGGCTGCATGTCTCGACCGTCGCGCGTACGGTGGCGGGCAAGGCGATCGACATCGACGGCAGGGTGATGCCGCTGTCGCGCTTTATGTCGGCGCCCCTGCCGCAGGCCGCCGGGCCGGCCCTGGCCGGAGTGGCGGTGCGACATCGCATCGCCCGGATGATCGCGGAGGAACCGCCAGACGCGCCGCTTGCCGACGCCGCCATCCAGACAAGGCTGCGCACCGAAGGCGTTGACATCGCCCGCCGAACTGTCGCCAAATATCGTCAATGGTTGCGCCTGCCTTCCTCGCATCACCGTCGCCGGCTTGCCCGGCTCCGCGCCCAGGCCATGACCGGCCACGGCCCGGGTCCGCGCATCCGCGGCGGCCGGGGAGACCGCAGCCCGCCAGCGCGCCCTAGCCCGGAGGAGGCATGATGCGGACCCAGATCAGCGGCAAGCAGATCGATGTGGGCAACGCCCTTCAGACCCATGTGACCGACGGCCTCGGCGCGGTCATGGAGAAATACGCGCAACGGCCCACCGACGCGGCGGTGGTGTTCTCGCGCGACGCCCACAACTTCGTCTGCGAGGCGACGGTGCACCTCTCGACAGGGCTCACCGCCGCGGCCAAGGCGCAGGCCGGCGAGATCTACGCGGCCTTCGAGGCCTGCCGCGACAAGATGGAGAAGCAGCTGCGTCGCTACAAGCGCCGGCTCAAGGACCATCATCGCGAGCGCCCGCAGCCGGTTGAATTCGGCGGCGGGTCCAGTTATGTCCTCGCTGCCTCCGAAGGCGACGAAGACGCCGAACCCACGAACCTGCAACCGATCATAATTGCCGAAATGGAGATGCGAATCCCCAAGCTCTCGGCCGGAGAAGCGGTGATGCAGATGGAACTGGCCGAGGCCCCACTGCTCGTCTTTCGCAACGAACGGCACGGGGGTGTGAACGTCGTCTATCGCCGTGACGACGGTAACATTGGCTGGATCGACCCGCAGGAAGGACGCTGAGAGCGGTGTCTCAGGCGGCCGGGCTGGCCGGAACTTCGGGATTTCCCATCCAAGGACAGCCACATGCAGATTTCCAGGCTCGTGACCCCTGCCGCAGTCCGCGTCATGGGACATCTGACCAGCAAGAAACGCCTCTTCCAGGATCTGGCGGATGTTGCCGCGGCGCTTTACGGCATAGACGCGGCGCAGGCAGTGGACGCGTTGCAGGAGCGCGAAAGCCTCGGCCCTACCGGGGTCGGTCAGGGCATCGCCCTGCCGCACGCCCGAATCGACGGGCTGGAGCGGGTGGCCGGCGTGTTCTTCCGGCTGGAAAAACCGCTCGACTTCGCCTCGGTCGACCGACAGCCGGTCGATCTGGTCTTTGCCCTCTTCGCCCCGCGCGACTCGGGTGTGGAACATCTTAAGGCGCTGGCGCTGGTCAGCCGGACGATGCGCGACGCATCCCGCTGCACCAAGCTGCGCGCCAACAGCGATCCGGTGGCACTGCACGCAATCCTGACCGAGGGTGAAGCGAGCAAGGCAGCCTGAGCGACCCGGCTCAGCGCCAGCGACCGAAGCCGAGCGAGACATAGTCCGCGCCGTAGGCGGCGCGGGCGGCAGCTTCGATCTCGTCGTCATAGAGGGCATCGAGTTCCGGCCACACCTCGGGCTCCGGCGGAGGCGGCGCCGGACGGCCCACGGCCCGGGCAAGCTCGGCAAGTCCCGCTGCGGCCTCCTTCTCGTGCAGCACCTGGTCGGGTGGGCGCACCTGGGCATAGCCCTGCAGCACCGACACCTGCCGGGCCCAGAGCGGATCGACGCGCAACGCCGTCTGCCCGGCGAGATTCGCGCGCAGGAATCCGAGAAACCCGAGGAAATCGGCCCGCAAGACATCCGGCGCGACATCCGCACCCGGCTCGGGCAAGGCCAGCTGGTGGTTGCGGCGCAACACCGCGCTGATGCGCGGAAACCGCCCCGGCCGGATCACCGCATCGAAGGCGGCCCAGGCCCGCGGCACGGGGTGGCGCAGCACGGTGAAGGCCCGGTGCCCGGGCCGGGCCCGCATCCACTCGGCCAGGCTGCGATGCCCGAAGCCGCCCGCAAGCGCCGCCGCCTCCACCCGATCCAGCGCGGCGAGCCACCGCAGCACCGACGCCTCCGGCCCTGCCCGCATCGGCAGGAACAGGACCGGCGCGGCGGCGGCGGCACGAAAACCGGGGATGCCGGGGCCGCGGCGCGGCTCGAAATTCGGGGTGTGGGTCAGCGCGAAGGGGTCCAGCCCTGCCAGAGCCGCGCGCATCTCCTCCGGATTCTCGACCTTTTCCGTCAACGGCTCGGGATTCTGCGGCTTCAGCCGCGGCTCCAGCCGATCCAGCCGGGCGGACAGGCCGAGGAAGGCCGCGACACCGTTGAGCACCGCGACATCGCCGAGATCCTCGTAGTGGATGAAAAAGGCGGTCTGCCCGCGCGTCTGAAGCGCATGCAGGATCTCGCGCTGGAAGGCCCGCTGCGTCTCGAGATGGTGGGCGAACCCGGCAGCATCGAACCGTGCCCGCGCCCGGCGCAGGTTGCGGGCATTGGTCAGCCGCCACTGGTCGGTCGCGGCAGCAATCTGAAGCGAAACGTAGCTTTCCAGCGGGTTGCGCGTAAGCACCAGTTTTGCACAGCGCGGATCCGCCAGCACATGCGCCAGCACCCGCGGGTCGTGATCGTGAAACAGCCGGAATCCGGGGAGCCCGCCGGAGGCGCGCATCGCCGCGAGCAGACGCAGGGGATCGGCATCGCGCGCGGCGAGATCGATCCCCAGGTGCTCCGTCTGCCCGCGCCGGCCGACGAAGACGGGGTTGAACAGTTCGCCATGGCAAACGATTCCGGAATACCCGCCCAACAGCTCTTCCAGCAGGTTGGAGCCGGTGCGCATTGCGCCAAGTATCACGAAACTGTCGAAGCCGCCGGTCATTCAACGCACCAGATAGGGGCGGCTGCGCGGGCGGTTGGTGCCGTCAGGGTCTTCGGTCACCGGGAAATCGCCGGTCAGCGTGGGTTGCATGCCCTGGTTGCGCAGGTTCTGCAGGAACCGTCCGAAGCCGGCGAGATCGACCATCCGCGGCGCTTCCGCCGGGCGATTGGGCGCACGCGGGCTGATCTCGTCCATGAGCGTGAGCAGGGGTTCCATCGGCGCGGCGACGAAATCCGCAAGGCTCCAGACCCGCACACGCGCCTTGACCCAGGGCGCGCGCAACAGCGCGAGATGTGCCGTCTCGATCCGCTGCAGCCGCGCCGCCTCGCGCCGGATTTCGCCGAAGCGCGCATTGCGCCGAAACAGTTCGACCGCCCAGGCACCGGAGATGACCGATACCTGCGCATTGGGATCCCCCGCAAAGAAGCCGGCCACACGCTGGCCGTCGCCCGGGCCGAACTGAAAGCACTGCCGCTCGCCGCGGGTGTTCCAGATCAGATTGGCAAGGAATCCCTCGGGGCTGTAGTCGCGCAGCGCCGCGCTGTCGCTCAGGGCGCCGTTGAACACCCCGGCCCCGCCGGCGAATTCGACCCGCTCGGGGGCGAAGAGATGGCCGTGCACCCGCAATCCGGCGGTGCGGGCAAGCCAGGCCTCGAAATCCTCGAACAGTTCGGAAAACCCCTCGAACACCGAATAGGAGCCGGCGGTGCGCCCGTTTTCCCACCCGTCGTTGGGAAAGCGGCTCTGCATGTAGAGACCGGGGCGCCCACGGGTGCGTCGCTCCACCGCCTTGCCGAACAGCCGGTCGATGCGGCCCGGGTTCGGCTCGGCCATCGGCCGGGCCTCGGCGCCGGGCCGCAGGAAATGGGCATAAAGCTTGTCGGCCTCCGGCCAGATCTTGCGCGCGACGAAGCAGTCCGACCGGCGCAGCAGCTGCAGATGGTCGTCGTAGAACAGGTGCGGCTTGCCCTGGAAATCGAACTTCGACAGCGTCAGCGAGCGGCTCTCGATATCGGTGGACCAGCGCCGTGCCAGCGTCTGGAAATAGCTCTCGTCGGGGATCCAGACTTGGGCGAAGAAACGGTCGTGCCGCGGCCGGTTCGGGTCTTCCAGGATCGCCGACAGCGTCTGTCGCGTCAGGCACCACCATTGCGAGCCAAGATGCGGCACCAGCCCCAAAGGCATGCGCCGCTGCAGTCCCATCCGGCGCTGCAGCGCCACCCAGCGGTCGAACAGCCGTCGCTGCCGCGTGAAGGAAAACGGAAAACGCAGGGTGAAACGCTCGTCGCTGAGCCCGCCCACCGTCCAGGGCACATCCTCGGTGGTGACCGATTCGATGAAATCGGTGCGCGGGCGCGCATCCAGCCAGGCCCTCAACTCCTCCACCGGGCGCAGTGGCAGACAGGCGCCCGAGGCGGTGTAGACATGGCGCACCTTCGGAAACAGGCACAGCATCTCTTCCGATGCGGTCTGCATCGCGCGGACCAGCGAGAAGGTTCCCCATTCGCAGCGGAACCGCCGGCAGAAGCGGACATGTGCGAGATCGGCCAGCCCCGCCTGCATCGCCCTGAACCGGGCCTGGGGCACCCTTGCATCGACGTGAATGACCACCGGGCATCCGGCCTGCGCCCAGTGCCGCGCGACTGCCTCGGCGCGGTGCAGGGCTGCGTGGCAGAGCATGATGAAGCCGAGGCTGCTCATGCCCAGTTCCCCTTGGACATGAGACCGAGAATCTCCAGCTGGCGCCAGTTGATGTAGCGCTCCGACCAGTCGCACCACAGATCGCGCGCCGTCTCCATGCGCTCGGCATAGACGCGGTACTCGCGGCTTGCGGCATAATGCTGGCGGCGGGTCAGTTCCTCCTCGGCCTTGGCGACGAAGGGGCTGAGCCATTTCGCATGCAGGAGCGCCCCCGAAGCTTTCTCGCCGCCCCATTCGTCATAGACGAGGTTCAGCCCCCGGGGCAGCAGCATGTGAGTGGAACTGACATAGGCGAAGCGGCGGTCCCAGCGCACCAGCGGGATCTTGTTCAGCGCCGGGGCGTGTGCCGGTGCATCGGCGAAGAAGACGCGTGCCCGCGGGCCGCCCTGGATCCACAGATTCCCGTAGAGCGGGTTCTTCCGGATCGTGTAGTTTCCGCCATCGAACCAGCAGGCGATTTCGAACGGATCCTGCCCCTCGACGTAGGGCACCGCATCTATCGGCCCCTTGGGATACATGTCGAGCAGCATTGCCCCGAAGGACCGGATCGACGAGGCGTCGAGCCAGCCGGTCAGAGCCGGAAGGGGCCGCGTGTCGCAAAAGGGATAGACGAGGAATTCGTCGACATCGACAGTCAGGCACCAGTGGCCATGGCCGAACCGGCGCAGCAGCCGGTTCATCCAGTCCGCCCCGTAGCGCGCGCGCTTGTAGCTCGCCGCGGTGGACCAGAGCGACACATCGGGCTGCGCCCCCAGATACTCGGCCGAGCCGTCCTCCGAGCCGTTGTCCACCACCAGGAAATGGCCGACGCCAAGCGCGCGGTAATAGTCAAGGAAGAACGGCAGCCGCAGGCGCTCGTTCCGCAGCACGCTGAACAGCAGCACATCGCGCCGGCCGATCGACCCGGTGCGGTCGATGCGGCACGAGAGATCCAGCCCGCGGCGCCAGGCCCGCAGAAGCGCCCGCTTGCGCCGCAGCCGCAACCCGTATTGCCGCATCACCCTCATCCGCTCCGCTCCGCCGCGTTGCTGCAGCCTGTCAGAGCCGATCTAAGACATGATTTACATGGTCTTCCCAGCCCGACGGGGCGAAAGGGCGTGGCCGCGCCGGCGGCCGCTGCGGATCGGCGTGTTCGAGGATCGTCTGTTGCCATGCCTTTCGGTCTCTCACAGGTATCAATCGGGGCAGGTTGCCCAGCACCTCGCGCAGGACCGGCAGGTCGTTCGCAACGACGGGAACGCCCAGCGCCGCCGCCTCGCATGCCGGCAGGCCGAATCCTTCGGCAAGGCTGGGAAAGAGAAGCGCCCGGGCATGGCGCATCAGCGCCGAAACCGTGGCGTCATCGAGATCGTTCCACTCCAGCACATCCGGCGGCCGCGCATCGAGCCGGGCGAAGACGGCGGCATTTTCCCAGCCTCGGCGACCGGCGATGATCAGCAGGGGTCGGCGGGCCGGAGGCAGCGCGGCGAAGCCCTCCCACAGATCGAGCAGCAGGGCATGGTTCTTGCGCGGCTCGATGGTGCCGAGCGCCAGAAAGCAGGGTCGCGCCGGATCGAGCCAGCCGGGCAAGGCGCCGAATGGGGCGGGGGCGACGCCAAGATGCGCCACCACCGCCGGGGGCACCCGCCCGGCGGCCGCGAAGCGCATCTCGGCGGCGGCGCGGGTCACGGCGGAATTGTATATCGCCACATCGGCCCGCGCCCCGGTAAGTGCGAAGCGGCGGGCGAAGAGCACCCGCGCCGCGGGGCGGCTGAAGGCGGGGTGATCAAGCGGGATGGTATCGTGGATCATCACCGCCGCCCGTCCGTCGGGCAACCCCTGCACGGCGTCGAAGACCTCCGGGGAAAGATTGGTGTGGCCAGTGGCGATCCATACCGAGCCCGAAGGCAGATGCCGCCGCAGCAGCCGGCCGAGCCCCGCCACAGTGGCCCGGCCCAGTGCCAGCCGCCGCAGGTCCGACATTGCCCGTCGCCGCGCCGGGCTCTGGCGCAGGTGCAGTCGCGCGACAAGGTCCGGCTGGCCCCATGCTGCCGCCCCGGTCAGCCGCGCCGTCAGTGCAGCCATTCCGCCGCGGTCCAGCAGCACGAAGCCGGGTGCGGCGCGCACCAGTGCAAACAGCGGTCCGGGCAGCGCCAACAGCCTCTGCAGCCACGCCAGTTCGACCCGGTCGATGCCGGTCAGCGGACCGTTGCCGACGCGCGAGGCGAGACGGCTGAGATCGAGCAGGCGTGCACCGTCGCCCGCCGCCATGATGGCGCCTTACTGGGCCGCACGGCGGGCGGCAACGACATCCTCGATGAATTCGATCAGATCGTCGTGCAGATCGTTGCGCGCCAGCCCGAAGGCGAGTGTCGCCTGCAGGAAGCCGGCCTTCGAGCCGCAATCGAAGCGCTGGCCGCGAAAGCGGAAACCGAACACGTCATGGCCCTGCGCGATGTCGTCGGCGATGGCGTCGGTCAACTGGATCTCGCCGCCGGCACCGGCGCGCTTCTTGCCGAGGTTCTTCAGCACCGAAGGCGTCAGGATATAGCGCCCGATCACCGCGAGGCGCGACGGCGCCTCTTCGGGTTTGGGCTTTTCCACCATGCCGCGGACGCGCGCGAGCATCCCCATGTCCTCGGCCACGTCGAGCACGCCGTAAGCGGAAACCTTGTCGGCAGGCACTTCCATCGCGGCGACCATGTTGCCGCCGGTTTCGGAGTGGGCATCGACCATCTGCTTCAGGCAGGGCACATCGCCGGCGATCACGTCGTCAGGCAGGATCACGGCAAAGGGCTCGGCCCCGATCAGCCGGCGCGCGCACCAGACGGCATGGCCGAGACCCAACGGCTGGTGCTGGCGCAGATAGGCGATGGCACCGCTTTCCATGTTGGTGCCGCGCAGGACCTCAAGCAGCTCGGTCTTGTTCGACCTGCGCAGCTTCGCCTCGAGTTCGGGCGCGTGATCGAAATAATCCTCCAGCGCGGACTTGCCGCGCGAGGTGACGAAAATGAACTCGGTGATGCCCGCCGCACGCGCCTCGTCGATGGCGTACTGGATCAGCGGGCGATCCACGAGGGTGAGGATTTCCTTCGGGATCGACTTGGTCGCGGGAAGGAACCGCGTTCCCAGCCCGGCAACCGGAAAGACCGCCTTGGTGACCCGTCTCCGCATGTCGTTGCCTCCTGCCTTGACGTATGGCGACAATGCCCCGTCGGCGCGGGGATTGCCAGATCATCGGGCGGAATTGCGCCAAAATCGTGAAGGAATGCCGAGACCTCGGCCCCGATGACGGGCGCAAGGCGGAACTCCGCCTCAACCGAACAGCGTGTCCACCGGTCGCGCCATGGCGATGCGCACCAACTCGGCGCGCAGCCGGCTGCGCCGGCGCCATGGCACGATCAGCCGTTGTGCACGCAGGCTGCGGCCCCAGAGGCCGCCGGTCTGCAGCCAGTAACCCTGATCGGTGAAGCGCGAGCGGTGAAAGGCCGGCGTCGGGCTGAGACGCAGCACCGTCACCACCGCCCCGGCGGCGGCATGGGCCGCCGCCGAGCGCGCAAGCCGCCGGCGCTGCCACGACCAGCCGGCGACCAGCCGGG
>SLBI01000061.1 GCA_007126375.1 Paracoccaceae bacterium
AACGGAGCGCAGGAGGGGGCGGCCCGCCGCAGGCGGCGCACCCTCATCTCCGCCCGATCTTCGGCTCGATGCCGGCGGCCAGCCGCCCGATATTGCCGCGATGGGTCCAGAAGATCAGCAACGCCATCGCCGCCAGAACGACGATCAGCGCCCGCACATCCCAGGCCCAGGCCCAGAGCGGCGCCAACGCCGCCGCGGCCAGCGCCGCGGCCGACGAATAGCGCAGATACCCTGCGACCGCGGCCCATGTGGCGCAGGCCGCCGCCCCCACCGGCAACGACAGCGCCAGCGTCACGCCAAGGAAGGTCGCCACCCCCTTGCCGCCGGCGAAGCCGAGAAACACCGGGTAGAGATGGCCCAGAAAGGCCGCCAGCCCCGCCGCCTGCGCCGCATCCGCGCCGATCAGCCAGCCCGCCAGCAGCACCGCCGCCGCCCCCTTCGCCGCATCCAGCCCCAGCGTCAGCGCCGCCGCCGCCTTGTTGCCGGTGCGCAGCACATTGGTCGCGCCGATGTTGCCCGAGCCGACCTTGCGCAGATCGCCCAGCCGGAACAACCGCGCCATCAGCACACCGAATGGAACCGATCCGAGGACATAGCCGATCAGCCCGGCCAGACCGATCAGCCAAAGCGGGTTCTCCAGTGCAGGCATTCCTTCCCCTCCCCTCAGCCGCCGGCCGCCGCCACGGCGGTCTCGCCATGAACCGGCACACCGGCGACCCAGGTCGCCAGAACCCGGCCCTGCAGCCGCGCGCCGTCGAACGGCGTGTTCTTCGATTTCGACCGCAGCGTGAAACGGTCCAGCACGGAGGGCGTGGCGGGGTCGAACAACACGAGATCCGCCGGCGCGCCGGGCGACAGCCGGCCGGCCGGCAGCCCGAAGCGCCGCGCCGGGTTCAGCGCCATCGCCCTGAACAACTGCGGCAGGCTCAGCGCGCCCGCATGATAAAGCCGCAGTGCCGCAGGCAGCAGCGTCTCCAGCCCGACCGCCCCCGGCGCCGCCTCCTCGAAGGGCAGGCGCTTGGATTCCTCGTCCTGCGGCGTGTGCATCGAGCAGATGATGTCGATCAGCCCCGCGGCCACCGCCTCGACCACCGCGACGCGGTCCGCCTCTGCGCGCAACGGCGGCGTAACCTTGAAGAAGGTCCGGTAGTCGCCGACGTCGAACTCGTTCAGCGTCAGGTGATGGATCGACACTCCTGCGGTAACGTCGAGCCCGTTTGCCTTCGCCCGCTCCAGCGCCGGCAGGGTACGCGCGCAGGTGATCTGGTCGGCGTGCCAGCGCGCCCCGGTCATCTCGACAAGGCCCATGTCGCGGTCGAAACCGATCCGCTCGGCCATCGGCGCGACGCCGGGCAACCCCTTCAGAGAGGCGAACTTGCCGGAGGTGGCGCAAGCACCGCGCGACAGCCCCGGTTCCTGCGGGTGGCCCAGGATCAGCGCGCCGAGACCGCGGGCATAGCTCATCGCCCGGGTCAGAACGCGGGTATCGCTGACCACCCGGTCGGCGTCGGTGAACGCGACCGCGCCGGCGTCGAGCAGAAATCCCATCTCGGTCATCTCGCGCCCGGCCCGGCCCTTGGTCAGAGCCGCCATCGGGCGGATGTTGACCGGTGTCTCGGCGCGTGCGCGGCGCGTGACGAACTCCAACACCTCGGGGCTGTCGATCGGCGGGTCGGTGTCGGGGCGGGTCACCAGTGTGGTGACCCCGCCCGCTGCGGCGGCCAGGCCGGCCGAGCGGAAGCTCTCCTTGTGGCGCGCCCCGGGCTCGCCCACCTGCACGCCGACATCGACGAGGCCGGGCGCGAGACATTTTCCGGCGCAGTCGATCACCGTCGCCTCGCCCGGCAGCGGCCCGTCGACCGCGGCGATCCGCCCGCCGGCCACCAGCAGCGTGCCGCGCCGGTCGGTGCCGGCCTCGGGGTCGATCAGCCGGGCATCGGCGAAACCGAGCATCATCGCCGCCCTTCCGAAGGCGAACCGCTCATCCCGGCCTCCGCTTGGCACGCTTTGCCCGCGCCGCATCGATCTCGGCCACCAGCGCGGCGGGCCGGGCGATGTGGCGCAACAGATACTTGTCGCCGGCACGGGTAATCAGTTGCACATCGCCCATCAGCCGGCGCACCGTGGCGAGTTCCACAAGCCCGACGCTGCGCCCCCCGGGCAGCAGGATGCGCCGGTCGGTGAGCCACCAGCGATTGCCCAGCTGTTCCGAAGCGAGATAAGCCGCACGCACGCCGATCGCCAGCGGCGCGCCCAGCGCACCGATCGCCGGATAGGGGCTGCCGATGAGCACCAGCACCACTCCCAGCCCAGCCATGCCCAGCAGAGCGAGAACCGCGTGGTCGCGCCAGTAGCGCCCGCGGTCGCTGGCGATCTCGCGCAGCAGTTTCTCGCCCTTGTCGAGGTCGGGTTTCATGCCCTGCTTCCTGCCACCAGGGCGGCGCCCGCGCAAGCGTCTGGGCCGGCCGGCAGGGGGCGCTCAGCCGGCGCGCGCGGCCCGCAGGCTGGCGGTCAGCATCTCCATCGCCGCCATGCGCACCGCCACGCCCATCTCCACCTGCTGCTGGATAACGCTGTGGCGGATATCGTCGGCCAGTGTGCCGTCGATCTCCACGCCCCGGTTCATCGGCCCCGGGTGCATCACGATCGCGTCGGGTTTCGCGTGCAGCAGCTTCTCGGCATCCAGCCCGTAGCGGTGGTAGTACTCGCGCTCCGAGGGAATGAAGCCGCCGTCCATCCGCTCCTTCTGCAACCGCAGCATCATCACCACATCGGCGCCGGCGAGGCCCTCGCGCATGTCGTCGGTGACCTCGCAGCCCAGCTCGCCGACCCCGGCCGGCATCAGCGTCGGCGGGCCGACGAGGCGGACGCGGTTTTCCATCCGGTTCAGCAGGATCAGGTTCGACCGGGCGACCCGGCTGTGGGCGATGTCGCCGCAGATCGCCACCGTCAGCCGGTGCAGCCGACCCTTGGCGCGGCGGATCGTCAGCGCATCCAGCAGCGCCTGGGTTGGATGCTCGTGGCGCCCGTCGCCGGCGTTCAGCACGGCGCAGGCGACCTTTTCGGCCAGCAGGTCGACCGCGCCCGAGGCGGGATGGCGCACCACCAGAAGATCGGGATGCATGGCGTTGAGCGTGAGCGCGGTGTCGATCAGCGTCTCGCCCTTCTTCACGCTGGACTGGGCGACCGACATGTTCATCACATCCGCACCCAGCCGCTTGCCGGCCAGTTCGAAACTCGCCTGGGTGCGGGTCGAGGGCTCGAAGAACATGTTGATCTGCGTCAGCCCGGCCAGCAGGGCGGTGTGCTTCTCACCGCCGCGATTGCGCCCGGCATGACGTTCGGCGAGGTCGAGCAGCGCCGTGATCTCGTCGGGCGCGAGCGGCTCGATGCCCAGAAGGTGACGCGCGCGCAGGGCCATGGTCTTCTCCGCGAAGGCACGGCCCCGTCATAGGAAAGCCGGCCACCGGCCACAAGCGGCGTGGCAGGCTTTACCCCCGGCGCGCGGCGGCCTAGCTTCACGGCATGCTGCAGGAACTCGACCCGCATTCGGCGCTTGCACTGCTTGAATGGCAACTGGAACTCGGCGCGGATGTCGCGGTGGGCGACACACCGGTGAACCGCTTCGCCGCGCCGCAGCCTCCGGCGCCGGGCCGGACGACCGCGGTGCCGCCCGCCCCCGTGGCCGCGGTCACGAACACCGTGGATCCGCTGGACACCGCCCGCGCCGCGGCAGCGGCAGCGGCGGATCTGCCGGCGCTGGCCGAGGCGGTCGCGGCCTATCCGCATTGCGATCTCAGGCGCGGGGCGCGCAACACGGTCTTTGCCGACGGTCAGCCGGCAGCACGGGTGATGGTGATCGGCGAGGCACCGGGGCGCGACGAGGATCTGCAGGGTCGGCCCTTCGTCGGCCGGGCGGGGCAGCTTCTGGACCGCATGTTCGCGGCGATCGGGCTCGCCCGCGACGCCCCCGATCCGGGTCGCGCGCTCTACATCACCAACATCCTGCCGTGGCGCCCACCCGAGAACCGCCGCCCCACAGCGCAGGAATGCGCCCTGATGCTGCCCTTTGTGGAACGCCATGTGGCGCTGGCCGATCCGGATTTTCTGGTGCTGATGGGCAAGACGCCGGTCGCCGCGCTGACCGGGGACTCGGGCATCACGCGGTTGCGTGGCCAGTGGCGCGAGGTGCTGGGCCGGCCGGCGCTGGCAATGACGCATCCGGCCTATCTGCTGCGCCAGCCGGCGGCCAAGCGCGAGGCCTGGTCCGATCTGCTGGCGCTGGAGGCGAGGC
>SLBI01000383.1 GCA_007126375.1 Paracoccaceae bacterium
CCGCTTTTGATTGCGGCTCAAAAGTTGCATGTTAAAAGCCTGCTCCAGGCGGATCAACCACGGCAGAATTGAATCGGTTACAAAGCTGATCTGTTCAGATTCGATGTTGCTGAACGACGAGCGTGTCAGATCCTTGAGCTTGTGTGGCGGCAGATTGAACCAGCGTGCGATCTCCGGAATCTGGAATTGGCGTGATTCCAAAAACTGCGCCTCTTCTGGCGCAATCGCAATCTTCTCCACCGTCATATTGTCCTCTAGCAGCATCAGACGGTGTGATTGTCCCAGACCGGAATGCGCCGCCTCCAGCGATTTTCTGAGATTCTCGTGTCCGTCCTCATGTAACCTGCCAGGATGCTTGACGATGATGCCCGGATGCGTGCCTTGCGAGAAATACTTCTCGCCGAACTCCTCCATGGCCATGCCTACACCAATACTACGTTGGGCCTTGCCGACCACGGAGTAGCCCTGTAGCCCGTTGAACCCCAATCCCGCGACGTGCAAGACCTTTTCGCGCGGCAGGATCACTTTCTTCTCATGCGGGCCCATGTCGATCTCGTAATACAGTCCCCCATCCCATACTATCGTGACCCTATCCGGCGTGATCGGCCATAGCGCTACCAAGTTGCCATAGCCGTCTCGGACGATCTCCGCATATCCGTTGCCAAACAACAGGACGTGCGCCATGACACACTCGCGGAATGCCATGGCCGTCATGTATTCGTTGGCTTCGGTATGCAGGACGTGATAAGCGGACTCGCTCTCTTGCCGCTGGGTCCGTCCGTTTTTTTTCGATATGAGGTGTAAAGGTAAAGTGGAGATGGTACCGGCGATCAGGACAACCGCATTATACACGGCTGAATAGGTCAGCGCCGTTGACTCGTCGACCTGTTGCTCTCCCGAGATCCACTGGCGCAGACGCCACAGAGAATTATCCCATGCTTTGGGATCGTCCACGGCCAGAGCTTGCGCCAGGCTGGTACGGACACGTCGTAGAATACCCATAGACTCCCACGTGGTGACTGTCTATGGGTAAAGATACGGTTATATCGTCAACGATTCAATAGTGTATATTTCCGTGGAGTTCCGTGGATTTCACACTATTTACATGTATTTTTCGATGATTTCGGCGGTCTTCCGCGCCTCTTCTTGGGTTTTGGCGGACTGGCGGCCCATTCTTCGGTCCGATTTTCGCGCATCCGGCACGCTTCGACGGACTCCTGAGTGATCCGAAGCATACCACCAGGCGTGTACATCTTCTCCAGGTGACCGTGGGCGATCCATAGATAAACCGTGCGCTCTGTCACGTCGAAATGTTGCGCGACCTCAGCAACCCGATACGTGGCTTTGTCCGGGAGTTTCATCCTATCGTCATCCTTTCGATCACCTGTTCGACGCTGAGCCCCTTATAGGCCGATTCCTGTAATTCGTGCATCTCGCGACGCTTGAGACCTAAAGCCATCACCAATGCCACGGCGCCATCAATGCGGAATCGGGTCTTACTTTTATCCAACTTGCGATTGCCAGCCGGGTCTTTGGCGATCTGGGCATTTGATATGCACCAGGTCAATACAGGATGGTTGCGGTGTCCCAGCTTGCGCTCCAATACGCTCGTTTCGAGCATATCCACAGACGGTCCCATGTCCCGGAATCCCTGGCCCCATGGTATCAGCCGGATCCCCTCTTCTTCGGCCGTCCAAGCGCTCTTCTTGGCGTCCGAATCCTTCTTGTCGATCCACGATTGGATACCGGCATCCGTCAACTCCTTTCGCAACAACTCAATTCTCCATCGATCATAGGCAATGCCTAGGATTTGGTAGTCCTCGGCAATTTCCCCCAGGCGCTGTGCGACGAACGCATAGTCGACGGTCTTGCCTGGTGGCGCCTCGATATATCCCTCCGATACCCACTCGCGATACGGCACGCGATCTCGGGTCTCGTGGAGATCCAGCAAATCCCTGGGCTTCCAGAACCATGCCTGCACGCGATCGCTATCATTGGATTTATCGTCTACCGCAGACTTGTGCGCATCAGAGGAGACACCCACCAGAGCGCACAGGTCTGTGGTGGATGACAAATCCAACCCCAGGTAAATGCCCTCACCAGGCTCAATTGGTCGGTCGGTATTGCACGCCATCCATTCCGGACGGCTGATTAGTGGCGCCTGCGCATCTACGCGCTGATTCAGATACAGGTTACGGAACGTCGGCTCGTCGCCGGGCATCCGCTTGGCCTTGGCCGCGGCGGCCCTCAAATCGGCCAAAGACCGGAATTTGCCCAGGGCTGGATTGCTGGCCTTCCAGTTTTTCGGATTGAATATGTCCGCATCTTCCGGCGTCTCGTAGAGATGGCACACGATGGACGGATCTTTACCGTTGATGCCGTCGTCGATCAGCTTGGACAATATATGCTCCGGGTCGTGTGATTGGGTAGAAATGACGATGAACAGCGGTTCCGTGCGGCCACCCATGGACGTGTCCAGCGCGTCATACAGATCGCGCGACCGGGCTTGTGCTAACTCGTCATAGATCACAAAGGACGAGTTGAGACCAAATTTGCTGCCAGCCTCTCTGGATAGAGCCGTATAAACGGTGCCAGAAGCATAATGCACCATCGTCTTGGTCGATTCCACCACTCTGACCTCGGCGGCCAGCTCAGGCATGGCCCGGATAATCTGCGCGGCGACCTTGAAGACCAAAGCGGCTTGGGCGCGCTCATTGGCGCCGGTGTAGATTTCTCCATTTGGCGTCGCCTCTGGTCCGCACAGGTGGGCAAGCACCAGACAGGCTATCAGCGTGGTCTTCCCATTCTTTCGGCCCATGCTCAAAATGCCACGGCGCACAAGACGCAATCCATCTTCATGCGGCTCGTAAACATCGCGTATGAATCGCTTCTCGAACGGCAGCAGCCTGAACTTCTGGCCCTGATACACACCGGACGGCACAGTGAGCAGCTCGATAAATTCAATGACGCGCTTGGCGCGCCGGCGGTTGCGCGGCACTATGCGCCCTTCTCCTTATAGAGCAGGCCTTTTATCGGCGACGATTCGGACTCTGGCGTCATTGACACGCGAGAGCGGGCAGAGGCGGTCAGACCGAACTCGGCAGCGTATTTCACCATATCGGCGCCGGCGTCCATCATGGCCGACAGAAACGGGTTGCGTCGCACGTGTCCGGTCTGCGGATGCTGGATCACTAACATACCGCCTGGACGATCGATTTCCACCTTCTTGAGTTGCTCCGCAGCCTGCCTATAGATGGCCCAAGACTGACAGTATGCCGCAAAAGCAGCAACGTCATCGGTGCCCAAAATGCGCATACGCATGAGTCCGGGCGCACGCTCAAGCCATTCCTCCCTGGCATAGCCCAACAGCCAGTCAGGCGGCTCAGGTATCCCAATGTTGGCCTTGGGAGACTTTGGAATCGGTCTGCGGCCTGGGTTGCCGGTCAAGACTTTCATTTCTGGCGGTATCGGCTTAGGTCCTCGCATGGTAAACTCCCAAATTTGCGGTCTAAAAATTTCGACTTCTCAACTCGGTTTAAGTCAAAAACGCCGGTAAGGTCAAGCCCGCCCTATCCCGGCGCTCATATCTTATGCCGTCTGATTCCATGGATGCGCCGGATCGACGGGTGTACCATCCTTGTTCGCGCCGCGCACATAGCCATGCATGTCTTTCTCTTTTGCTACACTATCGTGACACTGCCGGCACGACGAGCGCAGGTTCTCCGGATCCCAGAACAGCGTCTCATTGCCGCGATGCGGAACTACGTGGTCCACGGTGTCCGCTGTTGTGAGCCTATTGGTCTGACGACAGTACCAGCATAACGGGTATAGCTGTAGTTGGCGAGCACGGAGCCGGTGCCACCTCGTGTTGTTATATAGCCTGGCCCATGGTTTTTTTTTCATGATTCGTTCCTCTTGCATTCCAGCCAATCAATCAGCGCCGCTTCATCGTCCACGCCCACAGGCGGGCCATACGGCAACCGCTGCCACACCTCCCACAGCAGCTCTCGCTCGCCGAACCCGTAGCGGGCACGAAACGGTCGATCTCCTGCGTGGATGGGTACATCGGACTGCCAGGGCCATTCAGGCCACATCATGCCGATCTGATGGATGGCAGGCGCCAGGGGTATCGCATACCACTGTGATGCCTTCTGGCCCATACCGACGGGAAAACGGCAGTGATGGATGTGGGCTGCCACATATCCACGCTGCATGAGTGAGCACACGATGCACCCCAGGTTCCTAACGGTTTGCTCATGCTTGGTCATGTAGATCGTCCGCG
>SLBI01000312.1 GCA_007126375.1 Paracoccaceae bacterium
CAAGCTTACCTCGCCGACGTTCTCGACCGTATCCACGATCATATGAGCAACCGTCTCGACGAGTTGCTGCCGTGGAACTGGACGCCCAAGGCGCAGATCATGCCCGAAAACGCCGCCGCCTGATTTTGCAAGGCGGCCAGAACCGGGCGGTTACGTCTCGCTGTTCTAGCCCCGAAGCGCTACACGCACACTGCAGGCATGCCTCCAGGCCGCTCCCAGCGCCCCTGTGAGCGCGTTGCAGGTGGGGCTGACAAAGTTGGGCCGGGGACATCTGGACGTGCGACGATCGGAGACAGCCGGCGAGTTGACCCCACGACGAGCGCAGGCGGAGCATTCAGCGGAGCCTTGGCGCGGGGGACTGCCGGAGTCCGAAGGCATCCCCAAGGACGCTATGCGCCCCTTCTAGGACTTCGCTTGACGCCCAACGCAATCCGGAGCTCCCCTTTCCCATCCCGCGGATCAGACTGGCGCCTGCAGCGGCGGATGAGAACCGCCCGATCTGGTGCCGCGGCAGTCAGGGTGGCGTGCAAACTCTCGCCGCCGCAGACATGATCCGGCTGAACCCGCGCTCTTCCAACCTGCCATCTCTGGGGCATCAATTCAGAGGCAGCGGCGAGTGCTGCTCGCGGCCTCTCCCGAGGGGTCGACGATCACCATCCTCAGGGGACAATGGCTCACGGTAGTGTTGACATCTTCGCATCCCGGGAATTCATCTGACGTGAAATACCGCCTATGACGGATGGTGCTCAAACAACATGGCTCGTCGCAAGATATAGGTGCGGTCGTGAAGCATGGTTGGGGGTGGCTGACCGACAGCATCCTGTCATTTTCAGCATGACACGAGTTCAAGCACAGTTCACTCGTTGTCGTTGACCAGGTGGATGTCATCGAAGCTCAGCGCCAAGGGTGCAGATGTCCACCGTGGCTTTGGATTTCTGCGTGCAGGTTTCTTCATCGCGTTTTTCGCGCCTCCTGTTGACGCATCCCGCACTGATGAAGTTTCAACCGAAACCGCATAGGTGGATGGCATGTCCATGATGAAATCATCGGGCTCACCCGCCAGCACTTCCCGTTCCTCGATCAGTCGCTCTGCAGCAGCACGGATCGACCTGACTGATTTACTGCTCCAGGTTTCAGATCTCTCCGGACGAACACCTTCACGGTTGAGCAGATCTGCGAGCGCCTTGTGGGTCAGATCTTCCCAGTCGGCAGTGCGCTGAAGAACGGCAGCAACCTGCTCGGTTCTGATGTTCGCGTTGTTGAGCCGAGATTTGAGACCCTTGCGTTGCGCCGTCGGTAGATTCTTGCGGTTGCCCAGCTGGACGCCCTCAAGCTTGCGCTGCGCAATTCCTTCCTTGGTGGTCCGGCGTATCGTGACCACTTTCTGACGGGAGCGATCAGGCTGCCGCTCCATCATGCGCCCAAAGTTGTCCCGGGTGTATAGGTTGCGGGACTTGAGTTCGTAGACGCGGACGCCCTGCTCGCAGATGATGTGGTGTTGTGCGTCGTATCCGCGTGCCAGACGATCCAGCTGCGTCACGACAAGGATGGCTTCGTGGCGATGTGCCTCGGCGATGGCGTCCTGCAGGCGCATCCGGGAATGCACGTTGGCAAGCCCTTCGCCGTGGTGGGTATCTTCGTGGGTGCCAAGCAGCTCCAGCCTCGCACGTTTGCATGCATGGCGGATGCGGGATGCCTGGGTGTCGAGGCTGTCACCCTCTCTTTCTTGGCCTTCTGTTGATACACGGATGTAACCAACGCACCGGTCTGGAAACAGATCTCTTAGCGATTTTCGTGTTCTCATGTGTTCTCACGTGTTCTCAAATTTTCGCGTTTCTCGGGATTTTCATTTTCTGGTGGAAAGTTGGGGTGTGCGTAACTAAACGATCAGAGCGGCAGGAGATGGGCGGATTTACGCGAAACTGCAAGGGTTTGTCCGCTCTTTTTCTTATGGCAGCGGCAGTGGGTAGAAGTCTGACTGAAAGTGGACCGAGATGGGCGTTGCGCCGTGTGTGGCGGTTCCAGACCGTCTTCGGGCAGGTCGGGCAGGTCGGGCAGGTGGGGCAGGTCGGGCAGGTCGGGATCGACCGCTGCCCCCTTTCCCAGGGTCCGGCCTTTCCGCCGCCGCGGCACGCGAGCAATTGGCGGGCATCTTGGCGGAGCTGCTGTTCGACGTGCTGCCACTAGGTCAGGGGGGGGACGGCTGATGCCGGTCGTCGGTCTTGTCTGGCATGGCTCAGCCACCAACGCCATGATCGCCGATGCGGCGAATGGATCGGGTCTGCGCACGAGCCGCGGTGGGGGCTGGCGACGCGACACGGTGCATCGTGCATTGCAGCGGTGGGCGGCCCGGCACTCGTCCCCCTTGGGAGGAGCACCCGAGTGAGTGCGGTCAGCGGGCGCACGATGACGACGTTGACCCACCGGACCGCACCGTCCCGTCCCCGTGCTCGCCGCCCTTTGCCGCTGTCGGCGGGCGGGCGTTGTCAGGGCGGTCTTCTCAAAGGGACCTCGCCATGACTTCCCGACCTCCTTCTCCGCATCATTGCCCCGGACACGGGCTGCACTGGAGGCTGGACATGGGCGCGGCACAGCGACAGCACTGGGAGCAGGACGGCAGGCCCGGAGATGACCGGTGCTGCGGCAAGCGGCTGGAAGGGAGCACTCTTGAAACGCCCAACCCCGGACGAAACCAACAGCACGCTGCGCGGAATTCTGCAACGGCTTCGGGCATCGGAGTCGTCGCTTCCGCCAAAGAGCCGGCGCATCGCGCGCTTCATTCTGGCGCAGCCCGATCAGGTCGTGCACATGTCGATCACGCAACTGGCCGAGGCGACCCAGGTCAGTGAGGGCAGCATCGTGGCCTTGTGCCAGCAGATGGGCGCGCGCGGGTTTCAGCAACTCAAGATCTCGCTGGCCCAGGAACTGGTGAACGCGGTTCAGTTCATCCACGAAGACCTGGAACACGGCGACGATATCGCCAGCATCGTGCGCAAGATCTTCGCCAGCAATGCGCAGGCGCTGACCGATACTTTGGGCGTGCTCGACCTGGCGCAGATGACACGCGCCGTGGAAGCGATCCGCGCCGCTCGCCGGGTGGAGCTTTACGGGATCGGCAGCGCCGCGCCGGTGGTCGAGGATGCGTATTACCGGCTCATGCGGATCGGCATCGACGTGCGGCTGGTGGTCGACAGCCATATCCAGGCCATCAGCGCGTCGCAGACAGGGCCTGATGTGGCCACGCTGACGGTCTCGCATTCCGGCAGCACGCACGAGACCCTTGCGGCCACGCGGCTGGCGCACGAGGCCGGGGCCACGACAATCTGCATCACCAACTTCGCGCGCTCGCCGATCGTCAAGTTCAGTGACATCGTCCTGGCCACCACCGCGCGCGAGACGCGCTTTCGCACGGAGGCGATGACGAGCCGGATCGCACAGCTCGCCATCGTTGACGCGCTGGTCGCCTGTCTGGCCATGCGCGATCATGACCGCGCGGTGGAGACGATCACTCGCACTTTCGATACCCTGTCCATCAAGCGCCTCTGAGACCAGACGAGGGCTACCGCACCAGTTCAGGCATCGGCCTGGGTGTCGAGGAGGCGCAGAAGCCCTGCCGGATCCCTCGCAATGGCCTGCTGCGCAGTGCCGATCAGCAGCCCGTCGAGGCCGTAGGCGTGCGCTCCGGCAATGTCGGTATCCGGGTTGTCCCCGATGACGACGGTGCGCCGTGCGGGGCGCCCAAGGAGCACGAGGGCCCGGGCATAGAGATGCGCGCCGGGCTTGCCGATGACCTCCGGTTGCGCAGCCGCCCCGGTGCAGGCGCGCAGCGCGGCCAGCAAGGCGCCGGTTTCGGGGACACGGCCGCCATCGGCGGCGGGATGGGTCAGGTCCGGGTTGGCAACATAGAAGGGCGCACCGCTGCGCACGAGGTCGGACAGCCGCCGAAGGGCCGCGTAATCGAACGCCTCGTCCCGGCAGAGCAGCGCCACCTCGCCCGCTGTTCGGTCTGGGCGCAGACCCAGCGCGCGCGCCGCGTCGTGCAGAGCGGGCGCCGCCAGCAGCAGCAGCCGCGCACCCGGATGGCGCACCGCGATCAGCCGCAGCGCCTCCTCGCCGGCGAGGACGATCCGGTCGGCGGGCACCGGCAGGCCCAGTGTCCCCAGCCGCGCGTTCAGCGTCTGCGCGGTGTCGCTGGAGTTGTTGGAGGCGATCACAAAGCGCCCCTCGAGCCGCGCCAGCAGCCGCGCGGCCCCGGGCAGGGGACGATCCTC
>SLBI01000007.1 GCA_007126375.1 Paracoccaceae bacterium
ATTGAGGCGCCATTGGTTCGAGCCCAATGGCGAGCGCAGTGGTGGGTGAGCCGGTCGAGCAGGGCGGTGGTCATCCTCGGGTCGCCGAAGGTGAGCCGGCGCGCCGGTCGCCCACCGCGGCGCCACCGGTCCGAGCCCGGTGGGCGACGGTCCGAGGTCGCCGGCGAACGGGCCACTCGGCAAAGATCAGGTTGGTGGTGACCATGACCGAGGTGCGCTCGTAGAGGCGGCTGATCAGGTGGAACAGGAGCTGGCCGCCAGCTTCGGCGAAGGGCAGATAGCCGAGTTCGTCGATGATCAGCAGATCCACGCGGCAGAGCTGTTCGCCGAGGCGGCCGGCCTGGCCCTCACGCCGCACAGGCCCAGAGGGTTCACAAGGTCGACGGGGTGTAGGTGAAGCGGGCAAGCGGGCCTTCCGGTGGACGGCCCGCCCGCCGAACTACGCGCCTGTGGTTGTTGATGGCATTCACGCCGATCGCGATCGCCAGATGCGATTTTCCGGAGCCGTTCGCCATCGGGCTCTAACCGTCGCCATCGTCGCTCGGACCGATGGCGCGACGATGGCGACCGCCGCGATGGCTCACCCCGGCGGATCTGCTTGATGCTCTTGCCGTGAACAAAGCGGTCACGGCGAACCTTCCC
Source organism: Paracoccaceae bacterium (assembly GCA_007126375.1). Taxonomy (GTDB): domain Bacteria; phylum Pseudomonadota; class Alphaproteobacteria; order Rhodobacterales; family Rhodobacteraceae; genus Rhodobaculum. The sequence goes on from SLBI01000007.1 coordinate 643, forward strand.
GATCGTCTCCACCGATATCATCCCCGCTCTCGCCTCCGCCCTCGTCAGCGAGGGCAGAAGCAGCCGCACAACCGCAGGGAGGGGTCAAATTTCGACGCCGATTACCCCGCGAACGGGGTCAACTTTGCATGCCGTTCTGCAGGATGGCCGGGAAACGGGCAAACGGCAGGGAAACCACAACTCCGGGTTGCTCCGAGATCACCTTGGGATTGTTTGTCTTCCGGCCGATGGTTAACCAAGGGTTGCGCAACCCAAGGAGTATTTTTGATGACTGCGAATCCCCCCATGCGTGTTTCCGGTTGTGTATTCTTGCTCGTTCCACTCCTTCTGATCGCATCCGCCCTGCCCGCTGCCGCGATCGAACGCCTGCACGGCGCCGTGACGCTGGGCTACGATCGGCTGACCATGCGCGTTCCTGTCCTGCCCGACCGGCAGTTGCGCGGACCCTCGCTGAATCTGCGCGGCGCTTTGCGGCAGTATGGTTTCCGACTCGACGCCGAGGCACGGTTGCGGCAACTCAGGACCGCACATGTGCGCTACGATCTGCGCTGGCTCGATCTGGCCGTGGGCCATGCGATTGCCGAGCGTCTGAATGTCGGTGTCTATCACATCCGCTTTCCGATGCGGTTGCGCAACGATCTTTCGGCGTCGCACCGCTGGCGGGCGACCGGGATCAGCCTTGACTGGCGAGGCACGCAGGTGGGGCTGCGAAGCGTTGCCGGTCGGCTTGACGGCAACGGCGGCGGCAGCGCCCGCGAGCTCGGGCTCGCGGCCGAGTTTGCGGTGACGGAGCGCTCCCGTCTTGGAGCAATGCGCAACGAGGTGCGCGGCCGGTCGGGCGCGTTCCGCTACGCCACCGGCGGCGCGTGGTTGGCGCATGAATTCGACTTCGGCCTGACCGTCTGGGCCGCGCTTCTGGATCTGCGGTTGCGCCCGGGACAGGAACGGATGCGGACAGCTTCGCTCGGCCTCGCACAGCGGATCGACATCTCCGGCCGGCGGATGATCCTGGGCGTCGAGGCCAGCCGCACCACGCCGCGCATGGCACCGCAGCGCATGGACGTGATCCGCGTCGGCATGACCTTGCCGCTGGGCACCGGCGGCACGCGCCTGCCGCTCAACAGCACGATTGCGGCGATGCAGCGACGACCGAACTTTCTGTTCGGGTTCTTCGATACCGTGGCAGGGGGGATCTAGCCCCCCATGATCGCGGCGTGAGCTGACTGTGCCGGTGGCCTCTCCCGCGGCATTCCCCTTCGAGGGTTGCGCCAGGAGGGCTGGCGCCGAGCCTCGAGAATGGTGGAGAGACCGGAGGCAGGACGGCACGTTCATCGGGCTGCATGTCCGCAAGGCGACGATGTCGATCGCGGTTGCGCGGGGAGATCGTGGCGGCGAGGTCCGCCATTGTGGACCGGTGCCGCACCGGGACGATCATGTCCGCAAGCTGATGAAGAGGCTGGCCGCTGGCGGGGGGAAGGCTGCAATTCCGCGATGAGGCAGGGCCCTGTGGCTCTGGCCGGCACCGGCAACGCGTGGAGATGGAGAACGACTGCATCGTGTTGGCGCCCTGGCTCATCCCGGTGAAGGCTGGGGACCGGATGAAGACGGACCGCCGCGATGCGGTGATGCCGGCGAAGCTGCACCGGGCCGGCGAACTGCCGGCGGTCTGGGGTGAGTGGCGTCTTGGAATTGATCCAGCGGGTCAATTCAGCCCCGAACGGGCGGAGCCCCGGACGCGGCGCATGAGGCGATGCGCGGGGTCGCCTTCATCGTGGCGGTGACGGTGGAGGCCGAGGTCGGGGATTTCCACCGCTTCGAGACCCGGCGGCAGCTGATGACCTATCTGGGCCTGACCCCGTCGGCGCATTCCACCGGCTCCAGCATCCGCCGGTGCGGTGTTCGATCAGCGCCCCCGGGGCTTGAAGCGGCCGTGATCGCCGACCGGCTGAAGCGCGATCAGGGCCATGATCGGAGATCGTGCCGGACGTGGCGCTGGCGGCAACGTTCCCCGGTTTTCCGGTCGGCGACGCATCTGCAGCCTTCGCATCCCGGTTGCACGCGGTGGTCCGCCCCCAGACGGTGCAGACCGATGCGGCGCTCGGCATCGCCTGGTTCGGCACCTGTCGGTGCCGGGGTGACGTGCCCGTCACGAAGCTGTGCCCGGAGAAGGCCTTTCAGGGCAAGCATCGGCGGCACCGCTCCCGGCGAAGGCCGGGGACTAGAGGCCGCGCGCGTGCTCGAAACGCTGGCGGGCGATCTCCTCGTGCTTCTCGGTGCGGCGCAGTTCCGACAGGGTGGCCGCGACGTAATCGAGATGTGCCTCGACCGCCGTTCGCGCCCGAGCGGGGTCGCGCGCCTGCACGCCCGCGTTCATCGCCCGATGCTGTTCGAGCAACAGCTCGCGCGTCGTGCGTTGGCGGAACATGGCCTGTCGGTTGTAGAACACGCCCGCGCGCAAAAGGTCGAACATCGCCCGCATCAGGTGCAGCATCACCACATTGTGCGAGGCCTCGATGATCGCCAGATGGAATTCGGCGTCCAGCCGCGCCTCGTCCGACGGGTCGCGCTTGGCGTGCGCAGCCTCCATCCTTCGAAACAGCGTGTCCACCACCTTGAGGTCGGTGTCCGAGCCCAGCCTGGCGGCACGCTCGGCCGCGATCCCCTCGATGTCGCGGCGAAAGGCGACATAGTCGAACACCGCTTCCGCGTCGGTAGCGAAGAGCTGCATCAGCGCGTCCGAGAACACCGAGCCCAGCACGTCGGCGACATAGACACCCGAGCCCGCCCGGCTGGCCAGCAGCCCTCTCGCCTGCAACTCGGCCAACGCTTGGCGCAGGCTGGGCCGCGAGACGCACAGCCTTTCCGCCAGTTCGCGCTCGCCCGGCAGCCGCTCGCCGGGGCGCAGGATGCCACGCAGTATCAGCAACTCGATCTGTCGCACCACCGCGCCACTGAGTCGCTCGGGCTGGATCGGACGGAATGGCACGGAGACCCTCGCGCAATACGCGACCGCCGGACGCTGCCGGCGGCAAAAGCGGTCAGAAGAATTGACCGGATCCGTCGGAGCCGCAAGCGCTAATGCGCGCGTGCCGGCTGTATGCCGGTCAGGTGCCCGTCGGAACGATGAAGATCTCCACCCGCCGGTTCTGGCGCCGACCTTCGGCCGTGGCGTTCGAGGCGACCGGCTGCGACAGGCCGCGACCCAGCGTCTGCATCCGCCAGCCCGGCACGCCGGCATCGCGCAACACCGCGGCCACCGAATTGGCGCGGCGTTCCGAAAGCGCCTGGTTGTAGGCCGCCGAGCCGGTGTTGTCGGTATGCCCGACCACGCGGATCGTGCTGTCCGGGTAGCGGTTGAGGCTGTCGGCCACGACCCGAAGGTCACTGCGCAGATCGGGCCGCAACACCGCACTGTCCACTGCGAACAGAAGGTCCTGCGGCATGGTGACGATGAGTTCGCGGCCGGTGTTGGTGACGGCAACGTCCTGTCCGAGGTCGCGCCGCAGTTCCGCCGCCTGGGCGTCGAGAATCGAGCCGGTGACGCCGCCGGTGACGGCGCCGACACCGGCGCCGATCACGGCCCGGCGCAACCGGTCGCCGCCATTCGAGCCGGTCAGTA
>SLBI01000092.1 GCA_007126375.1 Paracoccaceae bacterium
ACATGGGTGCGATGACCGCCTTCGCCGAGCTGCTCCGGCAGGTCGAGCGCGACCGTAGCCTGACCGAGCCCGCCCTGACCGCGCTGGACACGCTGCGCTCGGGCCGGTCGGCCTCGGAAGAGGGGCTGGCCTTCTGGGCCTTCACCCCGCTCCTGCGCCGCGAGGGTGACCTGCTGCGCCTGACCCGCCCGGACCCCGACGGCGCCGCCATGGCGATGATCGCCGAACTCGCCGAATGGCGACGCATGACGCTCCGGCAGGAGCTGGACGACACGCCCGCCCCGTTCGACCGCCAGACCCTCGAGCTCTGGCGCGAATACGCCCGCGAGGAGATCCCGCCGCTCTTCGGCGCCCGCTTCAACCCGGGCAACTGGAACGCCGGAATCGTGCGGCTCGGCGCCGACCTGATCCTGCTCACGACCCTAAAGAAGCGCAGCCCACCGGCAGGGGGCAACTACAAGGATCTCTTTCTCGCGCCCGACCGGATGCAGTGGCAAAGCCAAAACAAGACACGGCGCGACAGCCAGATCGGCCGTATGCTCTCCGACGAGGCACCGGGCACGCGCATCCATCTCTTCGTCCGCGCCACGGAACTCCGCAACGGCAAGGCCACGCCCTTCCTCTACTGCGGCCAGCCGGTCTTCGAGGGTTGGGAGGGCGAGAAGCCCATCACCGTGACCTGGCGCCTGCCGGTCCCGGTTCCAGAGCACCTGCGGGGGAGCTTGGGGATCAGTTGAGAGGAGCGGGTGGGCGTATCCACGAGCAAGACGTAGTCGCCATCGCAGGGGAAGTGATAGGGCCTCGCCCGCCCGGGTCTTGGTCTGCGCCAGACCCCCCACGGCACGACATGTTCGAATTCTTGGACTTGCGGACGCATCCGGGTATCGTCGACGCTACCGTGATCGCGGCGACGATGTGGACGAGGGCGCAGGAAACCCTGTGAGGACATTCGAGTGACCGACGCCGACCGGATCCGCGACACTGTGCTCGACCTGCGCAAGACCCTGCAGGCGCACCGGGCGCGCAGGATACCGATCACCGAGAGCGACACCATCCGCGTGTTGATCATGCCGGTGCTGGAAGCGCTCGGCTGGAACGTGCGCGATCTGGAGGAGGTGCGCAGCGAATACCGCCACCGGACCTCCGACAACCCCGTGGACGTGGCTCTGTTCCTGCAGCGCAGCCCGGTGTTGTTCGTCGAGGCCAAGGCGCTCGACGTCAGCCTCGACGACCGCCGGCACCTCGTCCAGACGCTGAACTACGCCAACACCGCCGGCGTCGACTGGTGCGTGCTGACCGACGGCGACGACTACCGCATCTACAAGGTGCACGCCCAGGTCGAGGCCGAGCGGAAGCTGTTCCTGCAGTTCCGACTGACCGGCGAGGACGATGTCGGCGACATCGCCGCCCGGCTCGCGCTGATCGGGCGCGACAAGATGGGCCAGCGGGCGATCGACGCGCTCTGGCAGGACTGGTTTGTCGACCGGGAGGTCGGGAAGGTCCTCGACGCGCTCCTCGAGGACGACGCCTTCATCCGCCTCGTCGCCCGCCGTGCCGCCGGCGTCAGCGCTGCCGACGTCCGGAAATCGCTGCGCCGCGCCCAGCTGCACGTGGACTATCCCGACATTCCAGTCAGCGTGGCGGTCGAGGCCGCCGTGGCACAGGCGGCCTCCGAGCCTGCCGCCCTGCGTCCAAACGGCGGCAGTCCGCCTGCGCCCGACGCGCCCGGCGGCAAGCGGCGCGACCTGCCCTCGACCCGAGACATGATAACAGCCGGGCTGCTGCGCCCCGGAATGAAGGTGCACATGCCCCGCTACGCGCACAGCACCGCGACCGTGATCGACGGCAGGCAGGTCGAGTTCAACGACGAGCGGATGAGCTATACCGCCTGGGGCTGCAAGGTCACCGGCTGGAAGGCCATCCAGATCTACGTGCATGCCGCGGTCGTCGACGGCCCGACGCTGATGGCGCTGAGGGACGGCATGCAGCAGGGATGACCGTGGATGCAGCAGACGGCCCCCCGAGCGGGACGACGTCACTTCCTATGGCAGCGTGCGGCATGCTGACCGAGATCACCGCCCGCCGCGACGAGATCGCCGCCATCTGCCGCCGCCACCACGTTCGGCGCCTTGAGCTGCTTGGCTCGGCAGCCCGGGTCGTCAACTTCGATCCAACCCGCAGCGACATCGATTTTCTGGTGGAATTCCAGACGGACCGGACGCCTGCGCTCGCCGGGTTCTTCGCGTTGCGGCAGGAACTGAGCAACTTGCTAGGCTACCCCGTGGACCTCGTCTCGCCGGCAGCGCTTCGCAACCCCTATCGCCGCGCCAGCATCGACGCCACGCGCATGGTGGTCTTCTCTGCCTAACAGCCGCAAGCCATAACGCAGTATCGATCATACAGCATAAATGCCTGTTGACGCCCGGGGCCCACATGTTTATCCGCAGTATCGAGCACACAGCGGGGAATGGATGCGCCTGCCCGAGTTCGCCTCTGCCCAGATGGGCTATACTGCACGGGAACGCCTAGCGCCTGTGGTTGAAGGTGGTGTGGTGGCCTTACAGGTAGGGGACATCGACGATGACGGCACGATCCGCGATACCGCCATACCTCGCTACGACCTGCCCGAGCCCTCCGTCCGTCACCTCCTCCAGTCGGGTGATCTGGTATTTCGCTCACGCGGCATGCCCAACGTGGCCGCCGTGATCGGCCACCTGGCCGGACCCACCATCGCCGTCCTCCCCCTGATCATCCTGCGCCCGGACCGCACCCGCGTGCTGCCCGACTACCTCGCATGGGCCATCAACCACCCGGATACCCAACGCCAGTTCGACGCGCAGGCACAGGGGACCGGAACGCGGATGATCTCCAAGGCCGTCCTCGAGACCATCGACATTCCGCTCCCTGACCTCGCCACACAGGCGCGCATCGTCGCCGTCGACAAGCTTGCCAGACAGGAGACGCGCCTGCTTCATGACCTTGCCGACCGGCGCCGCCGTGTCACCGACCTCCTCCTCGCCGCGCGGGCACAGGCCGCCGGCGCCCTCGCACAGGACCACGCCCCATGACCGACGCGATCCAGCAGAACGAGATCAACCGGACAGCCTGGGCGGCCTGTGACACCTTCCGGGGCGCCGTCGATCCGGCGCAATACAAGGACTACATCCTGGTGATGTTGTTCCTGAAATACATCAGCGATCTCTGGAACGACCACCTCGAGGCCTACCGACGCCAGTTTGGCGAGGACGATGCCCGCATCCGCCGCCGGCTGGAGCGCGAGCGCTTCATCCTGCCCGAGGGCGCCAGCTTCTACGACCTGCACGCGAACCGAACCGAGCCGGACATCGGCGAGCGCATCAACATCGCGCTGGAGCGGATCGAGGACGCCAACCGCGCCAAGCTCGAAGGCGTCTTCCGCAACATCGACTTCAACTCCGAGGCCAACCTCGGCCGTCCCAAGGACCGCAACCGCCGTCTGAAGAACCTGCTGGAGGACTTTGCGAAGCCGGCGATGGACCTGCGCCCCAGCCGGGTCGATGCCGACATCATCGGCGAATGCTACATCTACCTCATCTCGCGCTTCGCCTCCGACGCGGGCAAGAAGGCGGGCGAGTTCTACACCCCCGCGCAGGTCTCGCGCCTGCTCGCCCGGCTGGCCGCCCCCAAACCCGGCGACACCATCTGCGACCCCGCCTGCGGCTCGGGCTCGCTGCTGATCCAGGCCTCGCAGCAGGTCGGCTCGGAGAACTTCGCCCTCTTCGGGCAGGAGGCGAACGGCGCCACCTGGGCGCTGGCGCGGATGAACATGTTCCTGCATGCCCGCGACGCCGCCCGGATCGACTGGTGCGACACGCTCAACAGCCCCTCGCTGGTCGAGGGCGACCACCTGATGAAATTCGACGTGGTCCTCGCGAACCCGCCCTTCAGCCTCGACAAGTGGGGCGCCGAGAGCGCGGGCTCCGACGTCTGGGGCCGCTACTGGCGCGGGGTGCCGCCGAAATCCAAGGGCGATTACGCCTTCATCACCCACATGATCGAGATCGCCCGCCGTCACTCGGGCCGCGTCGCGGTGATCGTGCCGCATGGCGTGCTGTTCCGCGGCGGGGCGGAGGGGCGCATACGCCAGCAGCTGATCGAGGAGAACCTGCTCGACGCCGTCATCGGCCTTCCGGCGAACATGTTCACCACCACGGGCATCCCGGTGGCGATCCTGCTGTTCGACCGCGCGCGCGAGGCCGG
>SLBI01000253.1 GCA_007126375.1 Paracoccaceae bacterium
CTGCTGCCCGGCCATCTGCCCGGCCATCGCCATGCCGACGCCCATGCCCATGCCGGCACCCAGCCCTGCGCCCATGCCCGACCCTTCGCCCTGTGCCGCCGAGCGCATCGCCTCGGCCGTCGCGAACTGGGTATAGCGGTTCAGGTCGCCGACGATGCCCATCGAGGTGCGCCGGTCCAGCGCCTGCTCCACCTCCGGCGGCAGCGAGATGTTCTCGATGTAGAACTCGGGCATCTCCAGCCCGTAGTCCGCCAGCGTGGGCGCGATGGCCTCGGTGATGATGCCGCTCAGATCGCGGGTGTTCGCCGCCATGTCGAGCACGGGTATGCCGCTGGCCGCCACCGCACGCGCGAATTTCTGCACGACGATGTTGCGGATCTGGCCGGAAATCTCGCCTTCGGTGAAATGCCCGTCGGTGCCGACGATCTCGGCCATGAAGCGCGCGGCGTCCCGGACCCGGATCGTGCAACTGCCGAAGGCGCGCACCCGGGTCGGGCCGAACTCCGGATCGCGCAGCATCACCGGGTTCTGGGTGCCCCATTTCAGCCCGGTGAACCGGCGGGTGTTGACGAAATAAACCTCGGACTTGAAGGGCGAGGCGAAGGCGTGGTCCCAGTGCTGCAGCGAGGTCATGATCGGCATGTTGTTGGTCTCGAGCATGTAGAGCCCGGGCCCGAACACATCGGCGATTTGACCCTCATGCACGAACACCGCCACCTGGCTTTCGCGCACCGTCAGCTTGGCGCCATACTTGATCTCGTTGCCATAGCGCTCGAAACGCCAGACCATCGTGTCGCGGCTGTCGTCGGTCCATTCGATGACATCGATGAACTGACCGCGGATGAAGCCGAAGACCATATCGCGTTCCTCCCTCGGGGGATTTGACTCTAGCTTTCGCCGCCCAGCAGTTCTGTGGCAATGGCCCGGACGATCGGGCGGGCCTCGGATGGGGTCATGCCGGGGCGCAGGCGGCGGTCGTAGAGGATCCGCAGCAGCAGTTCGTCATGGCCCGTCAGCAGGGCGAATTCCTGCACGTCGTTGAAGATCGAGGGCCGCGCGCCGGCATAGTCGTTGGGCAGGCCCAGACCCTGGGCCAGTTCCTCGTGGTAGCAGGACAGCCGGGTCAGATCCGGCAGTTCGGCGCGGACCACTGCCACCGCCTGCGTATAGACGCTCGATCCGCTCCGCGCGAAGGCGAGCACGAGGCAGGACGCCGACAGTGGCAACCCGGTGATCGTGCGCAGCGACAGCGCATCGAGTCCCGGCAGCAGCGCGGTCAGTTGCGGGCCGTAGCCGCGCCGCTCTTCCTCGGCCAGCACGAGGATGCGGAAATTCGCCGCGCGCAGGTCTTCCACGAGGCTGATCGGATGGCCGGTAAGCCGCGCCAGCCGGGCGACGTAGTTGCGAAGGCTGCCGAGATCGCGGGCGCGCTGTTCGGGCGGCACGGCGGCGCCGAACTCGACCCCCATGCGCACCGGCCCTTCCCAGCGTCGCAGCCGGCTCGGGCTCTCGCGCGCCAGCAGCCGGCCGCCCTCCTCGACATACTCGTCATAGAGCGCAATACGCTCGAAGTTCCGCGCAAGGATGGAAACGCCGAAGGGCGCATCCGCGGTCCCGCCATCGGTGCGCATCAGCCCGCGGGCGCGCAGGGTCGCCTCCTGCCGGACGAAATGGGCGCGCACCGTCTCGCTCAGCTCGGGCCGGTCCGGCGCGGGCGCCGCCGGCGCGACCGTCGCCGACGGCAGCGTGCCGGACGGTCCCACCGGGGCACATCCCGACAGCGCCAACGCCGCCAGAAAGGCCGCAGTCACCGACGCCCGACCTCCCGCCATGCCGTGGCTCAGGAAACGACCGGCGCGCTGGCGCCGGCATCGGCTCTGGCGCTCGCCGCGGCAAGGGTGTTGCGCAACTCGGATTCCATGCGCGTCAGCTCCTTTTCGGCTTCGGCCCGCTTCGTCTTGCCCGCGTCGGCGATGCGCAGGCTGTCCTCGATCGTGGCGATCAGCGTCTCGTTGGCCTTCTTCACCGCCTCGATGTCGAAGATGCCACGCTCCATCTCCTCGCGCACGACCTTGTTGGCCTCCCGCAGGTTCTCGGCGTTGGCCGTAAGCAACTCATTGGTCAGGTCCGATGCGCTGCGCACGGCCTCCGCGGCCTCGCGGCTCCGCTGGATGGTCAGAGCCTGTGCAAGCTGCGTCTCCCACAGGGGCACGGTGTTGACGAGGGTGGAGTTGATCTTGCTGACGAGGCTCTTGTCGTTTTCCTGCACCAGCCGCAGCGAGGGCAGCGCCTGCATCGTCACCTGCCGGGTCAGCTTCAGGTCATGCACCCGACGCTCCAGATCGTCGCGCGCGCCGCGAAGGTCGCGCAGTTCCTGCGCGCGCATCACCTTGTCGTCCTCGGCCGCGCCGGCGACCTCGGCCTCCTTGGCAGGAATGGTGGTCGCGTCCAGTTCCTTCAGCTTCTCGCTGCCGGCAGCAATGTAGAGGGCCAGCTCGTCGTAGAACGCCAGCGTGGTCTCGTAGAGCTTGTCCAGCGCCTTGATGTCCTTGAGCAGCTGATGCTCGTGGCCGAGAAGGTTGCCGGTGATCTTGTCGATCTGGTCCTGAACCTTCTCGTAACGGGCGATGAACTGGGCGAAGGGCGCGGCCTTGCCGGTCAGTTTCTCCCACCAGCTGCGCTCGCGCCGTCCGTCGAGTTCGTTGATGGAAAACCCGCGGATCGTGGTGACGATCTCGGTCAGGCTGTTGCCGGCGGGGCCGACATCCTTGGTCTTGACGTCCTGCAGCATGGCCTGGCTGATCTTCTGCAGATCGACCTGTGCGCGCGCTCCGAAACCGATGATCGAGGCGGTATCGCCCATGTCGATCTCGGCCATCCGCCGGCGGATCGTCTCGGCCGCCTCGGCCGGCGCGGCCTCGACGCTGACCGGTTCCGAAGACGGCTCGGGCAGCGCGAGCCGGGCCACCGCATCGATCTCGGCTTGCGCTTCTGCCGCCTGTCTTCGCACGTTCTCGGCCATTGCCCGTTCCCTTCCCTGTTTCAGCTCTCGGCCCTGACGCAGGATCCGCGTTCAGCCTTCGGGCCGCACCCCCTCACGGGCCAGACGCTCGCGCAACACCTCGACCTCGATGTCGAGCGCGGTGCGATCGCCGGCACGCAATGTCTCGGTGCGGGCGGTGAAGTTGCGGTCGAGATCGTCGAGCAGCCCGGCATAGTCGGCCAGCACGGCAGGATCCCGGTTGCGGGCGTAGAGTTCGGCGAACCTTGCCGTCGCATCGCGTGCGCCCAGCAGATATACCCCCAGATAACGCCGCGCCGCCGTCAGGTTGCGCGGATCGCTCTCGACTGCCGAGAACATGTCGCGCACGTTGCGCTGGAACGCCGCCATGCGCTCGGCGAGCCGGCGGTCGCCGAGGCGACGTATCGTCTCGGTCATGTCCGAGAGGTGCCGCTCGGCCTCGTCCACCGCCCGGGCCACGCGGTCGGTCTGGAAACTGTCCAGACCGTCCAGCCCCTTGTCGCGCAGCGGGTCCGGACCGAAGGCGAGGAAATGCAGCAGAGCCCCCAGAATGGCGAACAGCATCGGATCGTTCAGGCCGCCACCCGGCGACCAGCCGCCCAGCGCAAGGCCCAGCCCGGTGGCGAGCGAGCCGAAGATCTTGCGCGGTATCGCCGGGCGTCGGGCCACCTTGCGGGCGTCATAGGCGGTTTCGGCGCGCAGGCCCTCGCGGGTCAGCCAGGCAGCGACGACCAGCGCCGCCACTGCCGCGAGCTTCAGCGCCATATGGGTCGGGTCGCCCGCGAAGGCCGCGATCGCGAAAGGGATCGGAAAGAGGAAAGCGGCATTGGCCCGCCCTGCCGCCCGCGCCGGACCATGCCGATGCCAGTCGGGCGGCGGAGGCGATGCTGCCGGCCGCCGGCCGGCGTCCGGCTCTGACCCCTGCGGTGAATACCGGCCACCGAAGCGTTGCGCCATCAATTCCACCCCGCCACGGCGACGTAAACGACAAGGGCGACGAGCAGGAAGAACGCGAGCCTTCTGATCCCTGCCGAGGCCATGCCTCGCCTCCACCCGGTTACCGGCACGCGCTGGCCGAATGGCTGCAGTATAAGGCAAGCGCCCCCACCCCGCCAGCGGCAAGGCGGATCTCAGCGCCCCCGCGGCGGCGTACGGCCCGGTTTTCCGCCGAAGGGTGCCGTCTTGCCTTCGGGCCCCGTCGTGCGACC
>SLBI01000240.1 GCA_007126375.1 Paracoccaceae bacterium
ACCGCCAGCGCGCCCAGCGCCGCCAGCGCCAGCAGCACCGCCGCCACCTCCCCCCCGAGGGGGATGACGATCTGCTCGGGCCAGCCCGGCTGCGGTTCCTGCTCGGCCATGCCTTTCCCCCCGTCGCGTTTCGGCCCCAGCTTGCCCGGCGCGCGGGGCGCTGCCAAGCCCGCGCCCCCTTGCCGGGGGCGGCGGGACTGCCTAGACCGGGGCCGCGTCCGCGAGAGGGGTCCCCGCCATGCGTCTGTCCCGCTACTTCCTGCCGGTGCTGAAGGAGACCCCGGCCGAGGCGCAGATCGCCTCGCACCGGCTGATGCTGCGGGCGGGCATGATCCGGCAGCAGGCGGCCGGCATCTATTCCTGGCTGCCGCTGGGGCTGCGTGTGCTGCGCCGGATCGAGCAGGTGGTGCACGAGGAACAGGCGCGCGCCGGCCACATCCCGGTGCTGATGCCGACGCTGCAGCCGGCCGATCTGTGGCGCGAATCCGCGCGCTACGACGATTACGGGCAGGAGATGCTGCGCATCCGCGACCGGCACGAGCGCGACCTGCTCTATGGCCCGACCAACGAGGAGATGATCACCGACATCTTCCGCGCCCATGTCGGCAGCTACCGCGACCTGCCGCTGACCCTCTACCAGATCCAGTGGAAGTTCCGCGACGAGATCCGGCCCCGGTTCGGCGTGATGCGCGGCCGCGAATTCCTGATGAAGGACGGCTACACCTTCGACATCGACCGGGAGGCGGCGCTGCACGCCTACAACCGCCACATGGTCAGCTACCTGCGCACCTACGAACGCCTCGGGCTGACTGCGATCCCGATGCGTGCGGACTCCGGGCCGATCGGCGGCGATGACACGCACGAGTTCCTGGTGCTGGCGCAGACCGGCGAATCCGAGGTGTTCTACGATGACCGCGTCACCGCGCTGAAACTGGGCAGCCGCGACATCGACTACGACGACCGGGCCGGCGTGGCCGATGTCTGTCGCGAGTTCACCAGTCTCTACGCCCGCACCGACGAGACCCACGATCCGGCCGCGTTCGAGGCTGTTCCCGAGGCGCAGCGCAAGGTGGGCCGGGGCATCGAGGTAGGCCAGATCTTCTATTTCGGCACGAAGTATTCCGAGCCGATGGGCGCCACGGTGGCCACTCCCGACGGCACGCGGGTGCCGGTGCACATGGGCAGCCACGGCATCGGCGTCAGCCGCCTCGTCGGCGCGATCATCGAGGCGAGCCATGACGACCGTGGCATCGTCTGGCCCGAGGGCGTGACGCCGTTCCCGGTCGGTGTGGTGAACGTCAAGCAGGGCGATATCGCCGCCGACAGCACCTGCGCCGGCATCTGCAACGCGCTGGCCGCGAGGGGGCTGGAGCCGCTCTACGACGACCGCGACGAACGGGCCGGGGCGAAGTTCGCCACGATGGACCTGATCGGCCTGCCCTGGCGCATCACCGTCGGCCCGCGCGGCCTCGCCACCGGCAAGGTCGAACTGAGCTGCCGGCGGACCGGCCATGCCGAGGATCTGACCCCGGAGGCCGCGGTGGCGCGTGTCGTGCAGATCTTCGGTCACGGCTGACCGGCCGGGACCGCCCCGCCGGATCGCTTTTCCTGCTTGACGCCCCGGGCGCGCGCCCCGAAACGAAGCGGCATGGCCCGCGCGACCCTGACCATCGACCTCGACGCCATCGCCGCCAACTGGTGCGCGCTCGACCGGCTGTCAGGCCCGGGCACCGAGACCGCGGCGACGCTCAAGGCCGATGCCTACGGCACCGGTGTCGTGCCCGTGGCGCGTGCGCTGGCGGCAGCCGGTGTACGCAGCTTCTTCGTCGCGCTGGCCGAGGAGGGCGCGGCCCTGCGCAGGGTGCTGGGCCCCGGCCCGTTCATCGGCGTCTTTTCCGGGCACATGGAAGGCGATGCGGCGCTGCTGCGGGATGCCGCGCTGGTGCCGATGCTGAACAGCCCCGATCAGGCCGTCCGCCACCGTGCCGCGCTGCCCGACTGTCCGTTCGGCGTGCAACTGGACAGCGGCATGAACCGTCTCGGCATCGAGCCCGCCGACTGGGCGGCCCTCGGCCCGGTTCTGGGCGATGCGACACCGGTGCTGGCGATGAGCCATCTCGCCTGTTCCGATGAAGCGGATCATCCGATGAACGCAGCCCAGCTTGCCACGTTCCGGGCGATGACCGACGGGCGCGGGCTGCGCAGATCGCTCGCGGCCACGGGTGGCCTGCTGCTCGGCCCCGAGTATCACTTCGATCTTGCACGCCCCGGCATCGGATTGCACGGTGCCGCCCCTTTCGCCCGCGGCCGCCAGACCTTGCGCCTGTCGCTGCCGGTGATCCAGACCCGCAGCCTCGCCCCGGGCGAGACCGTGGGCTATGGCAACAGCTGGACGGCCGCGGCGGCGACCCGCGTCGCCACCGTCGCCGCGGGCTACGCCGACGGGCTGCTGCGGGCGCTTTCGAACCGCGGTCGGCTCTGGGCCGGAGAGACGCCGTGCGATATCCTCGGCCGTGTCTCGATGGATCTGATCACCGTCGATGTCACCGATCTGCCGGAGGTGCCCGACATGCTCGATGCGCTCGGTCCGCGGCAGACCGTCGACGATCTCGCCGCTGCGGCCGGCACCATCGGCTACGAGATACTGACCGCGCTCGGCACCCGCTATGCCCGTCACCATGAGGGGCGCGCATGATCCGCGTCCTCGCCACGACCGGGCGTGGCACGCGCGGGGCGCTTGCCTCGGTCGGAGCGGTGGTGCGGTTCGCCGCGGCGGTTCTCGGCCATCTCTTCCGCCCGCCGTTCTACATGGGCGAGTTCGCCCGCCAGCTCCTCGCGATCGGCTGGCAGTCGCTGCCGGTGGTCGGGCTGACGGCCATCTTCACCGGCGGCGCGCTGGCGCTGCAGATCTACGCCGGTGGCGCGCGCTTCAACGCCGAGGCGGTGGTGCCCTCCATCGTCGCGATCGGCATCACCCGCGAGCTTGGCCCGGTCATGGCCGGGCTGATGGTGGCCGCGCGCGTGGCCTCGTCGATCGCCGCCGAGATCGGCACGATGAAGGTGACCGAGCAGATCGATGCTCTGGTCACCCTCTCCACCGACCCGATGAAGTACCTTGCGGTGCCAAGGGTGCTGGCGGCGACGCTGGCGGTGCCGGCGCTGGTGGCCGTGGGGGACGCGCTGGGCATCCTCGGCGGATGGCTGGTGGGCATCACCCGGCTCGGCTTCGACGAGACGGTGTATCTGCGCAACACGGCCGACTTCCTCGAAACCTGGGACATCCTGTCGGGCCTGATCAAGGGGGCCGTCTTCGGCTTTCTGGTGGCGCTGATGGGCTGCTGGCACGGGCTGTGCTCGGCCGGCGGGGCGCAGGGGGTGGGGCGGGCGACCAAGGCTGCCGTTGTCTCGGCGGCGGTGCTGATCCTCGCAGCAAACTACCTTCTGACCGAATTGTTCTTTCGCGCATGATCGAGCTTTCCGGCGTGCACAAGGCTTTCGGGGCCAAGCAGGTGCTCCGCGGTATCGACCTCTCCGTCGCCACCGGCGAGAGCCTGGTGGTGATCGGCGGATCGGGCTCGGGAAAGTCGGTGCTGCTGAAGTGCATCCTCGGCCTCGTTGCGCCCGATGCGGGCCGCATCCTGCTTGACGGCGAGGATGCGGGCCGGGCCGAGCGTGATGCCTTCCTCGCCCGCTTCGGCATGCTGTTCCAGGGCGGTGCGCTGTTCGACAGCCTGACGGTCTGGCAGAACGTCTCTTTCCGGCTGCTGCGCGGGCCGGGCAAGCTCTCGCGCGTCGCCGCCCGCGACCGGGCGATGGAGAAGCTCGCCCGCGTCGGTCTGGGGTCAGAGGTCGCCGATCTCTACCCCGCGCAACTTTCCGGCGGAATGCAGAAGCGCGTGGGGCTCGCGCGTGCCATCGCCGCCGAGCCAGAGATCATCTTCTTCGACGAGCCCACCACCGGCCTCGATCCGATCATGGCCGGGGTGATCAACACGCTGATCCGAGGCATCGTCACCGAGATGGGCGCGACCGCCGTCACCATCACCCACGACATGACGAGCGTGCGCGCCATCGCCGATCGGGTGGCGATGCTGCACGAGGGGGTGATCCGCTGGGTCGGCCCGGCCGCCGGGATGGACGAAGCCGACGACCCCTGTCTGCAGCAGTTCATCCACGGCCGCGCCGAGGGGCCGATCGCCTCGGTGCGATGAGGCGGCGCGTGCCCCTGGCGCTGGCGCTGGCCAATCTGTCGCTTCTGGCGCTGTTCCCGCTGGCCTGGTTCGCGCCGCTGATGCAGGTCCGGCTCTGGCGCTGGGGGGCCGAGCGCGAGGTCAGCGTCCTCAGCGGCCTGCAGGCGCTCTGGGCCGAGGAACCGGCGCTGGCGCTTCTCGTGACCTTCTTCGCGATTGTCGCTCCGACGGTGAAGGTGCTGGGGCTGGCGCTTGTGCATTTTCGCCTGCTCTCGCCGCGGCTTCTTGTGGCGCTGTTCTGGGTGGGGCGGCTGGCGATGGCGGATGTGTTCCTGATCGCGGTCTGGATCGTCGCCTTCAAGGGTCTGGGGATCGGGCAGGTCACCGTGCTGTGGGGGCTGTGGCTCTTTACCGGCTGCATTCTGGCGGCCCTGATGCTGTCGCTCGCCACCGAGGTCCAGCGCCGCCGGGGCTGATCGCCGCGACGCCGGCGCAGAGGGCGCGTCGCGGACCCGTACGGAACCATCCGCGGGCGGGAGGGCGGATCGTGATCGGGCGTGATGCTGTAGAGCGCATTGACGAACCATCCGCGCGCGGGAGGGCGGATCTAGAGAAAGAGGTCGGGCTCGCCGGCGCCGGGCGGTGCCACGCGTTGCCGCACCGCGGCCCCGCCCACTGTTTCTTCGGGCAGTGTGGCGTTCGGCAGCAACATCTGCTGCGCGAGACCGCTGTGCGGCCAGTAGCGCAGCCGCCGCGCGTGCCGGCCGCCGACATCCTGGCCGACGCAGGGGATCCCCTCGTTGTGCAGGAACCAGAAGGCGAAATCGGCATTCGCCTTGCCGACGGGAAAGCGCGAGCCGGTGGCGTTGGCGCCGCCGAACACCTTGGCCTGCAGCCTCGCATGCCGTGCCCCGGCCTTGAGCAGCCCGTTGATGAGCAGCTCCATTGCGTTGATGCCGTAATGCGCCTCGCTGCGGGGGCGCTCGGGATCGCCGGGCAGCAGGAAATGGTTCATCCCCCCGACGCCTGCCATCGGATCCGTCATGCAGATCGAGACGCAGGAGCCGAGCACGGTGGTCAGCACATCCGTGGGGCCGGTGGCGACGCGGTATTCGCCCTGGATCACCGGATGCAGCCTCAGCGCGGGGGCGGGATGGGTCATCCGGCGGCCTGCCGGCCCGGCGATGCGCCCACCTCGAGCAGCGCTGCGGCGATGCGGTCGGGCGGCAGCACCCGCGCCACCGCGCCCAGCTCCACCGCCGCGCGCGGCATGCCGTAGACCGTGCAGCTTTCGGCATCCTGGGCGATGGTCAGCCCGCCGGCGCGGCGGATCGCCCGCAGTCCTTCGGCGCCGTCGCTGCCCATGCCGGTCAGCAGAGCCGCCGCGACGGGGCGCGGCACGGCCGCCACCGAAAGGAACAGCGCATCCACCGAGGGGCGATGCCCCTTGACCGGCGGCCCCTCGACCAGGTGGCAGTGACTGCCGGTCGCATCCACCACCAGATGCCGGCCGTCGCCCGGGGCGATGTAGATCGTGCCGCGTTCGATCGCGGCGCCGTCTGCGGCGACGCGGACCCGGGCGGCGCAGAGCCCGTCCAGCCGCCGCACCAGCCCGTCGATGAAATTGTCGAGGATGTGCTGCACCACCAGCACCGGCGGGCAATCCGCGGGCAGTGCCGGCAGGATGCGGTCGAGCACGGCGATCCCGCCGGTGGAGGCGCCGATGCACAGCAGCGCGCGCCGCGCTGCCGGAACGGGCCGGCCCGCGCCCGCAACGGCCGACGTCACAGCGGGCCCACCACGCGTTCGATGCAGGCCTTCATCTGCGGGGTGCTGAAGGGCTTGGCCAGATAATTGTTCATGCCCAGCTTCTGGCCCTTTTCCAGCAGTTCGCGCTCGGCCCGGCCGGTGATCAGGATGAAGCCGATCCGTTGCGTGGACTTGTGCTGGCGCAGCGCGGCGAGCAGTTCGAGCCCGTTCATGCCCGGCATGTTGTAATCCGAGATGACCAGGTGCACCGGGCGTGCCGCCAGCCGCGCCAGCGCGGACCGGCCGTCGTTCTCGGTGTCGTAGTTGGCGATGCCGAGTTCGTCCATCGCCTGGGTTATCAGGCCGCGGCTGGTGGACATGTCGTCGACGATCAGGATGTGGAGCTGGTTGCGCACGCCCATCAGTTTTCTCCTGTCTGGTCGGGGAGCTTTGCCCCGGCGCCGCTGCGGCGCGTGTAGCCGGTCCCGTCGGCGCGGTAGAAGGCGCGCGCGGCGGCCGAAAGGCTCTCGGAATGGCCGATGTAGAGACGGTCGCCGGCGCGGCGCTGAAGCGTGGCGAAGCGCTGCCACAGCCGGTCCTGGGTGGCGGCGTCGAAATAGATCACCACGTTTCGGCACATGATCACGTCGAAGCCGCCGGAAAACGGCCAGTCGCCGATCAGGTTCAGCACGCGGAAGCGGATCAGCGCGCGTGCCGCCTCGATCACCTGCCATCGGCCCGGCGCGCCGGGTGCGGGGCGGAAGAACTGCCGCCGCAGAGCGGCGTCGAGCGGCTCCAGTGTCGCCTCGGGATAGATCCCCGCCTCGGCCCGGGCGATCGCCTCGGGGTCGAGATCGGTGGCGAGGATGCGCAGGTCGAGCCGCGCCGCCTCGGGGCACAGGCGCAGCACCTCGAAGGCCAGCGTGTAGGGTTCCTCACCGGTGGCGCAGCCGGCCGACCACAGCCGAACCCGCCGCCCCTCGCGCGCCGCCGCGGCAAGACCCGGCAGGACGTTGCGCGCGAGATCGTCGAAATGATGCGGTTCGCGGCGGAAGCGGGTGACATTGGTGGTCAGCGCCGAGATCATCCGGCCGATTTCCTCGCCGTCGCGCCCGCTCTCGATCAGATCTCGATAGGCGGCGAAGTTCGGCAGGCCGCAGGCACGCAGCCGTTTGGCCAGCCGGGTCTGCATCAGCAGTCGCTTGCCGGGCGGCAGATGGATGCCGGTCGCCTCGTGGATGAACCGCGCAAGGGCCACGAAATCGGTTTCGGACAGCTCGGCTGCCCCGGCAAGGCCCTGACCGCCCGCGGCCACCGCGGCGACCATGGGATGTCGGGCCCCGGACGCGTCTGGCATGGCGGTTCTCAGGCCGGACACTCCTCGGGCCTCCCCTCGTTCGGCAGCACCCGCGACAGGTCGAGGGCGCGGATCAGGCTGTCCTCGGCGGCGAACACGCCCTCGACGAAGCCGGTGGCAGCGATGCCGGCCAGTTCAGGCGTCTGCCTCATGTCCTCGGGCGCGAGCGTCATGATGTCCGACACCGCCTCGACCAGAAGACCCACCGTGCCGCGGCCGAAATTGGTGATGACGATGACATGGCGCTCGGTCGGTTCGGTCCGCCCCAGCCCGAGGCGTTGCGACAGATCCACCACCGGGATCACGTTGCCGCGCAGATTCATCACGCCGATGACGAAATCCGGCGCATGCGGCAGGATCGTCGTCGGGCTCCAGCCGCGGATCTCGCGGACATGGCCGATGTCGATGCAGAAATCCTGTCCGCGCACGCGGAAGGAGACGATTTCGCGGCGCGCCACGGTTTCTTCGGCGGGGGGCTGTTCCATCTCAACGGGCTCCGGCGGCTGACAGGAGGGTATCGGCGTCGCGCAGCGCGGTCTCGTTGCCGGCGACCTGGTCGACATCGACGATCAGGGCGATACTGCCATCGCCCAGTATGGTGGCGGCGGCGATGCCCGGGACCTGGCCGTAGTTCTCGCTCAGCCCCTTGATGACCACCTCGCGCTGTCCGATTATATCGTCCACGATCAGCGCCGCCCGCCGCCCGGCCGAGGATTCGACGAGCAGCAGCGAGCGTTCCGTCGTGTCGGTGCAGGCCGCCCGATATCCCAGCCGGAGCCCAAGATCGACCAGCGGAACCAGTTCGCCCCGCATGACCAGGACCGGGCCGCCCGCACCCATACGGTGGATCGCCGCGTCGGTACCGCGCATGGTCTCACGCAGCGTCGTGGAAGGCACGACCAGCGTCTCGCCCGCAAGCTCGATCAGCATGCCCTCGACCACAGCAAGGGTGAGCGGCAGGCTGATCGTGGCGGTGGTGCCACGGCCGCGGACCGAGTGCAGGGTCACCCGGCCGCCGAGTGCGCGTATCTCGGAGCGCACGACATCCATGCCCACACCGCGGCCCGACAGATCGGAGATCCGCGGTGCCGTGGAAAAGCCGGGCTCGAAAAGCAGGTTGTAGATGTCCTGTTCGGACAGCTCCGCCTCGGCAGGGATCAGACCCTTTTCCACCGCCTTCGCGAGCACGCGTTCGGTGTCAATGCCGGCACCGTCGTCGGTGATCTCGATGATGACCTGGCCCGAACGATGCGCGGCGGACAGCAATACCGTGCCTTGGCGCGGCTTGCCGGCTTCCTCGCGCGTCTCGGGATCCTCGATGCCGTGATCGACGGCGTTGCGCAGCATGTGTGTCAGCGGATCGGCCAGCCGTTCGATGACGGTCTTGTCGACTTCGGTCGCCTCGCCGTCGGTGAGCAGCCGCACCTCGCAGCCCGCGGCGGCGGCGCCCTCGCGGACGATGCGCGACATGCGCTGGAAGAGCGGTTTCACCGACTGGGCGCGGATGGCCATGATCCGTTCCTGCAGCTCGGTGGAGAGCTGCTTGAGCTGGCCGAGCGAGGTCACGACCGCAGGGTCCTGTGCGGCGCCGCTCTGGCTGAGCGACTGGCTCAGCATCGCTTCCGAGATCACCAGCTCGCCGACGAGGTTGATCAGCCGGTCCACCCGTTCGAGATCGACGCGGATCGACTGGCGGGCTTCGGGGGGCGCATGCGCGGCGGCGCTGCGGGCGGAGGGCACAACGGGGGGCGAGGCGTGGGCCGGCGCCGGGCCGGGTGCCGGAGGCATCGCCTCGTCCGACGAGAGGCCGAGCGTCAGCCGGCGCACTGGTGCAATGCCGGGGACGGCCGTCGCCGTCGGTTGCGCATCCGCCATTTCGTCGAGGAATTCGAGACGCGCGTCCTCGGCGACGAACTCGAAGACCTCGAGCACTTCCGCCCGGCTCGCGCCGCCCTCCAGTGTCACCGTCCAGGACAGATAGGCGCCGTCCCATTGCGCGGCATCGAGGGGCGGCAGACCATCGAGCGTCGCCTCGGTCGTGACCGGGCCAAGTTCGCGCAGGGCGCGCAGCAGCGCGACCGGATCATTGCCGTTGATGTAGAGCGTGCGGGTGGGCGTGAAGCGGAAGCGAAGCGTCGGCAGCGAGCTGTCCGGCGCGGCCTCGGCCGCATCACCGAGCGGCAGGATCGCGAGCGGGGTCGGCACGAAGCCGTCTTCCTCGCGCGCTTCTGCAGGGGCGGAGAGCGGGGATGCGGCGCTGCCGTCCGCGCGCGCGGCCGCCAGTTCCTGCAACAGGGCGCGGTGGTCGGCGGCGGTCTCGTCGAAGGGGACGCCGGTGCGCTCGGCCTCGACCAGATCGAACAGCCGGTCGCCGCCGCGCATCATCAGCGGCAGCACCAGGCCGGCATCGGCGATCCGGCCGTTGCGCATGTCGTCCAGCACATCTTCCAGCGCATGGGCGCAGCGCACCAGCGCCTCGAAGCCGAATGCGCCGGCGCCGCCCTTGATCGAATGGACGGCACGGAACACGGCGTTGATCGTCTCGGGGTCGCGCTCGGCCGCCTCCAGCCGGGCGAAACCGTCGGTCATGACCTCTAGAAGATCCTCGCATTCCTGAAAGAAGGTTTCGCGCAGCGAATCGCGCCCCGTCATGTCAGACCCCCCGCCCGGTCACGCGGCGAATGGCCGACACCAGCTTCGTCTCGTGGAACGGCTTGACGATCCAGCCGGTGGCGCCGGCGCGCCGGGCGCGGTCCTTCAGGTCCTGCGCGCTTTCGGTGGTGAGCACGAGGATCGGCAGGCCGCGGTGGCGCCGGTCGGCACGCACCGCGTCGATGAAGCCGAAGCCGTCGAGCCTGGGCATGTTGATGTCGGTGATGACGAGATCGGGCTGCACCTCTTCCAGCTTGCGCAGCCCGTCCTCGCCATCCTCGGCGAGATGCGTCTCGAAGCCGGCCTCGGTCAGCGCCTCCGAAAGCATGCCGCGCATCGTGCGCGAATCGTCTATCGCAAGGATCTTCAGCGGCATCCCACGACCTCCTCTGGCTGGAACAGGCGGGCGAGATCGAGCAGGTGCAGCGCATCGGCCAGAGCCGGCGAGGCGTCGGCAATCCGGAACGGCAGCGCATCGGCCTGCCACTGGCGGCTGGCGATGGCCAGCAGCTGCAGGAACAGCCCGCCGGGCTGCTGTACGGCGGCGCCGTCGAGCTCCAGCGGGATGCCGCGCAGATGCTCCAGCGCTTCGGCCAGTTCCTCGGCTGCGGCCGGGTCCATTCGGGCCGGCAGGGCCAGGCGCCGCATCTGCGGCGCCTCCGGCGCAGCGGAGCCGGCTGCGAAATCTTCGGGGGCGGGGGGCTGCACCGTTCCGGTCCTCCACTGGCGATGGCCCGAGCGGGCCGAGGTCACCGCCGCAGGGCTAGACAAAAATCCTTAAGACAAGATGGCAAACCGGCCTTGCGCGACGTCCCAACAATCCCTTTCCGGGGCCTGTCGTCGGCGCAGCGGCCAGCTCTGTCGTGATCGCCTGCAGACGGGCGCCGCGGTGCCGCCGGTAGCCATCCGGCATCCGATAGCGCGACCGGCACGGCCGGTCAGAAGAGGTCCACGCTGCCTTCGTGTGCGGGTTCGGCCGGCGCGGCCGGCACGGCGCCCGAGCGCAGGCGCAAGGCCACCTCGCCAAGTTGCAGGCGGCCCAGCGTCTCGTCGAGGGGCAGGGCGAGGCCTGTCGGCATCAGCTCGGCGACATGGCGTTGCACCACGGCAAGATCGCTCGCCATCTGGCGCAGCAGATCGAGGTCCTGCATGCGCCTGCGCAGCGCGGCCGGGTCGGGCCGGCCGGCCAGCAGGCCGATGTCGGCATCCAGTGCTGCGGCGATGCGCGCCAGCCCCTCCAACTCACCCGCAAGCCGTGCCAGCAGGACGTCGATCGGGGGATCGTCCGGCGCGGCACGGGCGGCGGTTCCGGCGCCGCCGGCCTCACCTGCGGCGCACGGGACGGCAGGACAGGCGGTTTCGGTCAGTTGCCCGGCCACGCGGGCCAGTGGCGGTTCGGCGGATGCCGAAGCGTCCTCTCCACCGACGGGGCGCGCGCAGGGTTCACGCCGCATGGCGCTTCCGGCTGCGATCGGCGCCGGTGAGGATGGCGCGACTCGCCCGCTCGATCTCGGCCAGTTCGACCGAGATCCGAGACTGCACCTCCTCGAGATTGTCGATGATCTCGGACAGGCCGTTGGACTTGCCGCCCAGCCGCGCATTCTCGATCTTGCACATGATCCGCGTCACGTCGAGCCCGGCGACATGCCGCTTCACGCCCGTGGCCAGCTTGGCGAAGATGCGGGCCTGCGCGGCGACGGTGCCGAGCGCCTGCTGGACATCGGCATCGCAGCGCAGAGCCGCCTCGCGCATGCGTCCGGTTTCCGCGCCGGCGTCGAACTCGGCCGGCAGGTCCGCTTCGCCGCAATAGGTGTCGGCGACTTCGGCAAAGAGCGCGCTGGCGCAGGCGACGAACAGCGCAGCGTTGATTGCCGTCACCGCGCGGTCGGTGGCGGCGCGGAACTCTGCCACGCCGGCCAGCATCTCCTCGCTGAGCGCGGTGTGATTGGTCGAGATCACGCCGATCGGCCCGCCGCCCTGCTCGAGCTGTGCCGCGAGAATGCGGATGTTGGTCGGCACGCCGCGGATTTCCTCGAACATCCGGCCGATGCGGGCGGCGTTGTCGCGGGCGCTGGCGATCGCCGCGATCAGCGTGCGGCCGTGTGCGACGGCGCGGTTCGGCGTGCGCTTGAGCAGGGTTTCGCGGGCGCCGAATTCCGCCTCGACGGCCGTGGCCATGAAATCGTCGTAGCTGTCGAAGCCGATCACGCCCAGCGCGGCCAGCAGCGCATCGCGTGCGGCGGCGGGGTCGAGCCGCTCGTCCAGTTCGCGCCGGCGCACCGCCGCGTAGACGGGCATGATCCGGCCAAGCATCGGCCCGGTGGGCTTCAGCCGGACCGAGATGAAGCCGTCGCCGACCGGGATCGCGACGGCGAAGACCCAGTAATATCGACCGTCGGCGCAGCGATTCTTGACATAGGCTCCGACCTTGCGGCCGTCCTGCAGGCGGTCCCAGAACAGCCGGAACAGGCCCGAGGGCGTGTCGGGATGGCGGATCAGCTTGTGCGGCGCGCCGATCAGCCGGCCCCAGTCGTGGCCGGCCATGCGCCGGAACACCGCGTTGCCCGCGAGGATCAGCCCGTGCCGGTCGGTCCGCGAAACGAACAGCTCCTCGGGCGCCATCGGCGCCTCGGCGCCGTCGCCCGGGTCATCGCCTGGGCCGGTGTCGGTCGGGCTCATCCTCACCTCCTGTGCGTGCCGGACGGGTGATCGTTCGGATCGCAGCGAAAGCTGAAGATTGGGTGAAACCGCCCCGTCTCTCCGGGTCGATGGCGCGGGGCCGGATCGTCCGCGGCACTGTCGGAACAATTCGAAGCAGATTCCCGAGCCGCTCCGGGGTGTGCGCGAGGCTTCGTTAAGCGCCATCGCGAAAACTGCGCCGTGGCCGTCCGCTGTGGCGCCGGCCTCGCGAAGACATCTGACGCCAATCGACCGCACGCAAACATCAAGGAGATTCCGGATGACCGTCACGATTCCCGCCCGCCGCGCCCCCGGCCTTGTCGCCGCCCTGCTGCTTGCCGTCACATCCGCCGCTTCCGCGACCGCCGCCGAGGCGCCGGAGCAGATTGCCGGCGCCACCACCGTGAACGCCGAGGGCGTGATCGCGCTGATCGGCGCGCATCCCGACCTCATCATCCTGGACAACCGGCGCGAGGGCGATTTCGCCGCAGGGCACATCGAGGGTGCGGTACGGCTGATCGATACCGACATCACCGGGCCGGAGGTGTTGGCCGCGCATGTCCCCACGACCGACACGCCGGTGCTGTTCTACTGCAACGGCCTGTCCTGCGGACGCGCCGCGAATGCGGTGCAGATGGCCGTCGGCTGGGGCTACGGCGCCGTGCACTACTACGCGCTCGGCATGACCGAATGGAACGCGATGGGCCTGCCCGTCGTCAGCCAGTGACACCGCGGAGTCCGGAGGGCTGGCCTCGGTCCGCCTGCCCGGACCCGTCTGACCGGGAGGTGCCGACATGCGACGCTGGCGCATCGGACGATACCGTACGCTGTTGATCGGCGTCGCCCTGGCCCAGGGGCTCGCGCTGGCGGTGACGCTGGCAATCGGGATCATGACGGCCCGGAGCTATGACCGCCTGATCGCCGACTATACGCTGGGCCGCAGCACCGCCGCCGGGCAGGAGGCGGTTGCGGACCTGCTCTGGCGGGATCATGTCGCACTGGTGGCCCGGACCGGGGCCGAGATCGCCGCGGAGTTGCAGCCGCTGCTGACCGCAGATGATCCGGCGGCGCTCGCGGCCCATCTCGGCGGCGTCTACGCCCGCGGCGCCGTCTCTTCGGGTGAGGTGCAGCTGCTGGGCGTCAGCCTGCTCGATGTCGAGGCGGCTCCGCGCGCAGCGCATTGGCGCTCGGGCCCGGAGGTGGTGCTGCCCGAAGGGTTGCGTGCCGCCCTTGCGTCGCGCGAAGGCGCGGCGCGGCTGCAGCCGCTCCCGCACGGCTGGTTGCGGGACGACCGGCCGGTGCTCAGCGTCGCGATGCCGGTGGGCGGGCTGCGTCTGCAGGGATATGCGGTGCTGCATGTGGATCCCGTCGTTGCCCTCCGCACGCTGGATCTGCGGCTGGCAACCCCTGTGGAGGTGATGGCGCTGGAGGGCCGCGAACTGCTTGTCCCCGGAAATGTGGCGCTGGCCCCCGGGGCGGCGGTCGCGACGGCGCCCGTGGAGGTGAGCGGACCGGACGGTACTCCGCTCTTCCGGATACGGATCCAGGAGGACCGGACGCGGTTGCAGACGATGACCGCCGAGGCGCGCGACGGCGCGCTGATGCTGATACTGGCGCTGGCCGGCACGCTCGCGGTGGCGGTGACGCTGGTGGTCTGGGGCTATCTCGCCCGGGCGCATGGCCGCGAGACCGCGCTCGCCGCCGAGATCTCGGAGAGCCGCCTGCAGGAGGAGGCCGCCGCTGCCGAGGCGGCGCGTGTCCGGTCCGAGGAACAGTCCGTGCAGGCGCGTGTCGTGGGCGACATTGCCGCCGGCCTGGACCGCATGGCGGCCGGTGACCTGACCGGCCCGATTCCGAGTCCGCCCGACAATCCCTTCCCCGAACGCTACGAGACGCTGCGCGCGAGCTATAACGCGACGCTGGAACGGCTGGCGGCCGCAGTTGCGGAGATCGAGGCGGTGGCCGACGGCGTGCGTGGCGGCGCGCTGGACGTTTCGCGCGCAGCGGCGGAGATGTCGCGGCGGGCGGAGACGCAGGCTGCGACGCTGGAGGAATCCGCGGCGGCGCTGGACCAGATGACGGCCAGCGTGAAATCGGCGGCCGAGAAGGCCGGCGAGGCCGACG
>SLBI01000190.1 GCA_007126375.1 Paracoccaceae bacterium
CCCGCCGCACCGATCCGCGCATCGCCGACTGGCTGGCCGCGGCCGAGGCGCCCGATGCCGCCGGCGCGGCGGCGCTGCGGCTGATCGGCCGGACCCATGCCCGTGCGGTTCGTGTGCCTGAACGGCTTGCGGCCGAGATCGCCCGCGCCACCTCGATCGCCCAGGGCGTCTGGGCCGAGGCGCGCGAGCGCGACGATGTCGCGCAGTTCCTGCCGCGCCTGGCCGAGGTGCTGGCGCTCAAGCGCGAGGAAGCGGCGGCGCTGGCCGAGGGGACCGGACCGGACCGGCTCTACGACGCGCTGCTCGACGGTTACGAGGAGGGGATGACCGCAGCCGGCGTCGCCGCCCTGTTCGACCGGATGCGCCCACGGCTGTTGGCCCTGCGCGCCGCCGTGATGGCCGCGCCGGGCCAGCCCGAGCCACTGCGCGGCCATTTCGCCCGCGAGGGGCAGTTGCGCCTTGCCCGCCGGCTGGCCGAGGTCTTCGGTTATGATTTCACCCGCGGCCGGATCGACGAGGTGGTGCATCCGTTCTGCTCGGGCGGCGGGCTGGATGTGCGCATCACTACCCGGGCGGTGGAAGACGATCCGTTCAACTGCCTTCATTCCACCATCCACGAGACCGGTCACGCCGCCTACGAGCAGGGGATCGACCGGAACTATCGGCTCACCCCGCTGGGCCGTGGCGTGTCTATGGGGGTGCACGAGAGCCAGGCGCGCATCTACGAGAACCAGCTCGGCCGCGCCCGCGCCTTCTGCGACTGGCTCTTTGCCCGCATGGTCGAGGAATTCGGCGACATGGGCCTGCCGCCCGGCGCCGATGGGGCGGAGACGTTTTACGCCGCGGTCAACCGGGTCGGTCCGGGCTTCATCCGCACCGAGGCGGACGAGGTTCAGTACAACCTCCACATCATGCTGCGCTTCGATCTGGAGCGCGCGCTGGTCGCCGGCGATCTGGCGGTCACCGATCTCGAAGCCGCCTGGAACGACCGTTTCGCCGCCGATTTCGGCAATCCGGTGACCCGGGCGCGCGACGGCATGCTGCAGGACGTGCATTGGTCGATCGGCCATTTCGGCTATTTCCCGACCTACAGCCTCGGCAATGTCTATGCCGGCTGTCTGCATGCCGCGCTGCGCCGCGACCTGCCCGATCTGGACGACAGCCTTGCCGCCGGCGACCCGTCGCCTGCCACCGACTGGCTGCGCGAACGGGTGCAGCGGCATGGCGGGCTTCACCTGCCGCGCGAGACGGTGCGCCGGGCCAGCGGAGCCGACCCGGACGAGGGGCCACTGCTGGCCTATCTCGAAGCCAAGTTCCGCGCGCTTTACGGCCTCTGACGCCGGGCGCAGCCGTCAGTTGCCCGGCGGCGGCACCTCCTGCACGGCGCGGTCGAGCAGGTCTTCGACCGCCGGGCCGATGGCGGCGACGATCTGGCGGACGCCTTCGGCACTGGGGTGGATGCGGTCGTCCTGCATGAGTTCCGACAGCGACAGCCCCTGCGCCGCCTTCTCGCCGACCGGGCCGAGGAAATCGGGATAATGCAGCGCCTCCCATTTGGCCGCCAACTCGCCATACATCGCCTCGAAGTCGCGCTTGAACTCGGGTCCGTAGTTGCCTGGCGCCGGCAGACCCGCCAGCAGAACCGGCACGCCAGCGGCATCGGCTGCGGCAAGGATGGCATCGAGATTGGCCCGGCTGGCCGCCGGGGCGATGCCGCGCAGCAGGTCGTTGCCACCCAGCGCAACGATCAGCGCGTCGGGCTCGTCCGCCAGCGTCCAGTCGATGCGCGCCGCGCCGCCGGCGGTGGTATCGCCCGAGACCCCGGCATTGACGACGTTGACGTCATGGCCGCGTTCGCGCAGCCAGCCCTCCAGCACCGGCACGAAGCCTTCCTCTTGCGGCAGGCCATAGCCCTGGGTCAGGCTGTCGCCCAGCGCAGTGACCGTCAGCGGCTGGGCGGCGGCAGGGGTGTCCCATGCGCCGAAAACCGCCAGTGCCGCCACCGCAAACGGTTTGCCAAGCCGGGCCGCGGCCCCATATGCCCGGGCAGGCAAGAGACCGAGGACAGCCCGCATGACCGCACCCATCCTGTCGCTGCGCGACGCCTGCCTGACGCTTGCCGGCAACGCCGGTCCGGTGGAAATCCTGCGCGGTATCACGCTCGATGTGACGCAGGGCGAAACGCTGGGTCTGGTGGGGCCGTCGGGGTCGGGCAAATCCTCGCTCCTCATGCTGATGGGTGGGCTCGAACGCGCCACCGCGGGCAGCGTCCTGGCACTGGGCCGTGATCTGACCGCGATGGACGAGGATGCGCTCGCCCGGTTCCGTCTTGGCAATATGGGGGTGGTGTTCCAGTCCTTCCACCTCATCCCGACGATGACGGCACTTGAAAACGTCGCGACGCCGCTGGAACTCGCCGGACGCGCCGACGCCTTCGACCGCGCCGCCGCGGAACTGCGCGCGGTCGGTCTCGGCAGGCGACTCGATCATTACCCCAGCCAGATGTCGGGCGGGGAGCAGCAGCGCGTCGCGCTTGCCCGGGCCGCCGCGCCGCGCCCGGCGATCCTGCTCGCCGACGAGCCCACCGGCAATCTCGACGGTGTGAATGGCGAGGCGATCATGGAGATGCTGTTCGGCCTGCGCGACCGGCACGGTGCCACGCTGATCCTCGTCACCCACGCGCTCGACCTCGCCGCCCGCTGCGACCGGGTGATCCGCCTGAACGACGGCCGGATCGAGGGCGAGGAAATGCGGAGGGCGGCGGAATGAGCCTCGCCGACGCCCCGGCCGGCGCCGCCACGCGGATCGGCTGGCTGCCTGCGCTGCGCATCGCCCGGCGCGAGCTGCGCGGCGGGCTCGCCGGCTTCTGGGTATTTCTCGCCTGCCTCGCCCTCGGGGTCGGCGCCATCGCCGCGGTGGGCTCGGTCCGTGCCGCGATCGAGGCAGGGCTGCAGCGCGAGGGTGCGGCGATCCTCGGCGGGGATGCCGAGGTCAGCTTCACCTACCGCTTCGCCGACGAGGCCGAGCGCGCCTGGCTTGCCGATCGCGCCGAAGCGCTGTCCGAGATCGTCGACTTCCGTTCCATGGCGGTTGTCGGCGAAGGCGAGGCCGCCGAACGCGCGCTGACACAGGTCAAGGGTGTGGACGGCGGCTGGCCGCTGGTCGGCGCGGCGGTGCTCGACCCGCCCCTCGGCATCGACACGGCGCTGGGCCGCACCGCCTCGGGTCTGCCCGGCGCGGTGATGGAGCGACTGCTGGCCGACCGGCTCGGCCTCGCCATCGGCGACAGCTTCCGGCTCGGCGTGCAGAGCTTCGAGGTGACGGCGATCCTTGTCAGCGAGCCCGACATCGGTAGCGGCGGCTTCGGCTTCGGGCCCCGCACCGTGGTGCGCACCGAGGCACTGGCGCAAAGCGAACTGCTCGGCCCCGGCACGCTCTTCGACACGCGCTACCGGATGCGGCTGCCTGCCGGAACCGACCTCGACGCCCTGCGTGCCGATCTGCGCGACGCCTTCCCCGACGCCGGGGCGCGCTGGCGCGATGCGCGCCGAGGTGCGCCCGGGATCGAGATGTTCGTGGACCGCATCGGCGCCTTTCTGGTGCTGGTCGGACTTGCCGGCCTCGCCGTCGGCGGCGTCGGCGTGTCGGCGGCGGTGCGCGCCTATCTCGAGGGCAAGACCGCGACCATCGCCACGCTCAAGACACTGGGCGCACCGGGGCGCACGATCTTCCTCGTCTACTTCCTGCAGATCGGCGCCCTGACCGCGCTCGGGGTGGCGATGGGTGTCGCGCTGGGCGGGAGCGCCCCCCTACTGCTTGCTCCTTTACTGGAGGCGCGGCTGCCGCTGCCGGCGGTCTTCTCCTTCCACTCCGCGCCGCTGGCCGAGGCCGCGCTCTACGGCGTGCTCACGGCGCTGATCTTCACCCTCTGGCCGCTCGCCCGCACCGAACAGGTGCGGGCCGCCGCCCTCTTCCGCGATGCCGGCGGGCGCAACCGGGCCGTCCCGCGGCCGGTCTACCTTGCAGCCACGGCGCTGCTTCTGGCGGTTCTGGTGGGAGCGGCGGCATGGTTCTCGGGCGTCGCGCTGCTGGCGCTGGCGGCGGCGGGCGGGATCATCGTGGCACTGGGCGTGCTGGTGCTCGCGGCCTGGTTCTCCGGCGTCCCCCTCCTCGCCTATGCGGCGGCCGGCGGC
>SLBI01000247.1 GCA_007126375.1 Paracoccaceae bacterium
CCAGCCGCGCGGCGCATTCGGGCGCGAGCGGCGCGGTCAGCGGGATGGCGGCATCGCCGGGATCGACGGCGCCGCCGGGAAAGACGAACTTTGAGGGCATGAAGGCGGCCGCCGCCCCGCGCTGCCCCATCAGAACGCGCGGCCGGGCCGGTGCGTCGCGCAGCACCACCACTGTGGCGGCATCGCGCACCGGCGCCGGCGCGGCCGGCGCCTCGGCCGCCGGAGCACTCACCCCCTCGCCTTCTGCAGCCAGCCCCAGACGCGGACGGGGGTGAAGGGCATGTCCACCTGACGCACGCCCTCCTCCCAAAGCGCGTCCTGCACCGCGTTGCCGATGGCGGCGAGCGCGCCGACGGTGCCTGCCTCGCCGCAGCCCTTCATGCCCAGCGGGTTGGCGGTGGAAGGGACCGGCGCGGTGGTGAAGCGGATCTGCGGCAGGTCGTCGGCCCGGGGCATCGCGTAATCCATGAAGGAAGCGGTCAATTGCTGGCCGGTCTCGTCGAAGGCGCCGAATTCGCACAGCGCCTGGCCAAGGCCCTGGGCGATGCCGCCATGCACCTGGCCCTCGGCCAGCATCGGGTGGATAAGATTGCCGAAATCGTCGGTCACGGTATAGCGCACCACCTCGACCACGCCGGTCTCCGGGTCGATCTCGACCTCGGCGACATGGGTGCCATTGGGATAGGACCGGCCCGGCAGCGTCTCCTCCACGCTCTGACGCAGCAGATCGGTGCGGCCCTGCGCGCGGGCGAGGTCGGCGGCCTCCAGCACGGTCAGCGTGCGATTGGTGCCTTTGGCGCGGAACGTGCCGTCCTCGAAGCTCACCGCCTCGGCCGGCACCTCCAGCGCCTCGGCGAGGAAGGGTGTGAAGGTCTCGATGATCTTCCGCACGGCGGCGAGCGTTGCCACCCCCTGCACCGTGACCGAGCGCGATCCGCCGGTGCCGCCGCCCCGGGCAATGCGGTCGCTGTCGCCCTGCACGATGCGGACCGCCTCGACCGGGATGCCGGTGCGATCCGACAGGAACTGCGCGAAGACCGTCTCGTGGCCCTGCCCGTTCGATTGTGTGCCGACATGGAGCGACACCGTGCCGTCCGCGTCGAATTCCACCGTCGCGCCTTCCGTCGGCGAGCCGAGGATCGCCTCGATGTAGCTGCACAGCCCGAGGCCGCGCAGCCGGCCGCGAGCGGCGGCATCGGCCTTGCGGGCGGCAAAGCCCGCCACATCGGCTTCGGCCTCGGCGCGCGTCAGCACCCGGGCGAAGGCGCCGGTATCGTAAAGCTCGCCCGAGACGGTGCGGTAGGGCAGCTTGTCCGGCGCGATGTAGCTGCGGCGCCGCAGCTCGGCCGGGCTGATGCCGAACTGCCGCGCGGCGTGATCCATCGTCCGTTCCAGCGTGTAGATCGCCTCGGGCCGGCCGGCGCCGCGATAGGCATCGACCTGCACCGTGTTGGTGTAGATTCCGGTCACCGCGGCATGGGCGACGGGAATGTCATAGACCCCCGTCAGCACCCGGGCCGAGGCTCCGGCCTGGATGTTCTGGCCGAACTGCGAATTGTAGGCGCCGAGGTTCGAGGTGATCCGCACCCGGTAGCCGGTGATCCGGTAATCGGCATCGAAGGCAAGCTCGGCCTCGGAGATCAGGTCGCGGCCGGCATTGTCGCTCAGCATCGCCTCGGTGCGCTCGGACATCCAGCGCACCGGCCGGCCGGCGGCACGGGCGGCGGCGGCGACGGCGATGTATTCGGGATAGACCATCGCCTTCATGCCGAAGCCGCCGCCGACGTCGGGTGTCGTCACCCGCACCCGTTCGGGATCGAGGCCGAAGGCGGCGGAAAGCTGCGCCTTGGGCTCCCACACGCCCTGGCCGCCGAAACACAGGTGCAGGCGCCCGTCGGTCCACTCGGCGAAGGCGCCGCGCGGCTCCATCGCGTTGCAGATGATGCGGTTGTGCGCGACCCGCAGCGCCACCCGATGCGCGGCGGCGGCAAAGGCCGCGTCCGTCGCCGCAGCGTCGCCGATCTCCCATCGATAGGCGACGTTGTCGGGCGCCTCGGCCGGATGCACGGCCGGCCCGCCCGGGGCGACCTCGAGATGCGGTGCGATCTCCTCGAAGCCCAGCTCGATCAGCTCGGCCGCGTCCCTCGCCTGCGCAAGCGTCTCGGCCACGACCACGGCCACCGGTTCGCCGACGCAGCGCAGCCGCCCCTTCGCCAGCGCCGGACGCAACGGCAGGGCGCCGTTGCTGCCATCGGGCTGCTTGATCGGATAGGCCTTCAGCCCCAGCCTCACGCCGGCCGCTTCCAGATCCTCGGCGGTCAGCACCATGTGCACGCCGGGCGCTTCGCGCGCCGCCGCGATGTCGAGCGCGGTGATCTCGGCGTGCGCCACCGGCGAGCGCAGGAAGAAGGCATGCAGTGCCCCGGCCGGCGCCACGTCATCCATGTAGCGGCCATGGCCGGTGAGGAAGCGGACATCCTCGAAGCGTCGGATCGACTGGCTTTCGCCGAAGGCGTTCATCGCGGGCTCCCCAACAATTCCGTCAGGCAGCCTAGCGTTCCGGGCGGCACTGTCCAGCCGTGCGAAGCGCCTTGTCCGGACAATGAGACTTCATACTTCGCCGGTCAGATCGAGCACATTGGCGAGCATCAGGCCGCCGAAGCCGTTGAACCGGGTGTTGGTCACCGTCGAATAGGCGCCCATGCCGTGAAACAGCACGTGGTCGCCCTCCTCTATGTCCGCCGGCAGGGGGACCGAGCCCGGCAGACGGTCGAGGCTGTCGCAGGTCGGGCCGAAGACGTCGCGGGGGCGCGGGCCGCCGCGGCGCAGCCGTCCGTCGGGGCGGCGCACCTCGATACGGTCGGGCAGGCCCATCACCGGTGCCTCGGCCAGCGCCCCGTAGATGCCGTCGGTGAGGAACACGGTGCCGTCGTCGCGCAGTGCCTTGACCTGTGCGGCCAGGGTGAAGGCATCGGCCACCAGCCCGCGGCCGGGTTCGCAGACCAGCGCCGGGGCCTCGGCACCGAAGGCTTCGGTCGTGCTGTCGGCGATGGTGGCGAAGATCGTCTCCAGCCCCGGCGCCTCGGCGCTGCGGCGATGCGAGGGGAAGCCGCCGCCGACATTCAGCCGGGCGATGCGCAGTCCGGCGGCGCCGGCGATACCGGCCGCGGCGTGGATATAGGCCGCCCAGGCGCGCGGGTCGGTGCATTGCGTGCCGGGATGGAAGGTCAGCGCGGGAACATGACCCAGCGCTGCCACCCGGCGCAGCAATGCCGCTGCCGCCTCGGGCGTGGTGCCGAACTTGGCGCCGAAGTCGTAAGTGGCGCCGCTGACCGGCAGCTTGAAGCGAACCGAGATCTCGCGCCCCGCCGGCAGCTGTGCGGCCAGCTTGTCGAGTTCCGAGCCCGAATCGACCGAATAGGAGTCAACCTTCAATGCCACCGCCTGCGCAATCTCGCGGTGCGACCGCACCGGATTGTTGTAATGCAGCGCCGCGTCGGGGACGAGCCGGCGGATCAGCGCAATCTCTTCGGGGGAGGCGACGTCGAAACCCCGTATGCCCGCCGCAGCGAGGTTCTGGATCACTTCCTCGTCCGGGTTGGCCTTGACCGCATAGGTCACGAGGCCCGGAAACCCGGCCAGGAATCGCCGCGCCACGGCCTGCAGTGCCGCCGGGGCAAAGAACAGCACCGGTGCCTCGGCCTCGGAGCGTTGCAGATATTGCGCGGGGTTCGCCCAGATCGTCTTGCCCAGACCCATGCCACCCTCCGTAAGCTGCGCCCATGGCGCGTTGCGCCGCCTGCCTCTGTCGGGCCCTGTGCCCGATCAAACGCAAGGATGGGGCATATGATTGACGATCTCACCGATCAAAACCGTGGAATCAGCTCGATCCATCGTTGAATTGCCCGTTCTGCCGGCATAATGACGGAAGTGACATGGATGACACGGATCGCGCCCTGATCGCACAGCTTTCCGCGGATGCCCGCGTGTCGCTGGCGACGCTGGCGCGGCGGTTGCGCATGGCCCGCTCCACCGTGCAGGCGCGGTTGGAGCGACTGGAAAACTCGGGTGTGATCGCCGGCTACACGCTGAAGCTGGGCGAGGCCGCCCGCGCGGGGCGCATCCGCGCCACCGTGCTGCTGACGATCGAGCCGCGCAGCCAGACCGCGACGGTGGCCCGGCTGAAGGCCCTGCCCGAGGTCGAGCGGGTGCACACCACCTCGGGCCGCTTCGATCTGCTGGTGCAGGTGGCGGCAGGGTCTACTGCGGCACTGGATGCGGTGCTCGATGCCGTCGGCGCCATCCCGGGCGTGCGCGCCACCGAGAGCCTGATCCATCTCTCGACAAAGCTCGATCGTGCGCTCTGACCGCCCGCAGCGCGCGCGGCGCCAGACCCGCTTGCACCCTGGCCGGCGCCACCCGGTGCGCATGGGCGAGCGGCGCCAGTCGAGCCGCCCCGGCCCGGCGCCACGCCTGCAAGCGGCGATGGCCAGCATTGCGCCGGGCCCGGCGCTGCGATTAACTGGCGGCATGCGGGGGCGCGGACCGGACAGGACCGAGGCATGAGCGAACGCGTGGTCACGCGCCGCTGGGTGGTTTCGGCGCTGATGGCGGGGGCGGCGCTGCCGGCATGTGCCAATGCGCCGTCGCGCTCGCCGCTGCCGCCGATACGGCCCGATCGCGCCGCGTCGGGTGCGGTGGCGCCGGCGGCCGAGGCGCTGATCGAGGCGGCGCGACTGGGCGGGCAGGTGGCCTATGCCGTGGCGGATGCCGCCACCGGCGAGGTCATCGAGGCGCGGCTGCCCGATCGCACCCAGCCCCCCGCCAGCGTGGTGAAGGCGCTGACTGCGCTCTATGCGCTGGAGACGCTTGGCGAGGGGCATCGCTTCGCGACCCGGTTGGTGGCGACCGGCCCGGTCAGCGGCGGCCGTATCGAGGGCGATCTGGTGCTTCTGGGCGGCGGCGATCCCACCCTCGATACCGATGCCATGGCCGATCTTGCCCAGGCGCTGCGCAACCGGGGCGTTCAGGCGGTGACCGGCCGCTTCCTCGTGCAGGGCGCGGCGCTCCCGGCCATCGGCCGGATCGACCCCGGCCAGCCCGATCACGTTGGCTACAACCCGTCGATCTCGGGGCTGAACCTCAACTACAACCGCGTGCATTTCCGCTGGCGCCGGGTCGGGGGCGGGCATGAGGTGGTGATGGATGCGCCGGGCAACCGGCACAACGCTGCGGTTTCCGTGGCGACCATGCAGGTGGTGAACCGGCAGACGCCGCTCTACACCCATGCGGATGGCGGCGGCAGCGACCGCTGGACGGTCGCGGCACCGGCTCTGGGCCGCGAGGGCAGCCGCTGGCTGCCGGTCCGCCACCCCGACCTCTATGCCGGCGACGTCCTGCGCGGCCTCGCGCGCGCCCGAGGCAGTGTCCTGCCGCCGCCCGAGCGCCTCGGCAGGGCGCAGCCGCAGGGCACGGTGCTGGCCGAGCATGTCTCGGCGCCTCTCGGCCCGCTTCTGCGCGACATGATGCGATGGTCCACCAATCTCACGGCCGAGGCGGTCGGCCTCGCCGCAACGCAGGCGCGGGGCGTGCGGCCGGCCTCGCTGGCGCAGTCGGCCGGGGTGATGGCGGATTGGGCCAGTGGCCGGTACGCGCTTGGGGCGCTGCGGCTGGTCGATCACTCCGGGCTGGGCGAGGCGTCACGGGTCGCCCCGGCGCAGATGGTGCGGCTGCTCACCGCCCCCCGCGTCGCCGACCGGCTGCACGGGATGATGCGCGACATTCCCCTGCGGGATCGCAACGGTCGTCCGCTGCCGACCCAGCCCTTCGAGGTTGCGGCCAAGACCGGCACGCTGAACTTCGTCAGCGGGCTCGCCGGCTATGTCACCCCGCCGGCGGGGCGCCAGTTGGCCTTCGCCATCTTCGCCGCGGACATGCAGACGCGGGCCCGCATCGCCGCCGCCGACCGCGAGCGCCCGGCCGGCGGCCGCCAGTGGGCGCAGCGGGCCCGGCAGATGCAGCAGGAGTTGATCGAACGCTGGGGCGCGCTTCACATCTGAACGACCCGGATTTCGGCGTGTGAAGTGGTGGGCGACCCTGGAATCGAACCAGGCATGGGTCTCCCCGGCGGATTTACAGTCCGCTGCCGCACCTTGCAGCACGTCGCCCGACGCCGGGGCGGGATATCGGCTGGTCATGAGGCCGTCAACCGGATTCTCCCCTGCCGCCGGGCGCTGCGCGGCGGGTTGCGGCGGCGCCGGGCGGCGGCCATGGTGCCCGACGGGGCGCGTGGAGACGGCGATGAAGAAACCGGCCTGGGTGATCGAGAAGGAACGCACTCGGCGCGCGGCCGACGCCGTGACCGTCTGGCTGTTCGGGCTGCATGCGGTGCGCGATGCGCTGCTGAACCCGGCCCGGCACCGGCTGCGGCTGATCGTGACGCGGAACGCGGCCGACCGGCTGGGCGAAGCGATCGCCACCGCCGGGATCGCTCCCGAGATCGCCGATGCACGTCGCTTTCCCGCCCCGCTGGATCCCGACTCGGTGCATCAGGGTGCGGCGCTGGAGGTCCGCCCGCTGGAGTGGGGGCCGCTGGCGACGCTCTGCGATCCCGAGCACGGCGCGGCGCCGGCGACGGTGATGCTGCTCGACCGGGTGACCGATCCGCACAACGCCGGTGCCGTGTTGCGCTCGGCCGAGGTGTTCGGGGCGCGGGCGGTGATCGCGCCGGCCCGCCATGCCGCGCCCGAGACCGGTGCGCTGGCCAAGGCCGCCAGCGGCGCGCTGGAACGGCAGCCCTATCTGCGGGTGCGCAACCTTGCCGCGGCGATGGAGGAGCTGCGCGGGATGGGGTACCTGCTGCTCGGTCTCGACGGTGCCGCCGAGGCGGCGCTGGAGGAGGCGGTGGCGGCGGCTGGCGCGGCGCGGCCCCTCGGTCTCGTGCTGGGCGCCGAGGGGCCGGGGTTGCGCGCCGGAACGCGCGCGGCCTGCGACCGGCTGGTGCGGATCGCTGCAGCCGGGGATTTCGGCTCGCTCAACGTTTCGAATGCCGCTGCGGTCGCCCTCCATGCCGCGCGGCGGCGGTGAGCGCCGTCCATTGGGTCCGGCCCATCACAGTCGCGAAGGGGGGCCTTTCCGCCAGCCGTCCCGTGCGCCATGCTGTGCATCATGATGTCCGCCCCCAGCCTTCGCACCGCCAGCCTGCCGGCCGTCACCGCTCCCGTTCGGCGACCGCCCCCGGGATGGCTGACGGTCTGCATCCTGCTGCTGTGCTGGGCGGTTCCGGCACTGGGTGACACGCATCGGCGGCTGGTGGCGCCGCAGGGGGTGGCGGTCGGCGGTTTCGATCCGGTGGCGTATTTCGCAGAAGGCCGGGCGCAGCCGGGCGCACCCGACATCGCGCTGCGCTGGCGCGGCGTGCGCTGGCATTTCGCGACGCCGGCTCACCGCGCCGCCTTCGAGGCCAATCCCAAGGCCTATCTGCCGCAATTCGGCGGCTTCTGCGCGCTGTCGGTGGCGCAGGGGCGCCCCGTTCCGGCCGACCCCGAGCACTGGGCCGTCATTGACGGCCGGCTGTACATGGCCGAAGGCGCGGCGGAGCTGGCGCGGTTCATGACCGATCCGCAGGGCATGCTGCGGGCTGCCCGCAGCAACTGGCCACCACGCCGGGCCGAGGCCTCCAGCGCAGAGGACGAGCGGGATTAACGCAAGCTTCACAGCTGCGCGATAGCCTCTTAAACGCGTGTGACGGGTCGCTAAATGTTGTTTCGAAGCGTGAGTTCGGAACATTCGCGTTTCTCTTCACTGTCCCTCGTTCCGTTACTGCGCCCGGCCCTCTGGACCGGGCGCTTCTTTGCGCCGGCGCGTCTGCGGGGCTTTCTCCGGGCGTCAGGCTCGGCTACCTATGTGCTTCCGGAGCTGCGCGAGGTCCGAGATGGCCGTGGACGACACCCTTCTGCGCCAAATCCTGACGCGGACCCGCGTTATCGCCATTGTCGGCGTCTCGCCGGATCCGCTGCGCCCGTCGCATTTCGTGGCCCGCTACCTGTCGCTGCGTGGCTATCGGGTGATTCCGGTCAATCCGGGGCATGCTGGCAAGCGGCTCTTCGGCGAAGAGGTGCGGGCCGGGCTGGAGCACTGCCCGCCCGAGATTGACATGGTCGATATCTTCCGCCGCCCCGAGGCGGTGCCCGACATCGTCGGGACGGCGCTGGCGGTGCTGCCAGGGGTGCGCACGATCTGGATGCAGATCGGCGTGGAGCATGCCGGTGCGGCCGCACAGGCAAGGGCGCGCGGCATCGACGTGGTGATGAACCGCTGCCCGAAGATCGAGCATCAGAGGCTGTTCGGCGAGTTGCGCAAGGCCGGCTTCGCCACCGGCGTGATCTCGTCGCGAATCTGAGCGGTCGTCAGCCCGAACGCCCGGCGTCGCTTCCGTCCGAGACATCCGCATCGGTCGGAATGTCGCGCCGGCTCTCCGGTTCTCCGGCAGCCTGTCGCGTTGCCGCCATCCCCCCCGCGGGGGGCTCGGCATCGGGCCGGGCGGGCCGGGGCAGTTCGCGCGCGCGCGCCTCGACCGCGCGGCGGATGTTGAGCGGTGGCGCTCCGCCATCCTTGTCCTCGCCCATGTAGAGCGTGACATGGGGGAAAGGGATTTCCACCCCGGCGGCGTCCAGCACCTGCTTCACCGTTTCGGTATAGGCGCGGCCGACCGCCCACTGCATGCCGGGCCGGGTCTTGATCCGGCCCCGCACCACCACCGCCGAATCGCCCAGTTCCACCACTCCGTGCATCTCGAACGGGCCGACGATGTCGGCGCCGTGATGGGTCGCCACCAGCCGGTCGAACGCCTCCTGCATCAGCCGCTTCACCTCGGTGGTGTCCTCGCGGTAGGCGACGCCGATGTTGGCGACGTGATAGCCGAAGCCGCGCATGAAGTTCGAGACCTGATCGACCGAGCCGAAGGGGATCAGGTGATAGGTGCCCGACAGGTCGCGCAGCCCCACCGAGCGAATCGTCAGCTTCTCGACCACGCCGGTGGTGCTGCCCACCGTCACCACATCGCCCTCGTTCATCGCGTTCTCGATCTGGATGAAGGCGCCGTTGATCACATCGGAGACAAGCTTCTGGCTGCCGAAGCCGATCGCGAGGCCGATGACCCCGGCCCCGGCCAGCAATGGCGCGATGTTCATGCCCAGCTGCGCCAGCGTCAGCATCGCCGCGATGACCACCAGCACGATGGTGAAGGCGTTGCGGAAGAGTGCGAGGAGCGTGCGCTCGCGGGCGGTTGGCGGCCGGCCGGCCTCCGGGTTCATCCGATACTCGACGAACGAAGAGATCCCGAGCCAGAGCGCGCCCGCCACCAGCACCACCAGAGCGGCCGACAACAGCCGCGAGACCAGATCGGCGCCGGCCTCGGAGGCGACCCAGCCCAGCGCGTCGACCAGCTGCCAGGCATGGGCGATGGCGAGGATCACGATCACCGCCACGCCAAGCCGGATACCCTTCAGCACCGTCGGAACGAAGGCGTTGAGCCGGGTCTCCAGCAGCGGCAGTGCCTGGCGCAGGTCCTGCGGCAGGCGCAAACCGGCGGCGATGGCCCGGCTGATCGCCAGTGTCGCCAGCACACCGGCCAGCACCGCCAGCGCCGACTGTCCGGTGGCCACCAGCATGAAGCGCAGCGCCGCGTCGCCCGGGCTGGCGGACCAGATCACGAACAGCGCGACGAGATAGATGATCGCGAGGATATGCCAGACTGCGCCCAGCCGCGCGAGCAGACGGCCCAGCACGTCGTCGGGGTCGCGCAGATTGCGCGCGCGCAGCGCATCGCGCACGGCGGCCCGGTTCTGAAGCACGATCAGAACGGCGGTGAGCAACGCGGTCACCACGATCAGCAGCATAAGGCTTCGCCCGACGGTGAAGGAGACGGCGGCATTGACGATCGGCACCGCCAGCAGAATGCCGTAGCCGAGCAGGCTGACGAGGCGCGAGGTCCAGAAGTACCAGTAGGCCGCGGTCTCGTCGCCCATCGGTGCAAAGCGCAACGGCGCGTGGCGCGGCATCAGCGCCAGCCGCAGCGCCACCTTGACCAGTTCGATCAGCAGGAATGCGTTGAGGAACAGGCTCTGGCGGACATCCATCGTTCCCTGCACCCCGGTCGCCAGCGCGGTGGCATAGCCGGCAGCCCAGGCGAGCAGGATCAGTCCGGCATCCGTCAGGCCGAAGGCCACGAGCCGCGCCGCTGCAAGCGGCCATCCCCTGCCGTTGCCGCGCGTCGAGAGGAAGCCGAAGAAACGGTGAGATACGCTGCGCAGCACCAGAAACAGCGCCAGCGTCACCAGCGCGACCAGCCCCACCGATGCAAGCGCCGCCTGCAGTTCGCCCCAGTTCACCACGCGTTCGCCGGTGAAGATGCCCAGCACATCGCCGGCAGATCGCAGCAGGGCGGCGACAAGCGCAGCCGCACCCTCGCCCAGCTCGCGGGTCTGCTCCGCGATCTGCCGCGCAGCCGACAGCTGGATCAGAGGTGCCGTGTCGGCTGCCGCCTCGCCTTCGCCTTCGGCCAGCCCGGCGTCCTCTGCCGCTGCCAGAAGTCGCGCGATCAGCGCCTCGCGCGCCGCCTCGTCGCGCAGCAGATCGGCCAGCCGCTGCGCCGCCTCGGCGCCGGTGGCGGTTCCGTTGCCGGATCCGGCCGCGTCCGTCTGTGTCTGCTGAGCGGCCGCGGGCAGCGCGGCAAGGAGCCCCGCCATCAGGGCGAGGATACGAAGCATCACGATCATCGGGCGTTCCCTGCTGTTTACGCCACTATAGCGATCCCGCCGCGCGACGGAAGGCCGGCCTCGGTTTGCATTTCCGATCAGGGGCTTGGGGAATCCCTTCGGGCTTTGCATTCCGCCGCGCATGTGGCACAGGAAAGCGCACAGCGGAGCACGCGACGATGATCCTCTTTCCTGCGATCGACCTGAAGGCGGGCCAGTGCGTGCGGCTGCTGCGCGGCGAGATGTCCTCGGCCACGGTCTTCGGCGACGATCCCGCGGCACAGGCGCGCAGCTTCGTCGCGGCCGGCTGCGAATGGCTGCATCTGGTCGATCTCGACGGCGCCTTCGCCGGCCGGCCGGAGAACGCCGCCGCCGTGGGGGCGATCCTCGGCGCGGTGACGGTGCCCTGCCAGCTCGGCGGCGGTATCCGCGACATGGCCACCATCGAGGACTGGCTGAGCCATGGCATCGCCCGGGTCATCCTCGGCACCGCCGCCGTGGAGAGCCCCGACCTGGTGCGCGAGGCCGCCCGCAGCTTTCCCGGTCGCGTCGCGGTGGGGCTGGATGCCCGCGCCGGCCGCGTCGCAACCCGTGGCTGGGCCGAGGCGACAGAACTGGAGGCGACCGAACTGGCGAAACGCTTCGAGGATGCCGGGATTGCCGCCATCATCTATACCGACATCGACCGTGACGGCGCCATGCAGGGACCCAACACCGCCGCCACCGCGGCGCTGGCCCGCGCGGTCTCGGTGCCGGTGATCGCCAGCGGCGGGGTCGCCTCGCTTGCCGACCTCATCGCCCTGCGCGACACCGGCGTGATCTCCGGCGCGATCTCGGGCCGGGCGCTCTACGACGGGGCGCTGGATCTTGCCGAAGCGCTGGCCGCCCTCGTCTAGTCTTCCGCGGCGGCCGCTGCGGTCAGATTGCCAAGCGCCTGCGCGATCACCGCAACGCCGTCCTCGGCTCCGGCGAGGTCGTGGCGCTCTGCCAGCTGCGCAGGGTCGGAATGCGCCAGCCAGACATCGCCCGCCCGATCTTCGTAGACAAGGACGCGCAAGGGCAGGTCGAGGCCGGTCAGCGGATCGGCCTGCAGCAGCGGCGTGCCGATCCGGGGATTGCCGAAGATCACCAGCGTCATCGGTGCGAGTTCGGCGCCGATGCTCTCGGCGCCGGCCGAATGCGGCACCTCGGCAAAGACCGTCGCACCGGCGCCTTCGACCGCCGCGGCAAGCCGCTCCACGGTTTCTGACACCGAATGCGGGCTGGATATGCGGACCACATCGCCCTTCGCGGTCGCAGGTGCGGTGAGGCCGAGTGCGGCCGCGCCGGCGAGGATGGCGAGATGCTTCATCGGTGCGTCTCCTTTCGAGCGATGACTTGCCCGGCGCAGCGTGGGGGTCGATGGTGCCGCGCACAACCCTGACCGGCCGTGCGAGGCTTGATCGCGCCGGCTGGCCGGGTAACAAGGGCGCGACCGACAGGAGCGCAGATGCTCAAGACCCGGATCATACCCTGCCTCGACGTCGCCGACGGCCGCGTGGTCAAGGGGGTGAACTTCGTCGATCT
The DNA here is from genome assembly GCA_007126375.1 of Paracoccaceae bacterium. Classification (GTDB taxonomy): domain Bacteria; phylum Pseudomonadota; class Alphaproteobacteria; order Rhodobacterales; family Rhodobacteraceae; genus Rhodobaculum. The sequence goes on from SLBI01000247.1 coordinate 12,324, forward strand.
GGTCGATGCCGGCGATCCGGTGGAGGCTGCGCGTGCCTATGACTCCGCCGGTGCGGACGAACTCTGCTTCCTCGACATCCACGCCACGCACGAGAACCGCGGCACCATGTTCGATCTGGTCACCCGCACCGCCGAGGCCTGCTTCATGCCGCTGACCGTGGGCGGCGGGGTGCGCACGCCCGAGGATGTGCGCGCGCTGCTCCTGGCCGGCGCCGACAAGGTCAGTTTCAACTCGGCCGCCGTCGCCGACCCCGATGTCGTCGCCCGCGCCGCCGACCGCTTCGGCAGCCAGTGCATCGTGGTCGCCATCGACGCCAAGCGGGTGGATGCGGGGCGGTGGGAGATCTTCACCCATGGCGGCCGGCGCCCCACCGGCGTGGATGCCGTGGCCTTCGCCGACACCGTGGCGGCGAAGGGAGCGGGCGAGATCCTGCTCACCTCGATGGACCGCGACGGCACGAAATCGGGCTTCGACCTTGCGCTGACACGCACCATTGCCGATGCCGTGCCGATCCCGGTGATCGCCTCCGGCGGCGTCGGCACGCTCGACCATCTGGTCGAGGGCATCGCCGAGGGGCACGCGTCGGCCGTCCTCGCCGCCTCGATCTTCCATTTCGGCACCTTCACCATCGGTCAGGCCAAGGCGCACATGGCCGCGGCCGGCGTTCCGGTGCGGCCGGCATGAGCGCGCTCGAGCGGCTCGCCGCCACCATCGCCGCCCGCCGCGGCGCCGATCCGGGCAGCAGCTGGACGGCGAAGCTGCTTGCCGCCGGTCCCGAGGCGGCGGCGAAGAAATTCGGCGAGGAGGCTGTGGAGGCGGTGATCGAGGCGGTGCGCGGCGATCGCGTCCGGCTGACCGCCGAAGCCGCCGACGTGCTCTATCACCTGCTGGTGATGCTGGCCGCGCACGACGTCACCCTCGCCGAGGTGCTGGCGGAACTCGAACGGCGCGAAGGGGTCTCGGGGCTGGCCGAGAAGGCATCGCGCAAGGATTGACTCGCCAATGGACCGAGCGGCGGCGCGCTCAGGGGCGCCAGTGCAGAAAATTGCCGATAAGCCTGAGCCCGGTCGCCTGGCTCTTTTCCGGATGGAACTGGGTGCCGACGATGTTGTTTCGCCCGACGATCGCGGCGCGGGGCCCGCCATAGTCGGCATGGGCCAGCAGGTGCACCGGATCGGCCGGCACGAAGTGATAGGAATGCACGAAATAGGCGTGATCGCCGGTGGCGATGCCGGCGAGCACCGGATGGCCCCGGTCGATCACCAGATCGTTCCAGCCCATGTGCGGCACCTTCAGTGCCACGGTCCCGGGCACGATGCGCACCACCTCTCCGCCGATCCAGCCAAGGCCCGGCGTGTCGGCGTATTCCCGCCCTATGTCGGCCAGCAACTGCATGCCCACGCAGATGCCGAGGAACGGCTTGCCGCGGCCGATCACCTGTTCCGTCAGCGCCTCGACCATGCCCGGCACCGCGTCCAGCGCCCGGCGGCAGGCGGGAAAGGCCCCGTCACCGGGCAGGACGATGTGGGTGGCATCCGCGAGCGTCTCGGGGTCGGCGGTCACCGTGACGCTGCCGCCGCCGGTCTCGGCCGCCATGCGCTGGAACGCCTTTTCGGCCGAGTGCAGGTTGCCGCTCTCGTAATCGACGATGACCGCGCGCATGGGCTCAGAGCGTCCCCTTGGTGGAGGGGATGGCGTCGGCGCGCCGCGGGTCGGGCTCCACTGCGGCGCGCAGGGCCTGTGCCACGGCCTTGAAGGCGGCCTCGGCGATGTGATGGCCGTTGAGCCCGTGCAGCAGGTCCAGATGCAGGGTGATGCCGCCATGCGTTGCCAGCGCCTGCATGAACTCCCGGACGAGTTCCGAGTCGAAGCTGCCGATCTTCGCGGTAGGGAAGGGCAGGTTGCACATCAGGAACGGCCGTCCCGAGAGGTCGAGCGCGCAGCGCACCAGCGCGTCGTCCATGGCGAGATGGCAGGAGCCGTAGCGGCGGATGCCCGTCTTGTCGCCCAGCGCCTTCGCCAGCGCCTGGCCCAGGGCGATGCCGGTATCCTCGACCGTGTGGTGGTCGTCGATGTGCAGATCGCCCGACGCGGCGATGTCCATGTCGATCAGCGAATGCCGCGCAAGCTGGTCGAGCATGTGGTCGAAGAAGCCGATGCCGGTGGCGATCCGGCCTGCGCCGGTGCCGTCGAGGGCGACGGCGACGGAGATTTCGGTCTCGGCGGTCTTGCGGGCGATCTCGGCGCGGCGCATCGTGGCCTCCGTGGTTCGGCGACCGCGTGCTTATACCGCGCCCCCGGGCGAGGGAAGTCCCGGC
>SLBI01000148.1 GCA_007126375.1 Paracoccaceae bacterium
ACCGAAAACTGGTTCGCCTACATGCTCGCGCTCGTCTTCCTGCTGTTCCGGCCGCAGGGGCTGTTCTGCGAAAAGATCATCGAGAGGGTCTAAAGAATGGTGATGGCAGTTATTTTCTATATTCTCTCGGCAATTTTCTTCTTTGCATTTGCGGATTCTGGCATCGTAGCGCCTGTATATATTCTAGCATCATCTTCTTGTCTGTTCTTTGGCTACGCTTGCCAGAAACTGAACGAGATTTCGTCAGCCCTGAAGAGCAAATCGGGGCTGCGGTGATGCAACGGCCGACGCTGTCAGCAAAGAGCTCAACGCAAAGAAGGTCTGAGCCATGATCTACCGCGAGGCCGGCGACTTCAAATCCTCCTATGTCGAGGACAGCCAGACCTTCCCGATCAAGGGCGACCGCTGGGCCTATTGGCTGGCGCTGGCCCTCGCCTTCGGCGCGGCGCCCTTCTTCATCACCGACTACCTGGCCCAGGCGATCGTCATCCCCTTCCTGATCTACGTGATCGCGGCGATGGGGCTGAACCTGCTGCTCGGCTACTGCGGCCAGCTCAGCCTCGGCACCGGGGCCTTCATGGCGACCGGGGCCTATGCCGCCTTCAAGATCATGACCGCCTTTCCCGGGCTCAACATCGTCTTCGTGATCATCCTGGCCGGCGTGGTGACCGCCGGGGTGGGCGTGCTGTTCGGGCTGCCCTCGCTGCGGATCAAGGGCTTCTACCTTGCCGTCGCGACCCTGGCGGCGCAGTTCTTCCTGATCTGGCTCTTTACCCGCGTGCCCTGGTTCTTCAACTACTCCGCCTCGGGCCAGATCAATGCGCCCACGCGGACGATCCTGGGGGTGGCGGTGACCGGGCCGACGGCGCCTTCCTGGGCGGTCTATCTGGTCTGTCTGGTCTTCGTGGTGGGCCTCGCCTGGCTGGCGCGCAACCTCACCCGAGGCACGCTGGGGCGGTCCTGGATGGCGATCCGCGACATGGACATCGCCGCCGAGATCATCGGCGTGAACCCGCTGAAGGCCAAGCTGACGGCCTTCGCGATCTCTTCGTTCTACATCGGCATCGCCGGCGCGCTGTTGTTCACCGTCTATCTCGGCGCGGTCGAGGCCGGCGAGGTGTTCGGCATCGACAAGTCGTTCCTCGTGCTCTTCATGGTGATCGTCGGCGGCCTGGGCTCGGTGATGGGCGCCTTCATCGGCGCGGCCTTCCTGATCGTCGGGCCGGTGCTGCTGAAACTGCTGCTGGTGAACAGCATGGGCTGGCCCACCGATCTCGCCGCGCATTTCGAGATCATGATCATCGGCGCGCTGATCCTGATCTTCCTGATCGCCGAACCGCACGGGCTGACCGCACTGTGGCGCACCGTGAAGGAGAAACTGCGTCTGTGGCCGTTCCCCTACTGAGGGGGCGGCCCCCGAACCGCCGCGCCGAAGACCACAAGAACGGCGCTGCGCCACCGTCATCGAAAGGGAGGAACCGATGAAGATGACGCATTTCGCCGCCGCACTGGCGGTGGGCATGACGGCGGCCGCGCCTGCGCTCGCCGAACTGCACTTTCCCTCGCTGAGCTATCGCACCGGGCCCTTCGCCCCCGGCGGCATCCCCTTCGCCGACGGCTATTCCGACTATCTCACGCTGGTCAACGAGCGCGACGGCGGCATCGGCGGCGTGCGCATCCGCCAGTCGGAATGCGAGACCGCCTACAACACCGAGCGCGGGGTGGAGTGCTATCAGGGCGTGCGCGGCGAGAGCCCGCTCGTGATCCAGCCGCTGTCGACCGGCATCACCTATCAGCTGATCCCCCGCACGATGCAGGATCAGATCCCCATGCATACCATGGGCTATGGCCGCACCTCGGCGGTGAACGGCGAGGTCTTCAACTGGACCTTCAACTATCCCGGCACCTACTGGGACGGCGCCAGCGTGATCATCAACTATCTGCTGGAGGAGAACGACGGATCGCTCGACGGCAAGAAGATCGTTCTGCTCTATCACAACTCCGCCTATGGCCGGGAGCCCATCCCGACGCTGACCCGGCTGTCGGAACGGCTGGGCTATGAATTCCTTCCCATCGGCGTGGACAGCCCCGGCCAGGAACAGGGCAGCCAGTGGCTGCAGATCCGCCGCGAGCGGCCCGACTACGTGCTGATGTGGGGCTGGGGGGTGATGAACTCCACCGCCGTTCAGGAGGCCGCCAACATCCGCTTCCCGATGGAGAACTTCATCGGCGTCTGGTGGTCAGGCTCCGAACAGGACGTGCGGCCGGCCGGCGCGGGCGCGCATGGCTACAAGTCGCTCGCCATGCACGGCACCGGGCGCGACTATCCGATCTACGACGACATCCAGAACTATGTGGTGGATCGCGGCCTCACCGCCGGCACCGGCGACGAGATCGGCACTGTGCTCTACTCGCGGGGCCTGTATGCCGCCATGCTCGCGGTCGAGGCCGCCAAGGTCGCGCAGGAGATCCATGGCGTCGCCCAGATCACGCCCGCGATGATGCGCGACGGCATGGCCAACCTCGTGATGACCGAAGAGCTGATGGCCGAGCTCGGCCTGCCCAGCTTCGGCCCGCCCTTCGAGGTGACCTGCCAGAACCACGGCGGTTCGGGCATGGCGATGATACAGCAGTGGGACGCCAACGAGGGCACCTGGAACCTGATCACCGACTGGATCCAGTCCGACCGCGATCTTATCATGGAGATGGTGATGGAGGACAGCCTCGCCTACGCGGCCGAGAACAACATCACCCCGGCCTGCCTGGAGCGTTCGGGCGGCTGATCCCGGCCTTGCCGGCCGGAGCGGGGACTGCTCTGGTCGGCTGCCGCACTCCGGCGCCGCGCCCCGCGGGGCGCGCGCCACCCCTACCACGCCCGACCCTGACAGCGACGGAACCCCGCCCATGCTCGACGCCGGACAGACCCGCGAGACCCTGCTTCAGGTCAACAACATCGAGGTGATCTACAACCATGTGATCCTCGTGCTGAAGGGGGTCAGCCTGACCGTGCCCAAGGGTGGGATCACCGCGCTGCTGGGCGGCAACGGGGCGGGGAAATCGACCACGCTCAAGGCGATCTCGGGCCTGCTGCATTCCGAGCGCGGCGAGGTGACCAAGGGCTCGATCCTCTATCGCGGCGAGAATGTCGCGCATGGCGGCCCGGCCGAACTGGTCAACCGCGGAGTCATCCAGGTGATGGAGGGGCGCCACTGCTTCGAGCATCTGACGGTCGAGGAGAACCTGCTCACCGGCGCCTTCACCCGCAAGGACGGGCGCGCCGCCATCGCGGCGGATCTCGAACTGGTCTACGGGTATTTCCCGCGCCTGCGCGAACGTCGCCGCAGCCAGGCCGGCTATACCTCGGGCGGAGAACAGCAGATGACCGCGATCGGCCGGGCGCTGATGAGCCGGCCGGAGATGATCCTGCTTGACGAACCCTCCATGGGCCTCGCGCCGCAACTGGTCGAACAGATCTTCGACATCGTCAAGCGGCTGAACGAGGAGCAGGGCGTGACCTTCCTGCTGGCCGAACAGAACACGAATGTCGCGCTGCGCTTTGCCCACACCGGCTACATCCTCGAATCGGGGCGGGTGGTGATGGAGGGCAATGCCCAGGCCCTGCGCGAGAACCCGGACGTCAAGGAATTCTACCTCGGCATGTCCGACACCGGCCGGCGCAGCTATCGCGAGGTGCGCAGCTACCGCCGGCGCAAGCGCTGGCTCGCGTGAGGCCGTCCATGATGCTGCCCGTTTCCGAAATCACCCGCCCGGCCTGCGGTGGCAGGACCGAGGCCCGGATGCCCGGCGGCGCTTGCCAGTTCTCGTTCGACTGCCCGCTCTGCGGACGCGTCCTGCGCCGCGAACCGGGCGACTGCTGTGTGTTCTGTTCCTGCGGCACGGTGCCCAGCCCTCCGGTTCGGTCTGGCGCCGGCTGCGGCAACTGACAACCGGCGCAAGAGGATCCCGCGATGCCCAGTCCCTATGACGCGTTCGAAACCCGCTGCCCCGAAGCCCGAGCCGCCGATCTGGCGAAGGCGCTGCCCGCCCAGATCGCCCGAGCGCAGGCATCGGCGGGTCTGGCAGAGGCGCTGGCCGGCGTGGACCCAGCAGCCATCACCGACGCGCGGGCGCTGGCGCGGCTGCCGGTCCTGCGCAAGTCCGCCCTCGTCGGCGCGCA
>SLBI01000360.1 GCA_007126375.1 Paracoccaceae bacterium
AAGGCGGCGAGGTCAGGGGTTTCGCCACCGAAGCTGTAGGTTTCGGGCAGCGGGACCGGGGTGCGGTCGAAAGTCCAGACGCTGTCGCCACGGGCCACTTGCCGCGAGGGAAAGACCCGGTCCATCGCGCGGAAGTTTTCCACCCTGTGGCTTTCCGAAAACAGAGTGATTCCTGCCCAGTAGGGGCTCTGCCGCAGCCACAGGAAGGCGGCGAGGATCAGGACGGCCAGCGCGGCAAGGGTAAAGAACGCGATGCGGGTCAGGCGGCGTGCAAGCATGGTGGTGCCTCCGTTCAAGGGGTCAGGTGCGGACGGGACCGCGCATCACGCGGGCGGTCCACCACCAGATGACGGGGGTGATCAGCGCGGTCGGCCCGAGCCACACCACGAGGTCGGGCAGGAACCCGAGGTTCACGACGCCCGCGGCAGTGATTGTGGCGATGGTGCCACCCAGCATCCGCCCCAGATGCCGCGCGATGCGCGCCTTGCCCGTGACCGGCCCGCGCGCCCAGTCGCGCCAGTCCACCAACGCCATGGTCAACCCGATGGAGCCGAAGGCGAGCAGGATCACCGGCTGCGCGCCACTGCCCGCCACCACACCCTGCGCACCCCAGCCCAGCATGCCGAGCCCCGCCAGCGCCATCACAGCGCCGCCCGCGTGGTCAAGGGTCCGGTGTCGCCCGTCGCGCAGCATCGCCGCGCGCCAGCCGGTGAAGACGAGGTAGAGGCTGAAGACCCCCACGGCGAAAAGGAACGGGTTGGGGTGCACCACCGCCAGCATCAAGGCGCTGAGGCCGACGGCCAGCATGGCGAGCGTGTAGGCGTTGCCCGCGCGGCGGTGCAGCCAGCCACCCTTGGCGCTGCCGACGGCGACACCGGCCGTGGCCAGCGCCACGACGCCGGCCAGAATGTGCATGAACAGGATGATCTGGGTCATGGGGCGATGCCTTTGCCGCTCTCGTGATGCGGCCGGAATAGGGACGCCGCTGGCCCCCCACCAGAGAAGTTGCGGAAACGGTAGGGAATTTGCGCGAACGGCATGCTAAGGTCCGTTCACGATGCGCGAACGTATGTCCCGCCTGTCCCTGCGCCTCGGCCCGCCCCTTGTGGTCGGCCTCGTGCTGGGGCTGCTCGGGCCGTTCGGCACCTATGATCTGCTGCCTGCCGTCCCGCGGATGGCCTACTGGCTGGCCCTGGTCTCTGCGAACTGGGTGCTTGCCGATGCAGTCCTGCGCCGGCTGGATGCGGTGGCGGGTGACCGTATGCCGATGCCGCGGATCTCGGTGCCGCTAGTGGGTGCCTGTCTTGCGGCGGTACCCGCGACAGGCGTGGTGACGCTGGCCAACGGGCTTTCGGGCATCGGCTGGCCCGGCAATGTTGCGGTCCTGTTCGGGCAGGTTCTTCTGTTGCTCGCCGCCATATCCCTGCCGTTCTACACATGGGAGGACATGCGGGAGCAGATGGCCGCCCGGCCCGATCCGGCCGGGGCAAGCGGATCATCGGGGTCGGAGGCAGGCGGCGGCTCGCGGCACTGCCCCGGGCTGTCTCTGTTCGCCGCGCGGCTTCCGCGCCCGCTGGAGGGGCGACTTTTCTGCCTCGAGATGCAGGATCATTACCTCTTCGTGCATCATGCAGGTGGATCGGAGATGATCCTGTGCCGGATGGAGGACGCCGCGCGCGAACTGAACGGTCTGGGCCGGCGCGTGCATCGCTCATGGTGGGTGGCCGCCGAGGCCGTGGTCGGCGCCGAGCGCGAGGGCCAGCGCACCGTCCTTCGCCTGACCGACGGCCGCCGCGTGCCGGTTGGGCGGTCGTTCCGCCCCGATCTCAAGGGCGCAGGATGGCTGTGATCGACGTCGCGGCGGCGGACCGGCCGGTTGACCTGTCGCGCACCCCTTCACGCGCCAGAGCGTGACGGAGTGTTTTCGGCACCGCGATGCGCGAAGATCACGGACCGGCGCAGCGGCTGCAGGCATTCGAGGCGTGCATCGGCAGGCTGGAAACCGCCCCGATGAGGGGCCTTTCGGCAGGGCGCCGGTGCTCGAACCACTGTGCGCCGCGGCGCCCGATGGCGGCGGTGTGGCCTACGCCGGCAGTCTCGCGCTACCGGTCTTGGAGGCCTTCGGCGCCGCATGGTTCCGGACTCTGCATGTCTGGGCCGAGGTGTGGCGCGGCACGGGATGGTGCCTGATGGATCCGACCCCGGGGCGCGAATGCGGCTGTCTCGGCCCACCGCTTTCGGTGTGTCCTCTGTCGTCGCCCACTGGAACGAACTGCCCTGTCGGCGGATCGCCACCAACGCGCCCTGACTGGCCCCGCTGCCACGTGCCAGCCTCTTCTTCCCCAACCGCGAGGCGGACCGCGACATCGATCCGCAGATGGCAGCGACCGTGATCATGGTCGTGCCGATGGTGGCCGACTTCCTGGACGATCCGCGCGGTTTCGTGCAGGGCCTCGCCGCAGTCGGGCTGAAGGACCGAGCGCGATCGACGTCTCGGAATACTCCGGCGTAGACAACGAAACCGGGCTCGGCTTTTTCGGCGATCTTGTCGTTGCCCTCGACGAAGTCTATCCATCGGGATGAGCAGAGCGGCATGCTTGTGGACCTCTCTTCGAGCTGAAGGCCCTGCCGCCGGTGTCGGCGAGGCTGCTGCCCGGGAGGTGTGCGCCAGCCTTCGTCTTCCCCCGTTCATGCTGGTTGGCATGGCCGTGTCATCGGGGGGGCACTGCGCCAACGGCGTTCCGGTTCTCTCGCCGGTGCCGACGCGTCCGGCGCAAGAGTGTCATGGCACGGGAGCGGGTGCGCGATTGCCGTCTTCGGGACATGGCGCACGCGCCAGGGTCCCGCCGGAGGCGACCGGCATGTCTGCGGATCGTTCCGGAGTGAAAGCTGATACGAAAGGAAAATGCGATGTCTGCACCGGACAACAGGCTGACGAAGCAGAAGCGGCGTCATCGGGGGCCGCTTGCGGGAATCGTGGCGGTTCTTGTTTTCGTGCTGGCGGCCCTGCTGTGGTTCACGGCGGGCGTGGACGATGCCGATCTGGCACCCGAAGGGCAGAGGCCTGCCGCGCCGGCACCGGAGGCCGCCGCGCCGGAGACCACGTCGCCGGAGGTGCCGCAGGAGAGTGCCCCCAGCGATTGACAGGGACAGGCGCCTCGCGCCGGTCGCCACCCTATCGGAGTTGTGGCTCTGGCAAGGAGGATCGCCTGCCCCGCACAGTGCTTCTGATGGCGCGGCGCAGGACCGCGCCGACAGCAACCAGTTCCAACTGATGGTTGCTGAACCGCGCAGATTGGCGTGGCGCACGCAGATGGGCGTCTTCACCGGCCAGCGGGTGCTGATCGGGGCGGAATCGCGGCTTGCCGGATGTCTTCGCCGGATGGCACCGGCTGTGCGGCTTGTGCCGTGTCAGGGGGGTAGCATCCATTCTTCCTGCAGGGCCGCACGGACATGGGCCATGCCCTCGGCGATGTCGGCGCGGATGGCGGCTTCGGTGCGGGCGGGGTCGCGGGCCACCAGCGCCGCCAGCGCGTCGAGGTGTCGGTCGGGGAGACCGGCCGCGCCGGCGCAGACGACGCGCAGCGAGGGGGCGATGCGCAGCCACAGCGTCCGGGCGAGCGCGGTGAGAATCTCGGCCCCCGCGGCCTCGTAGAGGAGGAAGTGGAAGCCGTGGTTGTGCCGCAGGTAGCCTGCAACGTCGCCGACGGCAATGGCGGCGTCGAGCGCGGCATCGGCGTTGCGCAGTGCAGCCAGCGTGGTGGCATCGAGCCGGGTCGCGGCCAGCGCGCCGAGGCGGGGCTCGATGGCGAGGCGGGCAAAGGCGATCTGATCCAGCGTGGCGGCATCGAGACGGGGAACCGAGACGCGGCGGTTGCCTTGCGGCGTCAGCGCGCCTTCGGCCGACAGCCGGCGGATCGCCTCGCGCACCGGGGTCATGCCGGCACCGAGCCGGTCGCACAGGCCCTGGATGGTCACCGCCTGACCCGGAGCGAGGGCGCCGTGCAGGATCATGTCGCGGACCTCGGCATGGACGCGCTCGTGCGTGGGGATCTTGCGGCTCACAGCGGGCGTCTCCGTCGGTCCGTCGCGCCGACGCCCGGCCGGGGCCGGGATATGGCGCCGATACCCGGCCGCGGGCCGGGCGGGCAAGGTGTCGCAGAAGCGCGCGGCTGTCCATCCACTGCGGGCGCTGCTAACTGAGCCGGGCAGCAGGGAGACGGCGATGAATCTCGGGGCGGGCGGCGATTTCGCCGCGCTTGTGCAGGCGGCCATCGATGGCAAGACCAAGCCGGTAGGTGCGCTGGGGCGGATCGAGGCGCTGGCGGCGCAGATCGCCGGCGTGCAGGGCAGCCTCGCGCCGCGGATGGATGGCTGCACACTGGTGATCTTTGCTGCCGATCACGGCATCGCCGCCGAAGGCGTCTCGGTCTATCCGCAGGCGGTGACGCGCGAGATGCTTGGCAACTTCCTCGCCGGGGGCGCGGCGGCCAATGTCTTCGCTGCGACGCTGGGGGTGAAGCTGTGCGTGGTGGATGCGGGTGTCACGGGGGTGCCGCTGGCGCATCCTGGCCTGACCGACAGACGGATGGGGCCGGGGACGGCGAATGCCCGCCACGGACCGGCGATGTCGGCCGAGACCTGCGCCGCGGCGCTGGCGGCCGGTGCCGGGGTCGCCCGTGATGCGCCCGGCGAGGCGCTGGCGTTGGGCGAGATGGGGATTGCAAACACCGCCGCCGCGGCGTTGTTGACGCATCGGCTGACCGCCCTGCCGCTGGAGGTGCTGGTGGGCCGAGGCACCGGGCTCGACGATGCCGGACTTTCGCGGAAGCGGGCGGTGCTGGCAGCGGCCGCGGCGCGGGTGCCGGGGCATCTTGCGCCGGCGACCGCGCTGGCCGAGTTCGGCGGCTTCGAGATCGCCATGATGGCAGGCGCCATGATGGCTGCGGCGGGAGAGGGGCGCGTGGTGCTTGTGGACGGCTTCATCGCGACGGCGTCGGCAATGGTGGCGCTGGCGCTGGAGCCGGGGATCCGTCCGGCGTTGGTGTTCTGCCATCGCTCGGCCGAGGCGGGACACGGCGCGCTTCTCGACTGGCTGGGCGCGCGGCCGCTGCTGGATCTGGAGATGCGGTTGGGAGAGGGGACGGGGGCACTGTTGGCCTGGCCCTTGCTGCGCGCGGCAGCGGCGATGCTGCGCGACATGGCGAGTTTCGAGAGCGCGGGCGTGAGCGGGCCGGCATGACGGGTCGGAGGATGCGGCCGACGGGCAGCGGGGTGCGGTGGACGGCAGGGCGGCGCCCGCCGCAGAGGCGAGGCGGGTCGACCATGGCGCCGGTGTTCCGATGAACCGCTGGCGCGAGGAATGGGCGGTTTTCCTGCTGACGGTGCAGTTCCTGACCCGGCTGCCGGTGCGCGATCCGGGTTTGTGGTCCGAGGCGCGGATGGCGGCGATCCCGCGCCATTTCCCGGCGGTGGGGGTGCTGGTGGGGGCCTTGATGTCGGTGGTCTGGGCGGCGGCGTCGCTGCTCTGGTCGCCGGTGCTGGCGGCGCTGCTGACCGTGGCTTTCGGCCTGCTGCTGACCGGCGCCTTTCACGAGGACGGCTTCGCGGATGCCTGCGACGGGCTGGGCGGCGGCACCACGCGCGACCGCGCACTGGAGATCATGCGCGACAGCCGGCTGGGCACCTATGGCGCGGCCGGGTTGGGGTTGATGCTGGCGGCCCGGGTGGTGGCGCTGACGGCGCTGCCGGGCGGGCTGGTGCCGGTGGCGCTGGTGGCCGGACAGGCGCTGAGCCGGGCCTCGGCCGTCGCAGCCATTGCCACCGGGCGCTATGCGCGCGACCACGGCACGGCCAAACCGGTGCAGGAGGGGGTGGACGCGGGCGGGCGACGGATGGTGGCAATGGTCTCGCTTGCGGTGATTCTCGGGGCCGCGGTCTGGCTTCCCTGGGCGGCGCTGGCGGGCGGGTTGGCCGGGCTGGTGCTGGGGCATCTGGCGATGCGTCGGACCTATCGGCGCAAGCTGGGCGGATACACCGGTGACTGCCTCGGTGCCGTGCAGCAGTGCTCGGAGATCGGCTTCCTGCTCGGGCTGCTGGCGTGTCTCTGATCCTGCTACGCCATACCCGTCCGGCGGTGGCCGAGGGCATCTGCTACGGTCGCACGGACCTTGCGCTGGCGCCGGGTTTCGCTGCCGAGGCAGCGCGGATTGCCGCCAAGTTGCCGCCGGTGGCGGTGGTGGTGACCAGCCCGTTGGGGCGCTGCCGGCGGTTGGCCGAGGCCATCGCCGCGGCCCGCGGCCTGCCGCTTGCGGTGGAGCCGCGCATCACCGAGATGGATTTCGGCGCCTGGGAAGGGCGCGCCTGGGCGGCGCTGCCGAGGGCGGAACTCGATGTCTGGGCGGAGGATCTGCTGCACGCCCGCCCGCATGGCGGCGAGACTGTGGCCGAACTTGCCGCGCGGGTGGCGGCGGCAGCGGCGGACTGGGCCGTGGGGCCGCGGCCGCTGCTGGCGGTGACCCATGCGGGCGTGATCAAGGCGTTCCGGGTGCGGCGCGACGGCGCCGACGCCTGGCATGGCACGCTGGGCTTCGGCGCCTGGGAGCGTTTCGCGTTGCCCGACGGCGACACCGGCTAGGCCGGCCGCTCTGCCCCGGCATGTTTCGCCGCAACGATGGCCGCCTGCGCCGCGGCCGCATCCGCGCCGGCGTCATCGTCATGACCGATCACCCGAACGGTGGGATAGGCCAGTGTGATACCGGCCTCCTTGAGCCGCTGTTCCAGCAGCGCATTGGCGCGGCGGCGTATGGTGAACTGCTGTCCCGGCTTCGCCATGAACTTGATCCGAACGGTGATGCCGTGGTCGCTGATCTCGTCGGCGCCCTGCGACTTCAGCGGTTCGAGGAAGGCGGGGCCGAGCTCGGGATCTTCCAGCAACTCGGCGCTGACACCTTTCACCACCTTCTTGACCTTGCCGAGGTCGGTACCGAAGGGCACGCTGATCCCCAGCTTCACGATCACCCAGTCGCGGCTGACGTTCTGGATCGCCCCGAGAGAGCCGAAGGGAATGGTGTAGACGGCGCCGCGATGGTGGCGCAGCTGCACCGAGCGGATCGAGAAGCTCTCGACCGTGCCCTTCGCCTTGTCGACGATGATGTATTCGCCGACCCGGAAGGCATCGTCGAGCAGATAGAACACGCCCGAGACCACGTCGCGCACCAGCGACTGCGAGCCGAAGGCGATCGCCGCGCCCATCACGCCGGCACCGGCGATCAGCGGTCCGACATTCATTCCCAGCGCCGAAAGCGCCATCAGCAGGGCGATCACCACCAGCGTTACCTGCAGGGTGCTGCGAAGGATCGGCAGCACGGTACGCAGCCGCGCGCGGCGCCGCTTTTCCTCGGCGGTGCCGTCCTCGTCGGGGGCGGCCTCGATATAGGTGTCGATGGCGGTGCGCGCGACATGCCAGATGAAATCGAAGATCGCCAGCACGACGATCAGGTAGATCACCACGCGGATCAGGGCGGCGCCGCGCACCTCGCCGGTGACGAGCGCATCGAACCCGACACCCCAGGACCAGAACAAGGCTGCGCCGGCCGTCAGGATCAGGACCGAGCGGGCGCCACGCTCGATGACTGCGGCAGTCACACTCGGCGGGCGCGTGCCGCCGGCGCCCTCGGGGTCATCGACCTCGCGCAACAGATGATTCACCGCCCGGTTCACCACATTGATCGACAGCAGAAGCAGGCCCGTAATCAGCACCAGGGCCGTGAGGTAGTCCAGCCCGACGAACCAGAGCCCGAAGGTCAGTATGACGTAGCCGGACCAGGCCAGGTTTCGCGCCAGCGTTGGTTGCGGAAGCTCCGGGTCATCGTGCCGCCGTTGCCACAGGATCACCAGCGCGGTGATCGCCAGCACGAAGCCGAAGAGCAGCGCGATGGCGCGCAGGCTGGCGGGCGGCAGATCCAGCAGGCGGAAGAACCAGATCGTCGTCCAGCCGACGATGAGTATGCCGGCCAACGTTGCCAGCCGCGGCATCCAGAATGCCGCCAGGGCATCCGGCAGCGGCACCACCCGTCGTTCGGGCGCGTTGGGGGCAAGGACGATGCGCAGCAGCAGGAGCACGCCGCGAAACAGGATGACGGCGACCAGAATGCGCCAGGCCACCGCCTCTACGCGCTCCGGCATCGGCAGAAGGGCGAGCGCGCCGAGCGTGGCAACCGAGAAGATCGCCAGCGCCGACAGCGCGAGCATCAGCCGCTGTCCGAGTTTCTTCAATCGCTCGCCGATGGTGTCCTCTCGCGAGCCGAGGACGCTTTTGCGCAGGTTGCGGGTAACCCGCATGAACCGCCACTCGGCGGCAAGGCCGACCGCGACCAGCCCGCCCAGCATCAGCGCCACCAGAAGAATACCATGCGCCGCGATGTAGGCAGTGAGCCTGCCGAGGGCGGCCGCCATCTCGCCCGGCAGGTTCGGGAGCGCTTCGGCGAGCAGCGCGCGGCGCTCTGCCATTCGCTGCACGGCCAGTGACAGCCCGTCCTCGACGTCCCGCTCTCTGGCCGTTGTCTCGGCAGCCGGGGGCGGGGTCTCGGCCAGCCAGTCCTGTACTGCCTGCGAGGCCAGGAGCCGCCGCAACTCTCTGATCTCGGTGGGTTCTTCTGCAGCTGCGGTGGAAGCTTCGGGGTCGGCAGTCTGCGCAGCCACGGGCTCCGCGCAGGCGAGCGCGAGGAGGCCGATCGCCACAGCCAGCGCTACCCACCAGTGCGGTAAGGTGCGAGCCAAGGTCGCGCGGCGTCGTTCCATCCGATACAGGCCGCTCATGCCGCCGTCCCTATTCCGTGCTGCCTGAAGGCCGTGCATATCCCGCTTCACGATGAAGAGAAACGACAAAGATCGCAGTTCGGGCCGGAAAACGGGCGGCACGTGCGAAGTACGAAGGGTTCAAACGACCGCGTGCTCCGGGAAGGGTGTGCCGGCGAGGATCCGCGTGACGCCCAGCGCCGAAAGATCGAGCGTCTGGAACCGCCCCGTGAGCAGCAGTTCCGCAAGCCCGCGCCCCATCGCCGGCGCCTGCTGCAGTCCGTGGCCCGAGAAGCCGGACATGACATGCAACCCCGGCACCGCGGGATGCGGGCCGAGGATCGCGTTCTGGTCCAGCGTGTTGAAGTCGTAATGCCCGGCCCAGGCGCGCAGAACCTTCGCCGCGGCAAAACCAGGTGCCCGGGCCCAGAGCCGCGGCCACAGGAGATCCTCGAACTCCTCCAGCCGTGGGGCGAAATCCCCGGGGTCGGCTGGCGGGTCGTGGTCGGGCACGGTGGCGGCGATCCAGTGCCGCCCGTCCGGGCGCAGATAAAACCCGGTATGATCGACGAGCAGTGGCGCTTCGGGGTGCCGTGCTTCGGGGGCGTCGATCAGGAAAACAGTGCGTTTTCGAACCTCTACCGGCCACGGCTCGCCCACTGCCTGAAGCAATGCCGCCACCCCGGTGCCGGCCGCGAGTACCACCGCGCCGGCCTCGACGGTTGCGCCGTCGGCCAGTCGCACCCCGGTGGCGGGGCCGCCCTCGCGCAGCAGTTCGACCACCGCGCCGTGGCGCCAGGAGGCGCCCTGCGCTCGGGCGCCATCACGAAACCCGGCAAGAAGGCCCATGTTGTCGAACCAGCCTTCGCCGGCCGCGCCGAAGCTGCCGAGCATGACATCTTCGAGCGCGAGCCACGGGAACCGCGCCGCCAGCGCCTCGGGCGCGAGCAACTCGGTCGCGGCACCGAGCCCCCGCTGCATGGCCGCAGCCTCACGCATCACCTCTGCGGAAGCCACGCTGCCGGCGAGGAAGAGATAGCCGTTTTCACGCAGGCATAGGTCGGGGCCGCCGGTGCAGGCGGGGAAGTCGCGGATCATCTCCAGCCCGAAGCGGGAGATCTGCACATTGACAGGATTGGTGAACTGCTGCCGGATGGATGCGACGGACAGCGCCGTCGCGGCGCGGGCGTGGCTGGAGTCGCGCTCGATCACGGTAACGCGAAGCCCCGGCGCAAGCCGCGTCAGCCACCATGCCGCCGAGGCCCCCATCACCCCGCCGCCAACGATCACCACATCCTGCTGCATCGGCGCCCTGCCTGCCGTTGTGCCCGCAGGCCTGATAGCGCGACGGCGCTGGCGGCGAAAGTCGGGGATGGACAACCAAGGCGCGAGCAATAATATTACTGTCGTATCGACACCAGGGGCGGAATGTGGCTTCCTGTGCCGTAAGGTTGCGCAAGTTTGGGGGCGCGGTGGGACGGCTCGGACAGGAAACGGCCGGGGCAGTGGATGATGCCTCTGTAGTGTTGCACCTTCACAGGCTCTACGCCGCGACGCGGATAGAGCAGGCCTGGGCGCTGCATCTGCGGCGCATGTCGGATTACGGGTTCGATCGAATTCTCTACAGCAACGCCTGCCTGCCGGCCGGGGTCGGCGTGCTGGAAGACACATTGCTGCTGTCGAATCATGATCGCAGCTTTCTTGATCCGTTCTGCAGGACCGGGATGTGGCGTGGCGGCATCTTCATTCGCCGCGCGGAGCAACAGGGACGGCGGTCGGTGTCCTGGCGCGTGACGGACGAGACGGCCCTGACGGAAGACGAGCGGCGGATCCTCGCCTTTCGGGCACGACACGGCGTGGTGGCGGGCTATTCGATGAATTTCAGCGGCCTCGGTGTTCATGGTCGGGCAGGGACCGGGCTGTGCGCGCGGCACGGGCTCAGCCAGGACGATGTGGATGCGATATGGGAGCGGCACGGCCTGCTGATCGAAGTGATGAACATCGCGTTCCATCTGCGGGTCACGACGCTGCCGATCGATCTGCCGGGCCGGACGCTGACCCGGCGGCAGCGCGAGGTGCTGCGCTGGGCGAGCGATGGCAAGACGGTTCAGGACATTGCCCAACTCATGGGTCTGACCGCGCCGACGATCGAGAAGCATCTGCGCCTCGCCCGCGCCGCGCTGGGCGTGCAGACCACGACACAGGCGGTCCTGAAGGCCTCTTTCCTGAACCAGCTTCTGCGTGTCGATAGTTGCGAGCCGATCGGTGACCGGTCCGAGGCTCCCGCAGAGTAGGGTTTTCCTCACTTTCGTTTCGGGCCGCCTTGGTTCAACGCTTAACCTGAACGGCGGGGCCGCTCAGGGTCGGAGGGGTGGCTGCCCGGAAGACATGAGGAAGACTTGAGCATGCCCGGGCCCCGAGGGCTCCGGGCGGAAGAACGGGCGTTCGATTCGGTCGATCCCGAAGCACTCGCCACGGAGAGCCGTTTCCCCAACGACGGGTCCCGGCGGGGCGGCGCGGCAGGCAACTGCCGCGCCGATCACATTCCGGCCAGCGGCTTCAGCCACCCATCGTCTTGGCCACCTCGGCGGCGAAATCCTCGGTCGGCTTGTCGACGCCTTCGCCGACGGCGAGACGGACGAAGCCGGTGATCCGGACCCCGGCTTCTTCGGCGGCCTGGGCCACGGTGATGTCGGGATTGATCACGAATTTCTGGCCGAGCAGGGTGACCTCCTCGAAGAACTTCTTCATCCGCCCTTCGATCATCTTGGCGATCACCGCCTCGGGCTTGCCGCTTTCGCGGGCCTGCTCGCTCAGCACCGCCTTCTCACGCTCGACGAGCGCCGGATCGAGATCGGCCTCGCCCAGCGAGGCTGGGTTGGTGGCGGCGACATGCATCGCGATCTGCTTTCCGATGCCGTTGTCGGTGCCCGTCAATGCCACCAGCACGCCGATCTTGCCCATGCCGTCGGCAGCGGCGTTGTGCACATAGGCGGCGACGTTTTCGCCCTCGATCCGGGCCATGCGGCGCAGTGTCATGTTCTCGCCGATCTTGGCGATTGCCTCGCCGATATGGGTCTCGACCGGTTTGCCGCTCACCTCGGCGGCATTCAGCGCCGCAAGGTCGGCCGCGCCCAGCGCCGTCCGGGCGATGTTGCCGACCAGCGCCTGGAACTCGGCATTCTTGGCGACGAAGTCGGTTTCCGAGTTCAACTCGATGGCGACGCCACGGCCGCCCTCGACGGCAATACCGACAAGGCCTTCGGCGGCGGTGCGGCCGGATTTCTTTGCGGCCTTGGCCAAACCCTTGGTGCGCAGCCAGTCGATGGCCGCCTCCATGTCGCCGCCGGTCTCGGTCAGCGCCTTCTTCGCGTCCATCATCCCTGCGCCGGTGCTGTCGCGCAGTTCCTTCACCATGCTAGCGGTGATTGCCATGGCTTGGCTCTCCTGATCGTTCGAAACGGATACTCGGGCGGGGTGTGCTCCCGCCCGATGACATGCCGATGACGGCCCGGCGGCCTGGGCGCCTGCCGGGCAGGGGTCAGTTGCCGGTCGCGGCCTCGCCGGCCCCTTCGGCGGCGGCAAGTTCTTCGGCCGGCGCCTCTTCCAGCGCGCCCAGATCGACGCCGGCGGCGCCCATCTGCGCGGTCATGCCGTCGAGAGCGGCACGGGCGACGAGGTCGCAGTAGAGCGCGATGGCACGGGCGGCGTCGTCATTGCCGGGAATGATGTAATCCACCCCTTCGGGCGAGCAGTTGGTGTCGACGACAGCGATCACCGGGATGCCCAGCTTCTTCGCCTCCAGTACCGCGAGATCTTCCTTGTTCACGTCGATCACGAACAGCAGGTCGGGCACGCCGCCCATGTCGCGGATGCCGCCGAGGCTGGCCTGAAGCTTGGCCTGCTCGCGCTCCATCCCGAGGCGTTCCTTCTTGGTCAGACCCTCGGCGCCGCCGGCGAGTTGCTCGTCGAGCGACTTGAGCCGGGCGATCGACTGGCTCACGGTCTTCCAGTTGGTGAGGGTGCCGCCCAGCCAGCGATGGTTCATGTAGTACTGCGCCGATTTCTCGGCCGCCTCGGCGATCGCCCTGGAGGCTTGCCGCTTGGTGCCGACGAAGAGGATGCGCCCGTTCTTTGCCACCGTTTCGCGGATGACGTTGAGGGCCGCATCGAGCATCGGCACCGTTTGTGTCAGGTCGATTATGTGGATGCCGTTGCGTTCGCCATAGATGAAAGGCCCCATGCGCGGGTTCCAGCGCTGGGTCTGGTGGCCGTAGTGCACGCCAGCCTCGAGCAGCTGTCGCAACGAGAAATCGGGAAGCGCCATGTCGTGTCCTTTCCGGTTTGCGCCTCGGCGGGGCGTCAGGGCTTGCGCCCAACCGGGGGACCGACGGGAATGCATACCCCGCGGCCCAATGCCCCGCCTGTGAAGTGAGCGCGCGCTTAGACGCTTTGTGGCGCCATTGCAAGGGCCGTCGGCGGCTTCAGTCCGGCCGGGTCATCAGCACCCATTCGCGCGCCTCGGTGAGCCAGCGGCCCGCGACGAGCGGCCGTCGCGCTCTCTCGGTGTAGCCAAGCCGGGCATAGAGCGCGCGGGCGGCCACGTTTCGGTCGGTGACAATCAGGCTCATTCCGCGTGGCCCCGGCGCCGGCGCCGCCATCAGCGCTTGTGCCACACCCTGTCGCCGCGCCCCGGGCAGCACGGCGACCGCGTTGACGTAGCATGTCTCGGGCGCCAGCGCCTCCAGTTCCATCAGCGGGGCGACGACGGGCGGCGTGCCGGCGTCGGGCAGTTCGGGCGCCGTGCCGGTCGGGTAGGTGATGATGGCGCCAGCGGCCTGGCCGGCCAGCTCCGCCACCGTGGCGTTGCGCCAGGAGAAGCCACCGCTGTCGCGCAGCGCCCGGGACCGGCCGATTTCCCATGGATCGGCACCGGGACCGCCGATCTCCTCCCAGAGAATGCGCGGCAGCCCCTCGCCGGCCATGTCGATGATGCGCACGAGGAGGTCGGCGTCGTCCTTGCGGGCGGGGCGGAGCGTGACGGGCATGACGCTGATCGCTGCGCTGGGACAGGGGTCGCTGCGGTGAGACTGCGACAGGATGCCAGCCCGGCGCCGTTGCCGCAAGGCCGACGCCTCTTGCACGCGCCGGCCCGGCGCGTCATCACGCGGCATGTCCGCGCCCGACATCCTTTGTATCGGTGCCCTGCACTGGGACGTGATCGGCCGTTGCGCCGGTCGGCTGGGCGCCGGCGACGACAGGCCGGGAAGGGTGATCCGCCGCCCGGGCGGCGTCGCCTTCAACATTGCCCGGGCGTTGCTGCGGGAGGGGATGCGCCCGATTCTTCTGGCTGCCATCGGGGACGATGCCGAGGGTGCCGCGCTGGCCGCGGCTTGTGCAGCGGCCGGGCTCGACCCGGACTTCCTGCATCGCGGCGCCGGGCCGACGGACAGCTATGTGGCGCTGGAGGATGGCAGCGGACTGGTTGGCGCCATAGCCGACGCCGGGACACTGGAGGCCGCCGGGGCGGCGCTGCTTGCGCCGCTGGACAGCGGGCGGCTGCCATCGCCCTGGGCAGGACCTTTGGTGCTTGACGGGAACCTGCCGGCCGGGGTGCTGGACGGAACCGCCTCTGATCCGCGCTTTGCCATGGCGGATCTGCGTGTGGTGGCGGCCTCGAACGCCAAGGCCGGGCGGCTGGTGCCGCTGGCTGCCCGGCCCGGGGCCACGCTCTATCTCAACTGCGCCGAGGCCGCGGCGCTGGCGGGGCGGGGCTTCAACGATGCGGCAGAGGCCGCCGCGGCGCTGTCCG
>SLBI01000101.1 GCA_007126375.1 Paracoccaceae bacterium
CTGCGCCGCGACCACCGCGGCCGGCAGCGGCGCCCGGGCGGCATCGGCCACCGCCCCCTCCATCGCCACCGGGCGCAGATAGAGCGCCATGCGCGCCGGCATGTCGGGGCGCACCCGGACCGACAGCACGGTCAGCGAGCCGGGGCCGAAATAGCCGTCGGGCGTCATCGCCGTCATCCAGGCATCCAGCGCGGCGAGGTTCTGCGGCCGCTCCACCATCGGCAGGCGCAGCAGCGGCAGCAGTTGTTCGGGCGCATCGGGCAACGCATCGATGTTGACGTCGAGGCGCAGTTCGGGGCCGCGCTGGCTGTGCAGCAGCGTCAGCACCGCCACACCGGGCGGCAGGCTGAAGCGCGCGCCCAGCACGAAGGCCATCAGCGTCACCAGCCCGGCATGCCGCGCGCCCATGCCCAGCGCATCCATCAGCGGGCGCAAGGCCTCAAGCGCGGTGTCGCGGGTCAGCTCGAAGCTGATCTGCTGGCCGCCCGACATCCGGGCGGTGCGGATCGTGGTGGCGAACGGCCGCAGGCCGGGCACCAGCGCCAGCGCCGTCTGCGCCAGGTCCATCACCGGCCAGGGCAGCATGTCCAGCACCTCGGGGCCCCATTCGTAGCTCGCCTGCACCTCGGTCAGGCCGTTGCGGTCAAGCCCCATGGCATAGCGGGCGCCATAGCCGGCCGAGCGCATCTGCCGGGCGCGGGCGCCTTCGGAGCGGCCGTCGAACCAGCGCAGCGGCGCATCGCCGAAATGTTCGAGGATCAGGCCGCGGGCGGTGGCGTTGGTGATGTCGCGCTGATCGTTCGAGCCGATGCCGCTGCCGGTGGGGTGGACCTGAAAGGCCAGCGCACGGCCCGCGGTCTCGGCGAAGTTGGGTTCGAAGCTGCGGCCGGCGACGGGGCGCAGCCGGGCGTCGTCGAGGTCCCAGTCGAGCGAGCGGTCGAGCGCCTGGGTCACCACCCGGTCGGTGGTGGGATCGGGCGTCATCATCCGGTGCGCGGCGCTGCGCAAGAGGCGCTTGGCGGCCTCGGCGGCACGGTGCGGGGCGGGCATGGTCTGGCCTCCTTGGCGGGCGGAACGGACGGAACGAGAGGCGCGGCCGCCGGGATCAGAACCCCGGCAGCATCGCCCGCAGCTGATCGAGGCTGGGCGTCTGGCCGGACGAGACCATCTCGCGCAGCTGGTCGATGCCCGAGGTGTCGATAGACGGCATGCCGCCACCGCCGCCGCCGCCGCCGCCGAAACCGCCGAAGGCGCCCATGTCGGGCAGGCTGGGCATCGGCTGGGTCTCGACCGGGGTGGCGTATTCGTCGAGCATCGCGTCGCCCAGTCCGGTCACTGCGCGGAAATGCTGGCAGGCCACCATCAACTCGCGCGCCACCTCGGGCGGCAGGTCGCTGTCGGCCTGCCCGGTCTCGGGGAACAGGGGCCGGCCGCGGTTCTGCGACCAGACGGTATGATGATCGGCGATGATGCGCATGATCGTCTGCGTCTCGACCGCCAGGGTGCGGTGCAGCACGGTGTTGACGGTGATGCCGAACTCGCGCTGCGAGACGCGCTCGATCACCTGCCAGGGCGTGGTCACGCCGAAGGCGTTGCGCACCGAGGGCAGGCCGAGGATGCGCATGGTCCGGCGCAGGTGGTTCGCCATCCGCTCGGCAGTGAAGGCGGTGCCGGCCCAGCCGCGCAGGCTGGTGTTGGCGCCGAAGTCGCGGATCGCCTTGCGCACGAACTCGCCGCGCGTGGACTGGAACCGCCGGCCGCGGGCGGCATTGTCGAAATGCGTCAGCGCCGACTGCTCGCGCTCGTGCTCGGACACCGCCGAGACCACCCGCATCAGATGCGTGTTGAACTCGACGTTGGGCTGGATGTCGAAGGCGATCTCGCCGCCGGGCGCGCCCAGCACGCGGGCATAGACCGACCGGCGCGAGGCCTCGTCGAGCAGGTCGTCCTGATCCCAGTAGAGCTGGTCGAGCTCGCGCGCCGAGCCGTCGTTGGCCGGGATCGGCAGCAGACCGGCGACGAAGAGATCGAGGATGCGCGCACCGGCCTTCAGCGCGAATTCCAGCTGGTAGGTCACATAGACGGTGCTGACGGCGCGGACGTTGTCGGGTTCGATCTCGTCGTTGTAGCCCTGCGGATCGTTCAGCGGCGGCAGCTCGACATTGGCGATGCCGCCGCCCGCGCCGCCGCCGCCGCCCTGCGAGGCGGCCGCGACATCGGTGGCATAGGCCGAGGCGGCCATCGCCCCCATCACCGTCTCGTCGCCGGCGTGATCCTCCCAGCGGTCGGCCATGCGTCGCGCCACCCGGGCGAAGGACTGCAGGAACAGCGGCTTGTCCCTGGGCATCGCCGAACGCAGCAGCCCGAGCACCGCCTCGTAGACGGCGATGCGCTGGGTCCTGTCGTCGGGGGCGAACATGTGCAGACCGTGGCTGTCGATCTCGACCCGCGTCGCCTCGTCGGCGCTGCCGGCCAACTCGACCACCGCGCGCTGCAGATGGGCATAGAAGCGCTGGTCGGAGGGGTTGTAGTGCCCGTCCACCAGCATCAGCCCGGCGGCGGCGGCCGACCACATCAGCGCCGACTTCTCGTCGCCGGCGGCGAAATGCTGCTGGCGCACGACGCCCTGGATGACGGCATCGAGCCAGACCTCCTGGCCCGGGCGGGTGCGCAGGCTCGCCGGCAGGCCGGCGGGATTGATGGCGAGACGAGACAGGATATCCCGTCTCAACTGGATCAGATCGAGCATGGCCTTCTCCTTGACCGGGTTGGGGGGGGGCGGCGGCGGGGCGGGGTCGGGGTTTGCCGGCGCAGCCGTCGGCACCGGGACCTGCGTGCGCCCGGCGCGGGCGGAGGCCAACGCATGCGCCTGCAGTTCGGCATCGTTGCCCTGCGACAGCCCGGCGGCGACGCGCCAGATCGCCCGCACGCGGTCGGCCTGGCTGGAAAACGCGGCGACGTTGCGCGAGATCCAGCGCATCGACGCGGCGCCGGGATCGGGCGTTTCGGCGCGCAGCGCGCGGGCAAGCAGCGCCCGCGCCACGAATGCCGTCAGCTGTTCCAACTCGCGGATCTGCTGGCCGCGTTCCCGCGCCGCGGCGAGCGCCTCGCCGTAGCGGGTCATCTCGGCGGCATCGAGGTCGTCGCCGATCGCCTGCAGCATCTCCACCAACCGGGACGAGACCTCGGCCGGGGGCAGATCGGGACGCAGATAGCCGGCCAGGCGCAGCAGCACCCGGCGTGTCACGGGATCGTCCTCGTCGGGCGTCATCGGTCGGCCTCCCTTGCTGGTCTGGTCATGGGCGCCAACGCCATGCCGTCGAGATGGCGCAGCGCGGCGGGGATCGAGAGCATGCCCCAGCCGGTCTCGGGGTTGGGCGGGCCGCCCTCGGCCGAGAGGCAGAGCGCCTCGCGCGCCTCCTCGGCGGTCAGATCGTGTCCGCGACTTGCCGCGCGGGCACACAGCAGCGCGACCGCCCCGGCGACGAACGGCGCGGCATGGCTGGTGCCGGTGGAGGCGCCATAGCCGCCGATCGCGGCCGAATGGATCTCCTCGCCCGGGGCGCAGAGGGCGATGTGGGCGCCGGTGGTGGAGAAGGGCGCGCGGCTGCCGTCGGCCCGCATCGCGCCCACGGCGATGCAGCCGGGCAGCGCGGCGGGGAAGAACTCCTCCTCCAGCCCGGAATTGCCGATCGCGGCCACGGGGATGCAGCCCAGCGTGCGGGCGTAGCCGATGGCATCGGAATGCGGCGGCGGGGCGTGCGGGTCGGTATCGGCGCGGGCGGTGCCGAAGCTCATGTTCAGCACCTTGGCGCCGAAATCGGCCGCAAGCTTGATCGCCGCGTCGATGTCCGACAGGGCGCCCACGCCGAAGGGCGGGCCGCCCTCGGCGGCCGCCGCCGCCAGCGCCCGCAGCGGCAGGACCGGCGAACGGCCGGCCACACCGCGGTGCATGCCAAGGCCGCGGGCGCCGATGATCCCGGCGACATGCGTGCCGTGGCCGGTCTCGTCGCGGGCGCAGAAATCGCGGCCCAAGCTGTCGCCGATCAGCATCACCCCCTCGGCGATACGGCCGATGCCGAGGTCCACCGTGTCGTATCCGGCGCGCAGGCGGCCGGCA
>SLBI01000275.1 GCA_007126375.1 Paracoccaceae bacterium
AACCGGCGCCGGGCCAGCCCGTTGCGCGTCGGGCCACCAGCTCGCCGGCACGGCGGGCGCCGTGGCCGCGCCCGCACTCTCGTGGTGTTGCGGGTCGGGATCCGCCCAGTCCGCGGCCGAGGCGGCGCGGGCCCAGTCGCGCGCCGGACGTTCCGCCAGCGATCCGATGCGCCGCGGCGCGCCGTGCAGCGAGGGCGACCACGATGCCGACAGCCTGTCAGTCGACGCCTGCCCGGCAGACATCCCCGCCGGGTTCCCGTCCGTCGGCGCCGGTTGTGCCTGCCAATCACCAGTCGCATCAGCATCGTCGGTCCCGCGCCCGCGGTGCGGGTTCTGCCCGTTCACCGCCCAGGGCATCTGTCCCGCAGCGGTGTGGGGCGGGTCGATCACGGCCGAGGACGCCCGATCGAGGCCCGGCCGAAGGCGCCACCACATCCGCTTTCCAAGGAACATTCCCATCACCCCTGCACCGCCTTCACGGTGTCCGATCTCATTCCTTTGCGCCGCCCGCGCGAAAGGGCGGGCGCTGCCGGCCTGCGCCCCCGGTGATCGCGCGCAATTCCACCCGGCGGCCCGAGCCCGGCCTGAGTGCGGCCTTCACACTTCGCCCGCGGCATGGCCATCGGATGCCCGGCGGGCAGCCCGGCCCCGCCCGCGCCTCCGATCCGGCCTCACGGTCCGCGCCCACAGCACTTTCGACCATTCAACTATAGATTCGTTGCCCCTCCGACAATGACCTCATATTGCGGAAAATGATCATTTCTCTTTGACATACAACCGGCACGGTGCGGCCATTCCGTGGAATGTGAGCCCGATGCGGGGGGGGGGCGCCCGCCGTTGGTGGCCTGCGGCGATCGTCTGTCGATCATGGCGCGCGCCGCTTGGTCGCAGTCGCCTCCAACTGTTGCGCCGCGCCCGGCTGCATGGCTTGCGGCACGACGACACCGCCCCGCCACCTTGGTGCCACAAGGCCGTCACCCGCCTGTGGTCCTTCACTCGCCGTGCCCACCGGCCTGGTCGCCAAGGCACAAATGGGCGTGAACGCCGTCAAACCCGGTGCCCGCAGGGCCCATTTGCGGTAAAAGCGCGCGATGACACCCAGTTGCGTTTCCGGCGATGGCAGCCGGGAGCGCGTTGCGTAAACCGATCGGAACGGACAATATCATGCCCAAGACGACGCCCCTCTTCATCACCGCCGTGCTGGTCGGCGCCCTTGGCGTGGCCGGCTGCGAGAGTTCCGAGGATCGTGCGGAACGGCATTTCAACAGCGGCGTGGCGCTGGTCGAGGCCGGCGAGCCGGCACAGGCGGTGCTGGAGTTCCGTAACGCGCTGCGACTGCGCCCCGAAATGATCGAGGCACGGCTGGAACTCGCCCGGGTGCAGATGGGCCGCGGTGCCACCGGCCAGGCCTATCGCGAGTATCTCCGGGTGGTGGAGCGGGACCCCGACATCCTTGAGGCACAGCTTGCGGTGGCGCAGATCGCCCTCGACACCGGCGACTGGCAGGTGGCGGAACGCCACGGTCGTTTGGCGCAATCGCTGGCGCCCGAGGAGCCGCAGGTGGCGCTGATCGCCGCCATGCTCGATTATCGCGATGCGATGATGGCGCGCGACCGGGCCGCCGCCGCCGAACCGATCGAGCGGATCGAGGCGCTGCGCGAGGCCGCGCCGGAAAGCGAAACGGTCTGGCGGTTGCTGGTCGACCATGCGCTGGATGGCGGCCAGGCGCTGGAGCGCGGTCTGGCCAAGGTCGAGGAGGCGCTCGCGGTTCTGCCCGACGCGATGGCGTTCCATGACCTGCGGCTGCGCATTCTGGTCGGGCTGGAACGTCGTGAGGCGGTGCGCCCGGCGCTCGAGGAAATGCTGGAACGCTTCCCCGAAGAAGATCGTGTGCGCCAGCTCTTCGTTTCCTGGCTTATCGAGGAGGGCGACGTCGACGATGCCGAGACCTTCCTGCGCAGCCGTGCCACGGCACCCGACGCGGGCATGGAGGACCGCCTGCTGGTGGTCGAATTCCTCAACACGATCCGGGGCCGGGATGCTGCGCTGGACGAACTCGACGCACAGATCGCCGGTGGTGACGCGCCCGCGCGGATGCGGGCGATGCGGGCCGGCCTGAGTTTTGGCGCCGGCCGCACCGAAGCGGCGGTGGCCGAAATGCGCGAGATCCTTGCCGCTGCCGAGGATGTGGACGAGGCCAACCGGTACCGGGTTTCGCTGGCCCGGATGGAAATGGCCCTGGGAAACCGCGAGGCGGCGCGCGCGCTGGTGGCCGAGGCGCTGGAGGCGGACGCCAATCATGCCGAATCGCTCAAGCTCGAGGCCGGCTGGCTCATCGAGGATGACCGCCCCACGGAAGCGGTCCGCGCGCTGCGTCTGGCGCAGGCGAACGCGCCGCGCGATCCGGCGATTCCGCTGCTGATGGGGCGGGCGCACGAACGCGAGGGCGACCGCGAGCTGGCCGCCGAACGCTACGCTCTGGCCGTCGAGCTGGCCGAGGAGGCGCCGAACGAGTCGCTTGTCTATGCCCGGTTTCTGATCGGGCGGGACCGTCTCGACGCCGCCGAGGCCGTGCTTGACAGCGCATTGCGTCGCGCGCCCGAGAATGTCGATCTGCTCGCCGCGATGGGGCAGCTGCAGCTGCGCCGCGACAACCACACCCGGTTGCAGCGGCTGATCTGGCAGCTTCGGGCGGTGGACACGCCGCGCGCAGTGGCGGCCGCGAATGCGCTGGAGGCCGAGCAGCTGGTTCGCCAGGGCCGGGTCGACGACACGGTGGATTTCCTGCAGGGCCTGGTGCAGGGCGGTGACGGTCAGGACGCGGCGATGGCGGCGCTGATCCAGACCCGCGTGCGGCAAGGCGAGATCGACGGCGCCGTCGCACTGGTCGAGGAGCGGCTGGCCGAGAGCCCGGACGACCCCACGCTGCGTTTCCTGCGCGCGGGGCTGCATGTGCTGGCGGGCGAACTCGAGACCGCGGAGGGGGTCTACCGCGCCCTGCTCGATGAATTCCCGGGCGCGGAGCCGCCACTGCGCGTGCTTTACGGCCTGCTGCAGGCGCAGGGGCGCCTGGATGACGCCGAGGCCCTGATCGATGCCGTGCTGGAGCAGGTGCCGGACGCGCCGGTGCCGTTGTTGCTGCGCGCGGCGCGGCTGGAACGGGATTTCGATTTCGAGGGGGCAATCGCTGTCTACGAGCGGCTCTATGAGGCCAACAGCGGCAATCTCGTCATTGCCAACAACCTCGCGAGCCTGATCTCGACCCATCGTGACGACGAGGAAAGCCTGGAGCGCGCCTTTGCCATCGCCCGGCGGCTGCGGGGCGCCGAGGTGCCGGCCTTTCAGGATACCTATGGCTGGATCCAGTATCGCCGCGGCTTCTACGACGACGCACTGCGCCATCTGGAACCTGCCGCGCAAGGGCTGCCGCAGGATGCGCTCGTGCAGTATCACCTCGGCATGACCTATCTGGCGCTGGCGCGTCAGGCCGAGGCGCGCGAAACCCTGGCGCGGGCACTGGAGATTGCCGGCGATGCGCCCCTGCCGCAATTCGAGCGTGCCCGCGAGGTGCTGGACGAGCTGGGCGGGCTCTGAGCCGGGCGTCACCGGACCGGCGGCGCCGCAGTCGAGCCCGCGGTCGGCCGTGATGCACATGGCCGGATCAGCCGCGATAGCGGCTCCGGTCCGCCAGGTGCGCGGCAACTCCCTGCGTTCATTCTTTATTCCCTAACCGGCCTGCATAGATCGGTTGAAAGGGGTTCCTCGTCCGATGTCTTCGCAACAGCCGACCGACCTTCCGTCGTTGCCGGATATCTCGGCGCAGCGGGTGTTGGCATGGCTGGCGCGTCTGCTGCCCGCCCCGGCTGCAGAGCGGTGCGGTGTGGCGGCGTTGGCCCTGGGCGATATCGCCGCTGCCGGCGGGGCAGGGCGGGCTGCGATCCTGGCCGTGCTGCCGCCGTCCGCTGGAATCGGCAAGGCGCAGGGCGATGTACGGGCGGTGCCGCTGGCCGTCTGGTCGGGGCCGACCGCGCCGGCCGGCCCGCCTGCGGAGTCCGGCGCGGAGTCGGCGTGGCCGCCGCCGC
>SLBI01000002.1 GCA_007126375.1 Paracoccaceae bacterium
AGCGCCTCGGCGCGCGGCGTCGGCGCCTCGATCAGCGCGAGCCCCGCGCAGGCGACGTCGAGGTCGGTGAGCCCCGACCCCTCGGCCATCCATCGGTCGGTCACCGGCGCCGGGCGCAGTGCCAGCGAGACCAGCCGGTTGCGCGCCGGGCAGGGCGGCGGCGCCGCCACCCAGGGCTGCACCTCGTCCGGGGCCATTCCCAACCGCTCCAGCAGCACGCGATAGCGATACTGCGGGTGATCCTCGGCCGTCAGCGCATCGTCCAGCGCCTGCCAGCTTTCGCCGGGCATGTCGAAGTCGAAGCCGGGCAGCACCAGCGCCCCCGCGGGCAGCGCCGCCACCGCCTGCATCAGCCGCGCCGTCGTCCCGCGCGAGCCGGTGGAGCCGGCGACGAGGACCGGATGCCGGGGCGGCTGTCGGGCCCAGGTTGCGGCCAGCCGGTCGACAGCGATGCGGGCCCGCGCGCCGGGGTCGGGCGCGGTGTCGTCGAAATAGGGTTCGATCAGCCGGATGAAGGCAAGCGACTTCTGCCAGTGCTCGGCATGGGCAGCGGTATCGATGGCGGCGAGGGATGCGGGGGCCACCCCTTCGCCCCGCATCTCGTCCATCAATGCCGCGAGGCTGTCGGCGAGATCGAAGGCCGCCGGCGCCGGCGCGAGACCGGGCGCGCGCTCGATCAGCCGGGTGACCAGTTGCATGAGCTCCAGCCGCCGGCGCAGCGGTGGCACAGGCGGTGGCAGGCCGGGCAGGGCGGCAAGGCCGGGATCGGTCACCAGCCGCAGCCGGGGCAGCAGCCGGGCGCCGCTTTCGGTCAGGATCTCGCGGATACGCCGCTGCATCCGCCGGGTGTTGACGTAAAGCTCGACCCGGGCCAGAGCCTCCGGCGGCTGCCTCTCCATCCGTGCCAGCAGCCCCTGCACCAGGAGCCGCGGGAAATCCGCACCGGGCGGCAGGGCGAAGACCGGGGCGCTCATCGCGCCGCCCCGGCCAGCATCGCCTCGGCGGCCGCGATGCCGGCGGGATGGCCGACATCGCCCCAGCCGCCGGGATGCAGCGCCCCCCGGAGCGTGCCGCGGGTCGCCATCCCGTCCCACACGCGGTTCAGCGAGAAGATGCGCGCGCGGTGCGCGGCCACCGCTTCGGTCCGCAGCAATTGTGCCCCGGTATAGATCAGCTCGCCGCCACGGCGCAGCCGCCCGTCCGGGGCAATGGCGAAATCCCCGGGCCCCCGCCGGCCGCAAGCCCGATCCGGCGGCACCAGCAGCAACAGCGCCTCCATCTGCGGCGTCCAGGCCGCGGCCAGCGTAGCCAGCGGGTTCGGGCCGGTCCAGACTGCGTCGGCGTTCAGCGTGAAGACGGGCCCCGGTCCCAGCAGCGGCAGGGCGGCCTTGAGCCCGCCGCCGGTATCGAGAAGCTCCGCCTCGGGGCTGAGTTTCACCCGGTGGTCCGCCGGATGGCCGGAGAAATGGCCGGCGATCTGCCCGCCGAGGTAATGCGTGTTGATCACAACCGGATCGCAGCCCTCGGCAAGCGCCAGCGCATGATCGATCAGCGCCCGGCCGGCGACCGGGATCAGCGGTTTCGGCCGGTCGGCGCAGAGCGTGCCCATCCGCGTGCCGCGCCCGGCAGCGAAGATCATCAGGGCGTGCGGATCTCCGGTCATCGCAGCGCCTCCAGCCGGTCCGGGGTGGGGGCCGGGACCAGCCGGTCCACCAGCACGCGCAGCCCGCCCAGTTCGGGATGCGCGAGGTTCGTCTGCAGATGCCGCCAGACCCGCGGCATATGCGCAAGATAGCGCGGCTTGCCCGCCCGCGCGAGCCGGGCGAAGACACCGAGAATGCGCAGTTGGCGCAATGCCCCCAACGCGGCACAGGCAGCGGCGAAGCCCGCCGGTTCCGTCCCCGTGGAGACGCAGTAGCGCGCCGCAACCGTCGCGGCCAGCCCGGGGGGCACATCGCGGCGCGCGTCCTGCAGCAGCGAGATCAGGTCATAGGCCGGATGCCCGGCCATCGCGTCCTGAAAATCGATCAGCCCGATGCGCGCCACGCCCGGCCGCGCCGGCAGCCAGAACAGGTTCTCGGCGTGGAAATCGCGCAGCATGAGCACGGCCGCGCCGCCCGCGAGACGGTCGCAGACCTCGGTGACCGTGGCCGCGAGGTCGTCGCGCGCGGCCGGTGCCGGGGCATAGGCCTCGAGTACCAGCGCCGCCTGCTCGCCCAGCACCGCGCCGGCATAGGCTGGCAGGTCGGCCGGCGCCGGGTGCGCATGCAGGGCGGCCAGCAGATCCGCGGCCGCAGCGTAGAGGTGCGCCGCCGCCGCCGGATCCTTCTCGGCCAGCCGGGCAAGGAGCGCGTCGCCCAGATCCTCCAGCAGGACGAAGCCTGCGGCCGGATCGGCGGCAAGGATCTCCGGAGCCGAAAAACCGAGCGCCGCAAGATGCCGGGCGATGCGCAGAAAGGGCGCCACCGCCTCGCCCGTCGCGGGATCGGCATCCATCAGCACGGCGGTCCGTCCGTCGCTTGCCGTCAGCCGCAGATAGCTGCGCGCCGAGGCATCGCCGGCAAGCGGCGCGGCGGCGGCTGTGCCCCAGCCGGCGGCGGCGAGAAAGCCGCGCCGCACCGCGCGCCGCTCAGCCGGCGACATGGCCCGCCAGCTCCTCGCCACGCGGGCCGGCTGGCAGCAGGGTCAGCCGTCGGGCCGCATCGCCCCCGTCCGGCGCGTCCTCGAAGCGCAGCGTCAGCGCCTGCGGCGGCGGGAGCAGGCCCAGCCGGTCGGGCCATTCCACCAGCACCAGCGCCGTGCCGAAGGCGGCGTCGAGACCGAGTTCGGTCAGTTCGGACGGATCCGACAGGCGATAGAGATCGGCGTGCCAGATCTCCAGATCGCCGGCGGCATAGGTCTGAACCAGGGTGAAGCTTGGCGAGGGGACCTCCTCGGTCCGCTGGCCGGCCGCGCGCTGCAGCGCGCCGATCAGGGCCCGGGCGAAATGTGTCTTGCCG
The DNA here is from genome assembly GCA_007126375.1 of Paracoccaceae bacterium. GTDB lineage: Bacteria > Pseudomonadota > Alphaproteobacteria > Rhodobacterales > Rhodobacteraceae > Rhodobaculum. The sequence continues at coordinate 3,000 of SLBI01000002.1, forward strand.
GCGCCGATCGGCCCCTCCAGCAACAGCACGTCGCCCGCGCGCAGTCGGGGCGCGAGTCGGGCGGCCAGCGCATCGGTCGCCGCGGCCGTGGCGAGTTTCAGGGTCACGGCGTCCGGCGGCGGAGCCGGGCTGTGCGGGGCAGGCGCGGACATGCCCCGTTTGTGCCGCGCCGCCCCGCGCGCCGCAAGCGCCGGATGGCGGGCCGCGCCTGCGCGCTAGAAATAGCTGCGCACCAGCGCGCCCGCGATCAGGCTCCAGCCGTCGGCGACGACGAAGAATGCGAGCTTGAAGGGCAGCGAGACGATGGCCGGCGGCACCATCATCATGCCCATCGACATCAGCACCGCCGCGACCACCAGATCGATGATGAGGAAGGGCAGGAAGATCAGGAAGCCGATCTGGAACGCCCGCGCGATCTCGCTGAGCATGAACGACGGCACCAGCACCGAGAGCGCGGCGTCGGGGGCGAGCGTGGCGTCCTGCTGATCGGGGCGCAGCGCCGCCAGCGCCTCGAAGGTGCCGGGCTCGATCCGCGCGGCCATGAAGCTGCGGAACGGCTCCAGCGTGGCCAGGAAGCCCTCCTCGATGCTGAGCGCGCCGTCGAGCAGGGGCGCGACGCCGCTTGCCCAGGCCTCGAGAAAGACCGGTTCCATCACGAACCAGGTCAGGAACAGCGCCAGCGACACGAGCAGCATGTTGGGCGGCGAGGCCTGCAGGCCCACCGCCTGACGCAGGATGGCGAAGACGGTGACGAGGAAGGGAAAGCAGGTGATCATCACCGCAAGGCCCGGCACCAGGCTCAGCACCGTGATCAGGACCAGAAGCTGGATCGCCCGTGTCGCCATCGAGCCGTCATCGCCGAGATCGAGGGTGAGCGATTGTGCCCCGGCGGGGGCGGGCAGCAGCATGAGCAGGACCGCCAGCGCCCCGATGGCAAGGATCAGCAGCCAGTGCAGCCGGATGCGCGCCTGCGCCTGCCCCCGCGGCACGGCATCGCAACGGGCAAGCGGCGCCCGCGGCGGATGGTGCGGAGCCGTCCGGGGATCGACGGCCGCGCGCGGCGCGGCGCACCGCTGCCCGCT
>SLBI01000301.1 GCA_007126375.1 Paracoccaceae bacterium
AACGCCGCCCGCGCCCGGGCGATGTCCTGCCCCGCGGCCAGCAGCGCCGGCACGAGCAGGAGCACGATAACCATGCCGAAGCCGAGGCCGTAGACGAGGGTGATCACCGTCGGCTTGAGGAACTCGGCCTGGCTGGAGCGTTCGTAAAGGAGCGGCATCAGCCCCAGCACGGTGGTCAGCGTGGTCAGCAGCACCGGGCGCAGCCGGGCGCAGGCGCCCTCGACGATGGCGGGAAAGAGGCCGCGGCGCTCGGCCTCCTCGTCCACGGTGCGGACCAGCACGATGGAATCGTTGATGATGATGCCGGCCATGCCGATCAGCCCGACGACCGAGAACATCGACAGTGGCATGCCCCAGGCGGCATGTCCCCAGACCGCGCCGATCAGTCCGAAGGGGATCACCGCCATGACGATAAGCGGCCGCGCCCAGCTGGCGAAGACCCAGGCGAGGGTGAGGTAGATGCCCAGCAGGCACAGCAGGAAGCCGGTCATTGCGTCGCTGAGGAAGCTGCGCTCTTCCTCGGCGAGGCCGGACAGCTCCCATTCGACGCCATGCGTCTCGGCGATTTCGGGCAGGATGGTGGTGGCGAGGGCGCGGCCGATCTCGGTCGCGCGGGCGGGGTCGTCCTCGGACACCGCGCCGGTGACCGAGACGACGCGCAGCCCGTTTTCGCGCCGGATGGTGCCGAAGCCGGTGCGGCTCTCGACCGCGACGATGTCGCCCAGCGGCACCCAGGCACCGCCAGGGCTCTGCAGCAGTGTGCGGTCGATGAAATCGGCGCCACGCTCGCCGGCGGGCAGTTCCACGAGGACACGGGCGGTGCGCGGCCCGTCGGGGAAGGTCGCCGCCTCGATGCCGGCCAGCCGCTGGCGCAGGCTGCGGCCCAGCGTCTCGACGGAGAAACCCAGCGCATGGCCCTGCGGGGTCAGCGTGAGGCTGAGTTCGGGCTTGTCGTAGCCGAGGCTGTCCTCCAGCCCGGACACCTCGGGGAAGCGGGCAAGCGCGGTCTTCAGCGCCTCGGCCGCGGATTTCAGCGTGTCGTTTTCGGCGCCGATCAGCCGGACCGACAGAGTGTCGCCGCCTGGACCGGCCGATTGCCGGCGGAAGGCCAGAACCTCCAGTTGCGGGTGCGGCACCACCTCGTCCTGCAGCCGGGCGACGAATTCGAACGAGCTCCAGTCGCGTCGGTCGAGTTCGGCGAGTTCGATGGCCACGGAACCGATCAGTTCGCTGTCGCGATCCTCGACGCCTACGAGGCCACGGCCGGCGCTGCCGCCCAGTTCCAGCAGGACATGTTCGAGCGGCGGGCGGCCGTCGTCGGTGGTCAGCCCCTCGGCCGCCCTGTCGACGGCGCGCTGCAACTCGGCCAGCATAGCCGCGGTATCGTCGCGCGAGGCGCCGGGCAGCATGGCGAAATTGCCGGTCACCCGGCCCTGGTCGGGGCCGGTGAAGAAACGCCAGCCGACATCGCCGCGGATCAGCGCCGCCGTCTGCAGCGCCAGCAGCAGCACCATGCCGGCGATCAGCGGATAGCGCCCCCGCACGGCGAGTCGCATCGCCGGCCGGAAGCCGCGCTCGCGCAGCCATCGGAAACCGCTGTTCACCTGCCGCGAGGGCCAGTCGTACCAGCGCGCGCGCGCCTGCGCCGCCAGCGCGTGGCGCATGTGATGCGGCAGGATCAGGAAGCATTCCACCAGCGAGGCGACGAGCACCGCGATCACCGTCAGCGGCACCTGGATGACCATCTGGCCGAAGCGGCCGCTGATCGCCATGAGGCCGAGAAACGCGATCACCGTGGTGATCGAGGCGGCAAATACCGGCTGCGCCATGCGGGTGGCGGCGCGCTCGGCGGCCTCGGCCGGCGCTTCGCCCAGATCGCGGGAACGGGCGTCGGCGTGCTCGCCCACGACGATGGCGTCGTCCACCACCAGTCCCAGCGTGATGATCAGCGCAAAGAGCGAGATCATGTTGAAGCTGAGCCCCATCGCATACATCGCCGCGATGGCCGCCGACATCGCCACCGGGATGCCGGCCGCGACCCAGAGCGCCGTGCGCGCGTTGAGGAACAGAAACAGCAGCGCCACCACCAGCCCGAGCCCCATCGCGCCATTGGTCAGCAGCAGGCGCAATCGGTCCGAGATCGCCTCGGCCTGGGCGCGCACCGGTTCGATGGAAACGCCGGCGGGCAGGGTGGCGGCCAGCCGTTCGGCCTCGCGCAGGGCAGTGTCGGTGATCGCCAGCGCGTCGCCGTCGGCGTTGCGGTTCACCCGCACCGCCACCGCCGGATCGCCGCCGACGAAGAGCGCGCGGTTGCGGTCGACCCCACCGACATGGACGCTGGCCACATCGCCCACGGTCAGCGCGCTGCCGTCCGGGCGCAGCCGCAGCACCACAGCGGCGATTTCATCGCCGGTGCGGACCGGCGTGCCGCTCCGCACCCGCGCACTGCCGCCGGCGACGTCGCCGGCCGGATCGGCCCGCGCCGCGGCGCCGATGGCGGCGGCGATCTCGTCCAGGCCGATGCCGTGGCGCATCATTGCCGCGGTGCCCATCTCGACGGTGATCTCCGGTGCGGCAATGCCGCGCAGGCTGGTGCGCGTCACTCCGGCGGCGAACAGCCGGCTGGCATATTCGTCGGCGAAGCGGGCGAGCTGATCCACCGCGACCGGGCCGGAGATCACCATCTCCACCACCCGGTCGGACCAGCCGGCGCGGCGCACACGGGGATCCTCGGTGCCCTCGGGCAGGGCGCCGACGGCATCGACGGCGGCCTGCACCTCCTCGGCGGCGCGGGTCACGTCGATGCCCGGCTCGAAGTCGAGCGTGATGGTGGCGCGGCCTTCGCGGGCCAGCGCGGTCGATCCGCTCACCCCCTCGACCGCCAGCAGCGCGGGGTTCAGGAGCGCGACGATTCCCTCGTCCACATCCTCGGCGCCTGCGCCGGGCCAAGACACGCCGACGATCACATTCGAAGAGACGGTGTCGGGAAAGAACTGCGCCCGCATCTGCGGCGCCGCTGCAAGGCCGGCAACCAGCATCACCACCATCAGCAGATTGGCCGCGGTGGGGTGGCGGGTGAAATAGGAAAACAGCGCGGCCGCCGGACGGCGCACCACCCCGGGCAGCGGCGCGGCCATTCTCAGCCGCCCGTCTGCGCGTCGAGCCGCGCGACCAGCGCCGCCGGCACGCGGTCGGCCGAAAGCTGGGCGATCAGCCGGTCCTTGGCGGTGGCCGGCATGCGCGGGTTGGCTTGCACCACGGCGATAAGTTCGGCGCGGCGTTCCGGGCTCAGCGCGACCGTTTCGGCCGGGGTGCCGCCGGTGTCGGCGTCTTCGGGCCGGATCGGCCTCACCCGGATCCCGGCCCCGAGGAGTGGCGTGCGCGCCGCCACCACCTCGGCCTCGTCGAGGCCCGGCGCGGCGACGATCACCGTTGCACCCTGCCGGCGCAGGATATCGACATGCGCCTCGGCCAGCCGGTTGTCGGCGTCCACCACCAGAACGCGAGCGTCGGCATCGAGCGCGCGGGCCGGCAGACGTGCGACACCCTCCAGCGGCGGTTCGGACAGGCGCACGCGGACGAAATCGCCGGGCAGGAAACCCCGCGGTGTGTGCAGCCGGGCGAACAGCTCACGGCCGGTCTGCCCCTCGCCCACCGCCGCGCCGACCCGCTCCAGCACGCCCTCGGCGGCGATCTCGGCGCCCATCACTTGCAGCGCCACGCGCACCCGCGCCGGCATCAGTGTGCCGGTGGCGTCGATTAGCCGCGAGAACTGCGCGGTCGAGACGCGAAAGGCCACTTCCAGATCGGCGGGATCGATCAGCCGGCCAAGCCGCTCGTTGGGCGCGACCAGCCCGCCGGCGATCGCGGTGACCTCGGCCAGCGTGCCGGCGAAGGCGGCGGTCACCTCGGTATCGGCCAGCCGTCGCTCGGCCTCGGCCAGCGCGATCCGCGCCCGGTCGAGCGCGGTGCCGGCCTGATCGCGCCGCGCCTCTGCCTGGGCGACCGCCTGGCGGCGCGACACCACCGCCTGCCGTGCCGCCGAAAGCGCCAGTTCCGCCGCCTCGACTG
>SLBI01000164.1 GCA_007126375.1 Paracoccaceae bacterium
ATCAGATGACCATCGCCAAGCTGCCGCTGGCCAAGGACATCGACGACTTCGACTTCGACGCAGCCGAGATCAACGAGACGCTGGTGCGCGACCTCGTCGCCGGTGTTCGGCGGGGCGACTGTCCACTGGACAGTCGCCTTTTCCCTCCTTGTCTCATGATTTCCTTGGGCTCCCGGGGTATAGGGAGCCGTTTCCCTCCCGGATCCGGGAGGGAAACGGCAGCGGTCGGATCGTTCCCTCCGAGGTCGAGCCGGACCGTGGGTGAGCAAGGTCGACCGCTGTCTTCCCCGAGGGCCTGAACGGATACGCGTGATCGCACTCACGCATGACAAGGATGGGCGAGCCATCGAGGCGCCAATGGTTCGAGCCCGATGGCGAGCGAGAAGATGACGGACGTTACCATCGGCATCGACATTTCAAAAGATCATCTCGACGCCTTTCGGCTTGAGGATCACGCCGCGCAGCGGTTCGAGAATTCGGCCAAGGGGTTTCGTGGCCTGATCAAATGGCTCGGCCAGACGCCCGTTGCGCGCATCGTGTATGAGCCCACCGGCCCCTATCACCGGGCTTTCGAACTGGCGCTGTCGGGCCGCTTCCCCTTGGTGAAGGTCAATCCCCTGCAGGCGCGCCGCTTCGCTGAGGCGACCGGGACGCGGGCCAAGACCGATGCCGTCGATGCCCGCATGCTGGCCCGGATGGGGGCTGCCCTGAAGCTGGAGCCGGATGCGCCCTTCGCCCGGGAACGGTTCGTTCTTAGAGACTTGCAGACGGCTCGTGCCGCGCTGGTCAAGGAGCGTACCCGCCTGCGCAACCAGGGCAATATGCAGACGACCCCGATCCTGAAACGCCAGATCAAGGCGCGTCTGCGCCTCGTCGAGCGCCAGCTCGCCGAGCTCGATGCCGAGATCGCGCGCCACATCGCCAGCGACGAGGCCCTGCAGCGCAAGCGCGACATCCTGTGCTCGGTCCCCGGCCTCGGACCGGTCGCGGCGGCCCTGATCCTTGGCTTCATGCCCGAAATCGGCACGCTCGAGCGAAAAGGCGCGGCAAGCCTCGCCGGTCTTGCGCCCCACGCCCGAGAGTCCGGCCAATGGAAAGGCAGGTCCTTCATCGGTGGAGGGCGCAAGCCCCTGCGGGACGCGCTTTACATGCCTGCCCTTGTGGCGATGCGGTTCAACCCGGACCTTGTAGCGAAATACGACAGCCTCCGCGCCGCCGGCAAGCCCGCCAAGGTCGCCCTCGTCGCCCTGATGAGAAAGCTCCTGGAAACCGCCAACGCCCTCGTCAAGGCCGACCGCATGTGGACCCCAAAACCCGCTTGACCAAGACGGATACTCACCCTCGAACAGCAGCGCAATGTCGTGCTGATCGGCGATGAGCCATCGCGCACCATCGGTTCGAGCACGATGGCGAATGGCACCGGCAAGAGCCACACCGCCATCGCCATCGCCCGCGCCTGCATCCGCCGCGGCGCCCGCAGCGTTCGGCGGGCGGGCCGTCCACTGGAAGGCACGCGTGACGGGCGTGGCCGACAACCTGGTCGCCGGCTTCAATGACATCTTCCGCCGGCAGTCGCCGTCGCGCGTGTTCATGGACATGGGCCGCGATCTGATGGAGGGCCTGCGGATCGGGATCGAGGGCAACCTGTCCGGTCCCTTGCGGCAGATGGAGACGCTGGCCGACAGCCTCGCCGGGCCAACTATCTGCGGACCTTCCTGTCCGAAGTGTTCCGCCATTGCATCCCCAAGGGGCTGATCGGCAGCAACTTCGCTTCGGCCGTCATCCCCAAGCCGCGCCCGAAGTCACGACCGCGCGCTAACCGGCCCTGGACGTGGCAGAAGCTGGAGACGGTGCTCGACCGGGCCGGGCCGCATCTGCGGGCCGCTCTGGCGCTGATGGCGAACACGGGGCTCGACCCGTCCGACGCGCTGCGGCTGCGGCGCGACCAGATCGACGGCGCGACCATCTGGGGCGCTCGCGGCAAGACCGGGGCCGAGATCGCCATTCCGGTCGGGCCGACGCTGCGGGCCGCCCTGGACGCTGCGCCCCGCCACGAAGCCTTGACCATCCTCGCCAGCACCCGGGGCACCCCATGGACCTATGACGGATTCTCGACGGTCTGGCATCGGTTCAAGCGCAAGCTGGAGGCCGAGGGCGTCATCGGCGCCGGGCTCACCCCCAAGGTGTCAAACGACATCAGGAACTGGCCCCTTTGCGTCATGAAGAACTGACCCCCATCGTTTTTGGCTAGACGGTTGTGGTTTCGTGCGTCGGAGCGGCCTTCTGCAGAAGGCCGCTCCGACGCTTTTCGTGCAGGCGGTAGCTCTCGCCGCGGATGGTGACGACGTGGCTGTGGTGCAGCAGGCGGTCGAGGATGGCGGTGGCGACGACTGGATCGCCGAAGACCGTGCCCCATTCCCCGACAGCCCGGTTCGAGGTGATCAGCATCGCGCCACGTTCATAGCGGCGGCTGACCAGCTGGAAGAACAGGTGGGCGGCGTCGGGTTCGAACGGCAGATAGCCGAGCTCGTCGACGATCAGCAGCTTCGGCTTGGTGAAGTGGGCGAGCTTCTCCTCGAGCCGTCCCTCGGCGTGGGCCTTGGCCAGGGCGGCGACCAGCGTGGTGGCCGGGACGAACAGCACCGTGTGACCCGCCACGATCACCTCGCGGCCGATGGCGACGGCGAGGTGGGTCTTGCCCACGCCGGGTGGTCCGAGAAGCAGCACCGCCTCGCCGTTGGCGACGAAGCGCCCGGTGGCCAGATCGCGGATCTGGCCGCGGTCGATCGAGGGCTGGGCCGCGAAGTCGAAACCGGCAAGGTCCCGGCTGAAGGGGAACCGGGCGAGGCCGAAGCTCATCTCGATCCGACGCTGGTTCTTGCGGGCGATCTCGCGCTCGCAGAACAGGGTCAGTGCTTCGCGGATCGTCAGCTCGCGCCGGCCAGCTTCGTCGATCAGGTTGTCGAGCTGGTCGCGGATCGCGGTCAGCTTCAGCCGGGTCAGCATGCGCTCCAGATGGTCAGGCAGATCGAGCGGCATCACCAGGCCCCTCCCGCCACGGCGTCATACTCGCTCAGCGGTCGCAGCAGGGCTGGTGATCCCTCCGGGAACGCCGGTGTCCGTCGGCGGCCGATGCCGGCAAAATGCGCGGGGTCGGCGATGCGGCCGTGCCGCCCGGCGCGCAGCGCATGGCGGGCCACCTCCTGCCCGGCGTGCAAGACCCGCAGCTCCGCCCCGGTCACGGTCACCGTGACACGCTCGCCGATCAGCCGCCACGGGACGGAATAGGCGTTCCCGTCCACCTCGACCGAACAGTCCGCCGTGACCTTGCGCACCAGATCCCGGCTCGCCATGAACGGCGGAACGCCCGCGGCCGGGCGCAGCCGGTGCGCCTCGTCCCGCTCGAAACGCAACCGCGGGGTCTCGCCGGTGGTGCCATGAGCCCGCACATCCGCCACCTCCCGTGTCCAGGCTTCCAGATGCGCCTCGAGCGCCGCGAAGCTCGCGAACCGACGCCCGGCGATGGCGTTCGACTTCACATAGCCAACGCCGCGCTCGTCCTTGCCCTTCGTGCGGGCGCGATAGGGGGCACAGGCCTTCACCCGGAAGCCCCAGTGCCGGGCGAAGGCGTGCAGCTTCGGGTTCACGACCACCTCGCGCGACACCGGATCGTGGTGCTGGATCAGCGCCCGGGCATTGTCGAGCAGCACCTCCTCCGGCACCCCGCCAAAGGTCCGGAACGCACTCTCCATTCCGGCAAACCAGTGCTCCTGCCGCTCCGCCCGGAAGGCACGCACATGCAGCCGGCGCGAATGGCCAAGGGTCGCGACGAAGAAGAACACCTTCTCCTGCGCGTCGCCGATCCAGACCCTGCGTTCGCCGAAGTCGATCTGCAGCTGCTGGCCGGGCCGCGTCTCGAAGCGCACGGTCGCCCGCGCTTCGGCGCGGAGTTCCTGGCGAAGAGGCGCCACCGCCCGCTCCACCGTCCGCAGGCTCACCACAACGCCCTTCTCCGCGGCGAGCTCCTGGCGCACGACATCGGCGTTGCCCGCATGCTGCCGGAACC
>SLBI01000306.1 GCA_007126375.1 Paracoccaceae bacterium
CACCCGCGGCAGCCGCGCCCGCAGCCGGTCGTCCCAGCTTGCCGCCGCGCCCATGTCGTCGGCGTTGCGGGCAAGTTGCCAGACCATCGTCCAGCCCGCCACCGTGGTCGCCAGCGCCGCGGCGATGTAGCCCATTAACGGGGCCAGGCCGACCGCAACCACCGCGTTCACGACCATCGCCCAGACCGCGAAGCGGAATGGCCGGCGGGTGTCCTCGCGGGCGAAATAGAGCGGCTGCATGACCTTTTGCAGCACGAAGGCGGGCAGGCCCAGGGCATAGATCGCAACGGCCAGTGCGGTGGCGGCGGTGTCGGCGGCCCCGAACGCGCCGCGTTCGAACAGCACCGAGACGATCGGCCCGGCCGCCGCCACCAGCGCCACCGCCGCCGGCACGCTGAGGATCAGCGCGAATTCGGTAGCGCGATTGTAGCTGTGACGCCCGCCGACGGTATCCTCGGCCCGCAACCGGCGCGACAGGTCGGGCAGCAGTACCACGCCGATGGCGATGCCGACGATGCCCAGGGGCAGCTGATAGAGCCGGTCGGCATAGGAGAGCCAGGCCACAGCGCCCTCGAAGAAGCTGGCGACCTGGCGCCCGACGATCAGGTTGATCTGCACCACCCCGCCGGCAAGCATTGCCGGTCCGGCGATGATCGCCAGCCGCCGCAGTTCCGGCGTCAGCCGCGGCCACTGCAGCCGCGGCACGAACCCCGCCCGCACCGCGGCGATCCAGACCAGCCCAAGCTGTGCCGCGCCCGAAACCGGCACTGCCCATGCCAGCGTGTCGCCCATCGGCCAGCCGGCGCGCGCCGCGGCCAGCATCGCGGCGATGAAGACGAGGTTCAGCAGCGTCGGCGTGGCGGCGGCGGCGATGAATCTGCCCATGGCATTCAGCACGCCCGAGAGCAGCGCCGCGAGCGAGATGAAGAAGATGTAGGGAAAGCAGATGCGGCCGTAATCGACGGCCATGTCGAAGCGCGCGTCGCCAAGGAACCCGCCGGCCATCGCCAGCACAAGCCAGGGCATGGCCAACTGCGCCAGCAGGGTAAAGACGAGCAGCAGCGAGGCAAGCCCGGCAAAGGCATCGCGGGCGAAGGTGCCGGCATCCTCGCCGGCTTCGAGCTTCTTGGCGAACATCGGCACGAAGGCGACCGTGAAGGCGCCCTCGGCAAAGAAGCGGCGGAACATGTTGGGCAGGGTGAAGGCGATCAGGAAGGCCTCGGCCACCGGTCCGGCCCCCAGATATGCGGCGATCAGCACATCGCGGACGAAGCCTGCGATGCGGCTGACGAAGGTCCAGAGGCTGACGGTGAGAAAGGCCGAGATCAGCCGGATCGGCTTCATCCCGCGGCCCCCCGAGCGGAACCGCCTGCGCAGGCCGACGGCTGCGGCAGGCAAGACGCCGGATCAGTCATCGCCGGCGCGGCTCATTGCCCGGCGGCCCGTTTCGCGCCGGCCTCGATTGCGGCGCGCAGCTTCTTCTCCAACGCCTCCTGGCGCGATTTCGCATGCAGCTTCAGGCCGAACATGTCCTTGACGTAGAAGCTGTCGACGGCCTGGACGCCATAGGTGGCGATTACCGCCGAGGAGATCTGGATGTTCGAGGCGGCCAGGGTGCGGGTCAGGTCGTAGAGCAGGCCGGGCCGGTCGCGGGTATCGACCTCGATGATGGTGTAGATGTCCGAGCCCTCGTTGTCGAAGGTGACCGAGGTGGGCATCCGGAAGGAGCGCTCGCGCTTCTTGAGCTTGTCGCGGGCAACCAGCGCGTCGGCGGCCACCACCTCGCCGGCGAAGGTGCGCTCGATCATCCGCCGCAGCCGCTGCAGACGATCGCTCTCGTAGGGGCTGCCCTCGGCGTCCTGGATCCAGAAGACGGCGGTGGCGAAGCCGTCCTTCGAGGTGTAGGTGCGCGCGTCCACCACATTGGCGCCGACGAGCGCCAGGGCCCCGGCCAGCCGCGAGAAGATGCCCGGATGGTCGGCCAGCGCGAAGCAGGCGCGGGTGGCGTCGCGGTCCTCGTCGGGGTGCAGGTCGATCCTGATCTCGCCGGTGCCGATGCCGCGCAGCAGCCGGGCGAAGACGACATGCGTCTCGGTCGAAAGTCCCTGCCAGTAGGGGCCGTAGTGCCGCGCGCTCTCGGCACGCAGCTCTGCCCGCGACCAGCCGGCCAGCGCGGCACGCAGCGCCCGCTTGGCTTCTCCCTCGCGCTTGTCGCGGTTGAGGTCCTCCATGCCGGTTTCCAGCGCATCCGCGGTGGCGCGGTAGAGCTGGCGCATCAGCATGGCCTTCCAGTTGTTCCAGGTGCCGGGGCCGACGCCGTGGATGTCGCAGACGGTCAGCACCGTCAGCAGGTCCAGCCGCTTGCGCGTCTTCACGGCCTTGGCGAAATCGCGCACCGTGCGCGGATCGGCGAGGTCGCGCTTCTGCGCCATGTCCGACATCAGAAGATGGTGGCGCACCAGCCATTCCACGGTCTCGGCCTCCTCGGCGTTCAGCCCGAAGCGGGGGGCCAGGCGCCGGGCGATGCGCGCGCCGACCACGGAATGATCCTCGTCCAGCCCCTTGCCGATGTCGTGCAGGAAAAGCGCCGTGTAGAGCACGCGCCGGTTCACCCCTTCGGCAAGAATGCGCGAGGCGATCGGCAATTCCTCGGCCAGTTCGCCGCTCTCCAGCCGGTCGAGAACGCTGACGCACTGGATGGTGTGTTCGTCCACCGTGTAGTGGTGATAGACATTGAACTGCATCATCGCGACGATGCGGCCGAATTCGGGGATGAAGGCACCGATCACGCCCAGTTCGTTCATCCGACGCAACGCGCGCTCGGGATTGCCGTGCTTCAGCATCAGGTCGAGGAAGAGCCGGTTCGCCTCGGGCTCGTCGCGAATCGTTTCGATCCGCGGCAGGCTGGCGGCGACGAGGCGCATGGCGTCTGGATGAATCAACAGGCCGGTGCGCAACGCCTCGTCGAAGATGCGCAGAAGGTTCTGCGGATCGGCGAGAAAGGCCTCGGCATCGGCGACGGCGAGCCGGCCGTGGCGTTCCACATATCCCTCGCGCAGCTTGCGGCGTCGCTTGAAGATGCGTTCCAGTCCCGGCGCGCGCTTGACATGGGCCGCCTCCAGCGCGGTCAGGAAGATGCGGGTCAGTTCGCCGACGCGGGTGGCGTGGCGGAAATAGTCCTGCATGAAATGCTCGACCGCGCGCCGTCCGCCGGCGTCGGCGTAGCCCATCCGCTCGGCCACCTCGACCTGCAGGTCGAAGGTCAGCTGGTCGGCGGCGCGGCCGGCGGTCAGATGCATGTGGCAGCGCACTGCCCAAAGGAAGGTCTCGGCGTCGCGGAAGGCGGCGTATTCCTGCGCGCTGAACATGCCGAGACCGACGAGTTCCGAGGCGGTGTCGACGCGGTGGATGTATTTTGCGATCCAGTAGAGCGTCTGCAGGTCACGCAGGCCGCCCTTGCCCTCCTTCACGTTGGGTTCCAGAACGTAGCGCTGGCCACCCTGGCGGCTGTGGCGCTGCGCGCGTTCGGCCAGCTTGGCCTCGATGAACTCGCGTGCGCTGCCGCGGAAAAGCTCGGCCCAGAGCCGTTCGTGCAACTCCTGGGCCAGCGGTTCGTGCCCGGCGAGGAAGCGGTGTTCGAGGAGCGCGGTGCGGATGGTGACGTCGTCGCGGCCCAGCCGGATGCAGTCGGCTACGGTGCGGCTGGCGTGGCCGACCTTCAGCTTCAGATCCCACAGCAGGTAGAGGGTGGACTCGATCACGCTCTCGGCCCAGCCGGTCATCTTCCACGGGGTGAGGAACAGCAGGTCCACATCGGAATGCGGGGCGAGCTCGGCGCGACCATAGCCGCCCACCGCGATCAGCGCCAGCCGCTCGCCCTCGGTCGGGTTGGGCAACGGGTGCAGATGGCGCCGCGCCACGTCGAAGGCTGCGGTCACCAGACCGTCGGCCAGCAGCGTCTGGCCATGCACGAATTCGCGCGCCGCCCGCGGGCGCTCGGCAAGGGCGGTGGCAAGTGCTGCGGTGCCGGTGGCGCG
>SLBI01000389.1 GCA_007126375.1 Paracoccaceae bacterium
GCCGGCACGAACGGCCCCACCGCCGCCGAGGAGGTGACCATCAGATCGACGGTGCCGATCTGCGCGCCCTCGATCATGTCGCGCTCGTTGCCCAGAGCGCCGGCGGGGAAGACCTGCACGGTGATGCGCCCGTCGGTGCGCTCGGACACCAGCTCGGCGAAATGCTCGGCGGCCAGGTGATAGGGCGAGGTGGTCGAGATGTTGTGGCCCAGCCGCAGGGTCTGGGCCTGGGCGGCCGTGCTGGCCAGCAGCAGCGCGGCGGTGCTGGCGATGACGATGTGTTTCATGGTTGCTCCTCCCTTGGGTTGTGGGCGCTTGACGTCACGCGGGCGCCCTCCGCGACGGTCGGGGTGAGATCGCTGTGCCCGATCATGGATCGAGGCTCACCCAGGCGGCGTTCTGTGCGGACGAACGCTGGCAGGCGGCAATGAAGGCCATGCCGCGCAATCCGTCCGCCATGGTCGGCAGGTGGGGTGCCGGATGCGGCCCGCCCGTGCCATGGGCGCGAATCGCGAGGGCCGCCTCGGCGTAGAGGTTGGCGAAGCCCTCCAGATAGCCCTCCGGATGGCCGGCCGGCACCCGGGTCAGCGGCCGCACCGCTTCGGGCATGCCGGCGCCGTTGCGGGTCAGCAGGCGGCGCGGCGCGCCATGCGGGGTGAACCACAGCCGGTCGGGCGCTTCCTGCTCCCATTCCAGCCCGCCCTTGTCGCCATGCAGGCGCAGCCGCAGCCCGTTCTCGCGCCCGACGGCCACCTGGCTGACCCAGAGCTGGCCGCGCGCGCCCTGCTCCAGCCGCAGCAGGACATGGGCGTTGTCGTCCACCGCGCGGCCGGGGACAAAGCTGTGCAGATCGGCCGCCAGCGCGGTCACCCGCAGGCCGGCGACGAATTCCAGCAGGTTGAAGGCATGGGTGCCGATATCGCCCACCGCCCCGGCCCCGGCACGGGCGGGGTCGGTGCGCCAGTCGGCCTGCTTGAAGCTGACATCCTCGGCCAGCCAGTCCTGCGCATATTCGACCTGCGCCACCCGCAGCGCGCCCAGCGCCCCCTCGGCCACCATCGCGCGCGCCGTCCGAACCATCGGATAGGCGGTGTAGTTGTGCGTCAGCACGAACAGCGCGTCCGATTGCGCCGCGGCCTGCGCCATCGCCATCGCCTGTTCGGGTGTTGCGGCAAGCGGCTTGTCGCAGATCACATGGATGCCGCGCGCCAGAAACGCCTGCGCGGGGGCGGCGTGCATGTGGTTCGGCGTGACGATGGCGACGGCCTCGATGCCGTCCGGGCGGGCCGCCTCGGCCTCGGCCATGGCAGCGAAATCGTCATAGATGCGATCCTCCGCCAGCCCCAGCGCCTGCCCCGAGGCGCGCGCCCGCGCCGGGTCCGAGGACAGCGCCCCGGCCAGCAGCACGAACTGCCCGTCCAGACGTGCGGCGATGCGGTGCACGGCGCCGATGAAGGCGCCCTCGCCGCCGCCGACCATGCCCAGCCGGATCGGCGCGGGATCGGGGGATGCGGCCATGGCTCAGCCCTCCAGCCCCAGCAACCGCCGGTTGGCGGCGCGGTCGGTGGCGACGCCGGCGAAATCGTCGAAGGCGCGGTCGGTCACGCGGATGATGTGGTCGCGCACGAACTGCGCCCCCTCGCGCGCGCCATCCTCGGGGTGCTTGAGCGCGCACTCCCATTCCACCACCGCCCAGCCGGGGAAATCCATCGCCGCGAGCTTGGCGAAGATCGCGCCGAAATCCACCTGCCCGTCGCCGGGCGAGCGGAAGCGGCCGGCACGGTCCACCCAGGACTGATAACCGCCATAGACCCCCTGCCGCCCGGTCGGGTTCAGCTCGGCATCCTTGACGTGGAACATCCGGATCCGGTCGCGGTAGATGTCGAGGTGGTCGAGATAATCGAGCCCCTGCAACAGGTAATGCGACGGGTCATACAGCATGGTGGCGCGCGGGTGCCCGCCGACGCGGTCGAGGAACATCTCGAAGGTGACGCCGTCGTGCAGGTCCTCGCCGGGGTGGATCTCGAAGGCGATGTCGACGCCGTTCTCCTCGGCCGCGTCCAGCAGCGGGCGCCAGCGGCGGGCCAGTTCGTCGAACGCCTCCTCGATCAGTCCGGCGGGGCGTTGCGGCCACGGATAAAGATAGGGCCAGGCCAGCGCCCCGGAGAACGCCGCCATCGCCGGGCAGCCCAGCCGGCGCGAGGCGATCAGCGCCTTGCGCACCTCGTCCACCGCCCATTCCTGCCGGGCGGCGGGGTTGCCCCGTACCTGCGGCGCGGCGAAAGCGTCGAACAGCGTGTCATACGCGGGATGGACAGCGACAAGCTGGCCCTGCAGATGGGCCGACAGCTCGGTGATCCCGACCCCGGTCTCGCGGGCCTGACCGACGATCTCGTCGCAATAGTCCTGGCTTTCGGCGGCCCGCGTCAGATCGAACAGCCGCGCATCGCCGCTGGGCACCTGGACGCCAAGATAGCCGCAGTCCGCCGCCCAGGCCGTGATCGCCCGCCAGTCGTTGAACGGTGCCGTGTCCCCGGCGAACTGCGCCAGGAACAGCGCCGGCCCCTTCAGGGTGCGCATCGTGATCCTCCCCTCAGCCTCTTCATGGGCCGTTGAAATCGATTACAGCCGGCAGCGTACACCCCCTGTATTCAATTTCAACACCTTTTTCCGGCCGCCGGGATGTGCTTGAACCATGGCCGGGAAAGGCAGGGATGGATCGCATCACACCACGGATCAGGGATGTCGCGCAGGTTGCGGGGGTCTCTCCCGCCACCGTCAGCCGCGCATTGTCCAAGCCCGATGTCGTCTCGCCCGAGACGCTGGAGGCGGTGCGCGCGGCGGTGGCGCAGACCGGCTACACCATCAACCACGCCGCCCGGAACCTGCGCCAGAAGCGCACGATGAGCGTGGTTGCGCTGGTGCCGAACCTTGCCAATCCGTTCTTCTCGCGCATCCTTGCCGGCGTCTCGGCGGTGCTGGCGCAGGCCGGCTACAACCTTCTGGTGGTCGATACCGAAGGGCCGGGGGTGGACCGGCACATCGCCCGCACGCTGGATCGCAGCCGCGCCGACGGGTTGATCGTGTTCGACGGGCTGCTGCCGCCCGAGGACCTGCAGCCCGACCGGCTGCGTCCGCCGCTGGTCATGGCCTGCGAATGGATCGAGGATCTGGCCGCGCCGCGCATCCGGATCGACAACGCTGCCGGCGCCGGTCTGGCCATCGCGCATCTGGCGCGGCTGGGGCATCGCCGGATCGGCCATCTTCTCGGGCCCGAGGCGAATGTCCTGGCCCGGGCCCGTGCCGACGGTGTGCGTCAGGAACTTGCGGCCCATGACCTGCCGGTCCGGCCTGAGTGGTTCCTGCCGGGGGACTTCTCGCTCGAGTCCGGCCGCCGGGGTGCGCGCGACTGGATCGCGATGGCCGACCGCCCGACCGCGGTGTTCTGCGCCAGCGACCAGATGGCCTGCGGCTTCATCGCCGAAGTGCAGCGCCGGGGTTTCCGGGTGCCGCAGGATGTCTCGGTCGTGGGCTTCGACAACATCGATCTGGTCGATCACATCACCCCGGCGCTGACCACGATCCGACAGCCGCGCTGGTCCATCGGCGAAGCCGCGGCCCGGGTGATCCTGTCCCTGATGGCCGATGCCGCTGCGCCGCCATCCGACACATTGCTGCCGGTCGAACTGATCGAACGTGAGAGCACATCCGCGCCCGCCGCGCCCTGACCGCCCCTGTTGTTGCGCCCCACCATCCCGGTCGCGACGCCGGCGCAGCGGCGGCTGACGAACCCGGCCGGATGCTCCCGGTGGTCCGGCGGCTGCCGCATGCACCCGGCCGGCGCGGAGGCTGTGGCCGCAAACCCCGGCGAGGTCGTGGCCGGCGGCGTCCAGGCGGGTGCGGTGGATTTCGGTAACGGCTTCCGCGGTGAGCGGGCAGGGCTCCTGCGCTCCTGCCCGTCCATCGCCCGCGCAACCGCCGACCTCCGCCGCGCCGCCTTCGCCTTCGCCGCCGCAGCCCGAAGCTCACGCGCCGAA
>SLBI01000084.1 GCA_007126375.1 Paracoccaceae bacterium
AGCCGACGGCAGAACCTGCCCCGGACACCGGCGCGGCGGCGCCCGAAGGCCCCGCCGCGCCGGCGCCGGCGGCGGATCCGGGCGCAGCGGCACGCGCCCTCTATGCCGCCGTGCTGGATCATCTGCGCAGCCTGCCGCCGGAACCCTGCTTCACCGCCCTGCCCGCAGTTGCCGAGGACGCAACTCTGCGTTTCGAGGTCTTCGGGCTGACCGATTCCCGTCTCGACCGCTTCCGTGACGGGCTCGAAGCCAGAACCGGCCTCATACCCGGCATGGTGCAGCGCGCCATCGATCCCGCGCAATGCGACACGCTCGATTTCCTGCGCCGCGCCCCGGACTATCCCGCGTGGTCGCTCTACTTCGAACTGGCCGCGCGGGAGATCGCCTCGGGCAACCGGCTGGAAGGGCGCATCTTCAATACCCGCAGCCGGTTCGTGCATCTGCTGCTCATCGACAATGGCGGCAGGGTCCAGAGACTCGACGGGTTCCTGGAATTCAGCCGCGGCACCGCCGCCTTCAGCGTGCCCATGACCCTTCAGGGCGCGCCGGTGGAGACCTGGCAACTGCTTCTCGCGCTCGCCGCCGAGCGCCCACTCGCCGCGGTGCGCGACCTCGACGGCCCGACCGAGGCGGCCCCCTTCTTCACCCTCGTCGGCGCCGAACTGGCGGCGCGCGGCCTTGCCCCCGACCTGTCGCTGATCGCCTTTTCCGTGCGCTGACGGCCCGCTGACCCGGGCGGCACCTGGGTCGATTGCGCGTTCAAAACGTTTGACAAGTGCCTTTTCCTCTGGCTTGCTTCCTCTTGACCCTACGGGAGGTGCGGCCATGTCGGATTCGGCTCGGGGCTTTCTCAAGCGCAATCGCCCGCCAAGGGTGAACATCTCCTATACCGATCCCTACGACGCGGAAAAGCAGGTGGAACTGCCCTTCGTGATGGGGGTGATGTCGGATCTGTCCGGAAACGCCTCGGAAAAGGAGAAGCCGAGGCTGGCCGACCGCAAGTTCGCCCGGGTGGATACCCAGAACTTCGACAGTTTCATGGAGAGCGTGGAGCCGGCCGCAGCCTTTGCCGTGGACAACAAGCTGGGCGGCGACGGCGGCGACAAGCTCGGTGTCCAGATCGCCTTCCGGTCGATGGAGGATTTCGACCCCGGCAATGTCGCGAAACAGGTGCCGGCCCTCAACACGCTGCTCGAGGCGCGCCAGCAACTCGCCAATCTTCAGCGCTACATGAACGGCAAGAACGCGGCACAGGATCTGCTGCGCAAGCTGCTGTCCGACCCGAAGCTGATGGAACTGCTGGAGCAGAAGGCCGGCAGCGGCGAGACGGGGGGAGAGGCTGGCACCGAGGACAAGACCTAGGCCGCCGCCCTGCGGCGTCGCAGATCGGGATTTCCGTGCCCTGGCTTCGTCCGAACGGCGCGGCCATCCGTCTGACAGGTCGCAGGCCCTCGGGCCTTGGCAACCGAAACCGGAGAGACAGTGACGATGGCGAACGAGACGCAGAAGATCGCCGATGCCGGCACCACGGAACTGGAGGTCGACGACTTTTCGGCCTTGCTGAAACAGAGCTTCAAGCCGCGCACCAGCGACGCCGAGACCGAGGTGGAGAATGCCGTCACGACGCTTGTCCGGCAGGCGCTCCAGGACCAGACCCTCGTCAAGGAGGACGTGCTCGACACCGTCAGCGAGATGATCGCCCGGCTCGACGCCAAACTGACCGAACAGGTCAACGAGATCATCCACCATCCGGAGTTCCAGAAGGTCGAGAGCGCATGGCGTGGCCTGGCCTATTGCGTCAACAACTCCGAACCCGATTCGACAATGAAGATCCAGGTGCTCAATGTCTCCAAGGCCGAGATCGAGCGCGAACTGCGTTCGTTCCCCGGCGCCAAGTGGGACCAGAGTCCGCTGTTCAAGAAGATCTACGAAGCCGAATTCGACCAGCTTGGCGGTGAGCCCTTCGGCTGTCTGGTCGGCGATTTCTATTTCGATCATTCGGCCGCCGATGTCCGTGTTCTGCGCGATCTGGGAAAGATCGCCGCAGCCTCGCACGCGCCCTTCATCGCCTCGGCCTCGCCCGAACTGATGGGCATGGACAGCTGGCGCGAACTTTCGAACCCGCACGATCTGACCACCGTCTTCGATACGCCGGAGTATGCCGCCTGGAAATCGCTGCGCGACAGCGAGAACTCGCGCTATATCGCGCTGACGCTCCCACGGGTTCTGGCGCGCGACCCCTACGGCGCCGATGGCACACCGGTCGAGGCCTTTGCCTTCGAGGAGGAGACCGACGGCCATCAGGGCGAGAAATACAGCTGGATGAACGCCTCCTACGCCATGGCCGCGAACATTGCCCGCGCACACAAGGAATACGGCTGGACAGTGCAGATCCGCGGCGTGCAGTCGGGCGGCGAGGTGATCAACCTGCCCACCCATGTGTTTCCGACCGATGACGGCGGAGTCGACCTGAAATGCCCGACCGAGATCGCCATCTCGGATCGCCGCGAGGCCGAAATCTCCAAGGCCGGCCTGATCGGACTGATCCATCGCAAGAACACCGACAAGGCCGCCTTCATCGGCGCCCAGTCGCTGTACAAACCGAAGAAATACCAGGATGCCGAGGCCACCGCTTCGGATAACCTCTCGTCCCGCATCCCCTATATCTTTGCGGTATCGCGGTTTTCGCACTATCTGAAATGCATGGTGCGCGACAAGATCGGCTCCACGCGCGAGCGAGAACAACTCGAGCGCGAGCTGCAGACCTGGATCATGAAATATGTCCACGCCTCGCCCGCCAATGCGAGCGAGAAGGAGAAGGCGCTGCGTCCGCTGGCCGGCGCCAAGGTCGAGGTCGTCGAGGACCCGGAAAACCCGGGATACTACATGGGCCGCTTCTTCCTGCGGCCGCATTTCCAGCTCGAGGGCATGGACATCGGCATGAGTCTCGTATCGCGCCTGCCGGGCAAGTGACCGCCAACGGGCAGCAGCTTTCGTATCCAGAGAGGAGACCCGACAAATGGCTGTGGATATCTTTCTGATCATCGACGGGATCAAGGGGGAGTCGCAGGACGCCGTCTACCCGGATGAGATCGACGTGCTGGCCTGGAACTGGGGCATGACCCAGAGCGGCACCACCCACATGGGAGCAGGCGCCGGCGGCGGCAAGGTCAACGTCTCGGACATTACCTTCACCAAGAAGGTGGACAAGGCAACGCCCGATCTGCTGAAGGCCTGCACCTCGGGTCGACACATCAACGAGGCTACTCTGGTCGTCCGCAAATCCGGCGGCGACTCCCCCATCGAGTATTTCAAGTTGAAGATGGACACGGTGATCGTCACCTCCTACCAGACCGGCGGCTCGCGCGACGGTCTGGACCGGATCGAGGAGACGCTGAGCTTCAACTTCCGCGAGTTCACGGTCACCTACACGCAGCAGGAGGCTTCGGGCGCGGCCGGCGCCAGCGCCGATGCCGGATGGAACATCGCCGAGAACCGCGCCGCCTGATACCCTGCCGGATCCCGCCCGGCGCGGGGTCCGGTTCGGTCTACCGGTCGGCCACCTCTCTCGGCCTGCCCCGCTGCGCCGGGGCGCGGTATCCTTGTGCGGAGCGCGCCAACGGGATCGCTTCGCGGCGCCGGCCCGCCTGCCGGGGCGGCCAGGCAACCGGAGGACCGTGGCGATGCCCGAAGACCGCGAATTGCGCATGAAGCCGCTGCAGGTACCGTTGCTTTACGCCTTTCGCGAGGCCGCTGCCCAAGGCGACTCGCGCCGCGCCGAGGAGGTCCGCGACGCGCATGACAGTCGTGTGCTGACCCAGCGCGGTTCGGTCCGCCGGCGCGGCGCGAACGAGGCGCAACTGCGCCGCAACCTCGACCTCGACCTCGGCGATCTGGTGAACACGATCAATCTCGGCTCCTGCATCGATCTCGACGGGCTCGATCATGTCCGCAATTCGGTGCTCAACTACGGCGTGGAGGACATGACCCATCTGACGATGGACGCGCTCGCCGCGCAGGATCTTGCCGAGGCGCTGCGGCGGTCGCTCCTGCGCCACGAGCCCCGGCTGATCGCCGACACGATCGAGGTCGACCTGCGCAAGGAGACCGACGAGGTCAACCAGCGCATCGGTTTCGAGGTGAGCGCCGACATGGCCTGCCGGCCTGTGGACATCCCGCTCGAGTTCATTGCCGAGATCGATGTCGGCTCGGGCAAGGTCCGGTTGCGCAACCTCGCCGACTCCGGCCTCGCGGCCCGCAAGCCCGAGGCGACATGACGGATACCCACCGCCGGGGGTCGGAGGGCCGATGAACCGCGAATTCCTCGATGCCTACAACCGCGAACTCGGCATCCTTTACGAACGCGCCGAGGAATTCGCCGAGGCCTTTCCGGGCATCGCCGAGCGGCTGGGCGGGCTCGCCCGCGACAAGCTCGACCCGGGCATCGCCGGGCTTCTGGAGGGCGCGGCCTTCCTGGCTGCGCGGGTGCAGCTGAAGATCGACAGCGAGTTCGACACCTTCACCAGATCGCTGATCGATCAGCTCCTGCCGGATTATCTCGCCCCCACCCCGTCGGCGATGATCGTGCAGGCAAGACCCGATTTCGCCGACCCCGACCTGGTGAAGGGCAAGCGCTTTGCACCGGGCCGCTACCTCGACGCGAACTACGTCGAGCGCGAGCAACGCGTCTCATGCCGCTACCGACTGGCGGCACCGCTGGAGCTGTGGCCGCTGGAAATCGACCGCGCCGAATACGCCACCTCCCCCGGGCCGTTGCAGGCGCTCGGCCTCGAGGTGGCGCCGGGCACCGCGGCGGGGCTGCGCCTGCGGCTCGTGCTGCGCACCGGATCAAGCCCGGCAGACCCGGAGGCCGTTCCGCCGCCGAAGGGCGCGCCGCTGATGCGCCATGTCCAGGCAGACCGGCTGCCTGTCCACCTCGCCGGCCCCCGCCCGGAGATGGTGGCGCTCTACGAGCAGCTTTTCGCCAATTGCCGGCGGGTCACGCTGCGCTGGCTGAATGCGCAGGGTGACCCGGTCTTCGCCGTCACCCCGCCAGATCTGATCCAGCAGATCGGCTTCGATGAAGAGGAGGCGCTCTTTCCCGAGGAGGGACGGATCTTCTCGGGCTTCTCGCTGCTGCGCGAGTTCCATATCCTGCCGCAGAAGTTTCTCGGCTTCCGGCTGGCGGGGCTGCGCGCGCTTCTGGAGAAGGTGCCGGCGCAGGCCTGCGATCTTCTGTTCGAATTCGACCGCGCCGAACCACGGCTGGGCGCGCTGATCGGTGCGCAGCATTTCGCCCTTTACGCCGCGCCGGCGGTGAACCTCTTCGAGGAGGCCTGCAGCCGCATCCGCGTCGGCCCCGAGCGGACCGATTACCTGGTGCTGCCGGATTCCACCCCGATCGTGAACTACGAGGTGCATCGTATCCGCGAGGTCTTCGCCCATTACGCCGGCGAGCGTGCCAAGGTGCCCGTCTGGCCGGTCTACTCCCTGCCCGAGGACGGCCGTCGCCCACGCGATGCGCTCTACTACTCGATTCGTCGCCGCCGAAGGCGGCTGAGCGAGCGCGAACGCCGCTTCGGCCCGGCCGGCGACTATCTCGGCACCGAGACGCTGATCGCGCTGCACGAGCCCGCAGGGCTCGACACTGCCGACCGGGTGCAGCGCCTGCAGGTGACCGCGCTCTGCTCCAATCGCCATCTTCCGGCGCAGCTTCCGATCGGCAAGTCGGCACTGGATTTCCGGCTGACCGACGATGTCACCGTGCCGCTGGGATGTATCAGCGGGCCGACGCCGCCGCGCGACTCCATCGTCGATGCCGAACGCCCCTCTCCGCGCACCGGGCGCAGTGGCGAAAGGCTTTGGCGGCTGATCAATTTCCTTTCCCTCAACCACACCGGGCTGCGCGACCGCCATCAGGGCGATCCGGCCGCAGGCTTGCGCGAGGTGCTGTCGCTTTTTGCCGACCTCTCCGAGGCGGTGACCGAACGACAGGTTCTCGGGCTGGGCTCGGTCGCCTCGCGCCCCGTCACCCGCAGCGTACGCCGGCCGGACGGCTATCATATCGCCCGCGGTATCGAGGTGACGCTAAGCTTCGACGAACGCGCCTTCGAGGGGTCGGGCATAGCCTTGCTCGGCGCCGTGCTCGACCGGTTCCTCGCCGACTACACCCACATCAACAGTTTCACCGAGACCGTGATCCGGTCTGATGGCCGCGGCGAGGTGATGCGCTGGCCGCCTCGTTCCGGCACCGGGCCGGTGCTGTAGGGGGCCAAGGATGAACCGCCTCTCCGACATGCTTTCAGTGAGCCCCGGCCGGGTCGATTTTCTCTCGCTGATGCGCGCGGTCGAGATGAGCCACCCGGACCGCCCCCGTATCGGACGCGCCGAGGTGCTTGCGCAGGAGATCGTCACGCTCCGGCAGGATCCCTTCCTCGAATACCCGGACAGCAACATCGACCGGATCGAGGTTCACCCCGGCAAGCCGATCGAGGTCTTCGTCCGTTTCCTGGGCTACTTCGGACCGCAGGGAGCGCTGCCGCTCGCCACCACGGCCGAGGCGCTGCAGTGGCTTACCGATCGGCGCGATCCCGCCTTCGCCCGCTTCGCCGACATCTTCGCCACCCGATTTCTGCAACTCTATTATCGCGCCTGGGCCGAACCGCGCCCGGTGGTGCAGATCGACCGGACAGATGATGATCGCTTCCACGGATGGCTCGGGGCGCTCACCGGCATCGGCAGTCCGGCAAGCCGCGACGCCGACCGGGTGCCCGACCTTACCAAGCTGCATTTTGCAGGTCTTCTGGGAAGCCGGGTCAAGAGCGCGGCACGGCTGCGCCAGGTCCTGCGCAACATGCTGCGGCTCGACGTCGATGTGGAGGAGCGGGTAGGCATGTGGCTCGAATTCGAGCCTTCCGACCGCTCCACCCTCGGCGGACCGCGTGCGGCGCTGGGTCAGACGCTGGCACTGGGCAGCCGGGCGCATTCGATCAACGACAAGATCCGGCTGACGGTACATTGCGACGGCTTGGACGAATACCGCCATTTCCTGCCTGGCGGGCCGGCCGCGCGGGTGCTCGGCGATTTCCTGCGGTTCTACCTCGGCGACACGGTGGATGTGGACATCTGTCTGACGCTGCCGTCCGATGCCTTGCCTGCAGCTAGTCTCTCGGGAGGCGCGCAGCTTGGCTGGACGAGTTTCATCGCGCCGCCTGCGCCGGCCGCGGACACCCCGGGCAGCCGCAGTGTCTGCGCCGCCTTTTCCACCGGGGCCCTGCGCCGCGATGCGCCCGATCCCACCACCGCCCCCCCGGTTGCCACTCCGAAGCCGCGACCGGATCCTGCGCCCGCGCATACCGTGATCGCGCCGCGACCGGCACCTGCGCGCACAGTCGTCGCGCCAGGCCCCGAAGACGACGACCGCGCCCGATCGCAACGCACCGTGATTGCCGAGCCCCCGGACGGACCCGGGGACGACGCCGCACCCCCACCAGCGAAAGACCCCGCGCCATGACCGACATCAGTCTCGAAACCGTCGCCGGAAAGCTGAACCGCACGGGATATGATGCCTTCATGAAGGCGCTGCGCCACGCCAAGGGCGAGGGCAACCGCAATGTCGAGCTGAGCCACTGGTTCTTCCACATCCTTGCCAACGAGCGGTCCGACATGGCGGTTGCTCTGGCGCACTACGGCATCGACCGCGGTCGGGTGATGGCAGACTTCGAGAAATCCATCGCCGGGCTGCGCAAGAACGTCACAGAGATGCCGCAGATGTCGGCGCAGATCATCGAGCTTCTGGACCGCGGCTGGCACTACGCCACACTGCTGTTCGGCGAGGCGCAGATCCGCAGCGGGCATCTGCTGGTCGCCGCGCTGCGTTCCAAGGAATTGCGCCAGAGCCTTATCCAGATCAGCCCGCTCCTGACCACCGTCTCCTCAGACCAGCTGGCGGGTGACGCCCGCACCGTCTGGGCGTCCTCCGAGGAAGAGGACATGCGCCCGATGGACGGCTCGGGCATCGGCCCGTCGCGCGCCGCCGAGGACGGCGAGGCGCCGGCAGGTCGGGGCTCCACCCCGCTCGGGCGTTTCTCCATAGACATGACGGCGCAGGCGGCCTCGGGCAGGATGGACCCGATCGTCGGGCGCGACGACGAGATCCGCCAGATCATCGACGTGTTGATGCGCCGGCGCCAGAACAACCCGATCCTGACCGGCGAGGCCGGGGTGGGCAAGACGGCAGTGGTGGAGGGCTTTGCCCAGGCACTGGCCGCGGGGGCAGTGCCCCCGGCGTTGCGGGGCGTGCGCCTGCATGCGCTGGACATCGGGCTGATGCAGGCCGGCGCGTCGATGAAGGGCGAGTTCGAGCAGCGGCTGCGTTCGGTGATCGACGAGGTGCAGCAGAGCCCAACGCCGATCATCCTGTTCATCGACGAGGCGCATACGCTGATCGGCGCCGGCGGCGCGGCCGGGACGGGCGATGCCGCGAATCTGCTGAAACCGGCGCTCGCCCGCGGCACGCTGCGCACCATCGGCGCCACCACCTGGGCCGAGTACCGCCAGTATTTCGAGAAGGATCCGGCGCTGACCCGCCGCTTTCAGCCAGTGAACGTGGACGAACCCTCGATCGACAAGGCCTGCCTGATGCTGCGCGGTATTCTCGGCCCGATGGAGGCGCATCACAAGGTGCGCATCGCGGACGAGGCGGTGGTGGCCGCCGTCACCCTCTCGGCCCGCTACATCCCCGCCCGGCAATTGCCCGACAAGGCGGTATCGCTGCTCGACACCGCCGCCGCGCGGGTGGCGATCAGCCAGTCTGCGGTGCCGGCAGCCGTGGCCGACCTGCAGGCCGAGATCGCCGGGCTGGAGCGCGAACGGGCCGCCAAGGAGGCCGAGGCCGATCTCGGCCGCATCAACGCAGAGCGCATCGGCGAGATCGACGAGGCACTGGAGGGCAAGCGCGCCGCGCTGGCCGAGGCCGAGGCGCATTTCGCCCGCGAGAAGGCGCTGGTCGAGGACATCGCCGGCCTGCGCGCCCGCCTCGCCGAGGCCCGCGCCGCGTCCGACGCCCCGGCGCCCGAGATGGCTGCGGAAACCGGCCCCGACGCTCCCGAGGCGCCGCCGGCCGACCCTGCCGCGCTGCTGGCCGACCTGACCGCCCGTGTGGCCGAGCTGGAGGCCGGCGACCCCGCCCGCCGCATGATCTACGCCCATGTCGACGAACAGGCGGTGGCGAGCGTGGTGTCGGACTGGACCGGCATCCCGGTGGGACGCATGGTCACCGACGAGCTGCGGGCGATCCTGACCCTGCCGGAACGGCTGCGTGAGCGGGTGATCGGCCAGGACCACGGACTGACCATGATCGCCCGGCGGATCGAGACCAACCGCGCCAAGCTCGACAATCCCGGCAAGCCGATCGGGGTCTTCATGCTCTGCGGTCCGTCAGGCGTCGGCAAGACCGAGACGGCGCTGGCACTGGCCGAGGCGATCTACGGCGGCGAGCAGAACGTCGTCACCATCAACATGTCCGAGTTCCAGGAGGCGCATTCCGTCTCGCTGCTCAAGGGCGCGCCGCCGGGCTATGTCGGCTATGGCGAGGGCGGCCGACTGACCGAGGCGGTGCGCCGCAAACCCTATTCGGTGGTGCTGCTCGACGAGATCGAGAAGGCCCACGGCGACGTGCACGAACTGTTCTTCCAGGTCTTCGACAAGGGTCAGATGGAGGACGGCACCGGCCGGCAGATCGATTTCAAGAACACGCTGATCCTGCTTACCTCCAACGTGGGCACCGAGGTGATCATGGAGATGGCCGCCCGCGGCGAGACCCGCCCCGATCCCGAGACTCTCACCGCCGCTCTGCGCCCGCATCTGCTGGAGGTGTTCCCGCCGGCGCTGATCGGCCGGGTGGTGACCATCCCCTATTTCCCGCTGTCCGCCGAGGTACTGGCCGGCATCGTGCGGCTCAAGCTCGACGCCATCGTGCGCCGCATGAAATCCGGTCACGCCGCGCGGATGCACTACGCCGATGCGGTGATCGAGCACATCGTCGCGCAATGCAATGACCCCGACAGCGGCGGCCGGATGGTGGACAACATCATCACCAACACGCTCCTGCCCGAGCTTTCCCGCGCTGTCCTCACCCGCTCGCTCGACGGCGTCGAGTTCTCCCGCGTCGAGGTCGGCCTCGAAAGCGGCAGCTTCACCTACGACTTCGCCTGAGGAAAGGACCCGCAGCACGGTCGCGGCCTGCGACACCACGACCAAAACCATCCGGCGTGGCCCGTGCGCAGCCAGAGGAGGATCCGGAAGATGCCGATCAACAAGACCGTTTCTATCCTGCGCAGCGTCGGCAAGGGTGGGGCCAACCAGGAGGCCGACGTCAGCGCCATCCAGGAACAGCTCAACGACCAGATGAACCCGCCGCGCAAGCGGCTGGAAGTCGACGGGAAGTCGGGCCCGCTGACCATCGGCATGATCCGCGACTTCCAGCGCAACGTCGTGGGCATGAAATGGCCCGACGGCCGGATCGATCCCGGCCAGCGCACCCTGCGCCACCTCAACGATCCGATGTCCGAGGGGGTCTGGGCGCGGATGACGCTCGGGCCGGTCACCCCGCCGAACCCGCCGCGCCCCGCGCCCAACGCGGAATTGCCGGCCGAGAAGGCGGGCAAGGCGCTGCTCGAACAGGTGGCCGACGAGGAGGGCATGGGCCGCGAGTTCGACGCTATGGCGGCGGAGTTCTTCGACAGCAACCTGCCGGTGATAAAGAGCATCCTCGGCATCATCCAGACCACCGAACAGGCCCGCGCCTTCATCCGCGGCGCGATGGCACTGCGCCGGATCGGCTTTGCCTGGGGCGATATCTCGAAGATCGGCATCGCCCTCTACAAGCCCGGCGCACCTGACCGGCTTGTGCAGTTCATGCAGAAGGTGGGCCAGCCAGGTTCGCCGATGGCGCGCAACCTCGGGCGGCTGGCCAGCGGCGCGCAGGGCCTGGCCTATGTCATCACTGCCATCGAGTGCTATCAGAAATGGGCAGACGGCGACTACCTCTACGCCGCCTCCGAACTCTATAAGATTGCCATGGGTCGGGCTGTGCCCTGGGCCGCGCTGATCGACGGCGTGCAGAGCATCGTCGAGGGGCTGCTGCCGCAGAGTTCGCGTGATTCGATGGTCTTCAAGGTGCTGCGCGCCTGCGATCCGATCGGCGCCGGCGCGGTGGGAGTGGACGCCATGGGCACGCTGGCGATCGGACTGATCGACATGATCACCAAGGGTCAGATGGACCACGCCCGCCTCGACCGGCTGGTGCAGCGCATGCATGGCGGCCCGCTGCGCATCTTCGCAGAGATCGGCGAGGATCTGGGCGATGCCGCCTACGAGATCTCTCAATGGAAGCGGGGAGACTGGAGCTATGCCGCCAGGCAGGTGCCGGGCTGGCTGCGCAGCCTCGTCCCGTTGTGAGGCGTGTCGTCCCGGGCTTCCTTCCGGCCGCGCTGGCCGGTGCGCTGCTGCTCGCAGCGGCGGACAGGGCGCGAGCGGATTTCTTGGCCTGCAACGACAGCGTGGATGTGGTCAACCTCGCCGTCGGGCAGGAAGAGGCGCGCGGCTTCGTCACCCGCGGCTGGTGGACGATCGGGCCGAACCGCTGCGCCACGGTGATCCGCGGAGCGCTGCCGCGACATGTCTACGTGCATGCCATGGACGTCTTCGGCCAGGCGCTGGTGGACGGGCTGGCAGAGTTCTGCGTGGACGAGCGCGGGTTCGAGATCCTCGGCGCCGAGGATTGCTGGCAGCGCGGCCACATCGCCGCCCGCTTCACCGAGATCGACACCGGAGGCGCCGACCGCTGGGTACTGTTCCTCGGCGACCACGGCAGTTGATCCGACGGCGCGGGACACGACGCGGGAAGGCGCCGGTGTCGCATCGGTGCGGCAGCAAGGTGCAGCGCGGGCACAGGCCGGGAAACCGCCCGCCGGGCGGCCGGGATTCCCTTTCCGACGCTACTGGCTTAAGCTCGGGCCGACACGGAGGACGGGGCATGGATTTCGACGAAATCGCTCGGCGCGGGCTGGTGCTACTCGGCTGCGGCAAGATGGGCTCGGCCCTGCTGGAAGGCTGGCTCGCCGATGGCCTGCCCCCTGCGGCAGTCCGGGTGATCGAGCCCAGCCCCTCGGACTGGCTCGCGGCGACGGGCGTTCGGCTTGCAGGCGATCTGCCCGACGATCCGGCCGCAGCGCTGATCGCCGTGAAACCGCAGATGATGGGCGCTGCGCTGCCAACCCTCGCTGTGCTGGGGGGCGGCGGGACGCTGGTCGTCTCGATCGCAGCCGGCACGCCGATCTCGGCCTTCGAATCTGCCTTCGGCGCCGGCACGCCGGTCGTGCGCGCCATGCCGAACACGCCCGCCGCAGTGGGCCGCGGGATCACGGCGCTGGTCGCCAACCGGCAGGCGGGTGCGTCAGGTCTCGCGCTCGCAGAGCGGCTGATGTCGGCGGTGGGCGCGACAGTCCGGGTGGAGCATGAAGGGCAGATGGATGCGGTCACCGCCGTCTCCGGCTCGGGCCCGGCCTATGTGTTCCACATGATCGAGGCGCTGGCAGCCGCCGGTGTGGCCGAGGGCCTGCCCGAAGAGCTTGCCATGCACCTCGCTCGCCACACTGTTTGCGGCGCAGGCGAGTTGGCGCACCGGTCCGACGCGGCGGCGGCGCAGTTGCGCGCGAATGTCACCAGCCCCGGCGGCACCACAGCCGCGGCGCTGAACGTGCTCATGGACGATACCCACGGTCTGCCGCCGCTGATGCGTCGGGCGGTGGCGGCGGCGGCGGCGCGCGGACGGGAGCTGGCAGGATGAGCGACTCTATCTCCTTCGACGATTTCCTGAAGGTCGATGTCCGCGTCGGGCGGATCACCCGGGTCGAAGCCTTTCCCGAAGCTCGCAAGCCGGCGCTTCGACTGTGGATCGATTTCGGCCCCGACATCGGCGAAAAGCGCAGCTCGGCGCAGATCACCGCGCATTACACGCCGGAACAGCTGGTCGGCCGCGAGGTGCTGGCGGTGGTGAACTTCCCGCCGCGACAGATCGGGCCGGTCCGTTCCGAGGTGCTTGTGCTGGGCCTGCCCGACGAGAACGGCGAGGTGGTTCTGGTCGGCCCGGATTTCCCGGTGCCGATCGGAGGACGACTGCATTGAAGCCGCACCTGCTGGTCACCCGCCCCTTGCCCGATCCGGTGATGACTGCCGTGCGGGACAGTTTCGATGTCGTTGGGCGTGAAAGCACCGCGCCTCTTGACCATGACGAACTGGAGGCGAGCCTGCGCGATTTCGACGCCGTGCTGCCGACACTGGGAGATCTCTATTCCGCCGAACTGTTCGCAAGGGTTCCGGCGCCGCGCTGTCGGCTTCTGGCGAATTTCGGTGTGGGCTACAATCATATCGATGTGGCAGCGGCGCGGGCGGCCGGGATCGTCGTGACCAACACGCCCGGTGCGGTGACCGACGCCACCGCCGATATCGCCATCACCCTGATGCTGATGAGCGCGCGCCGCGCCGGCGAGGGCGAGCGGCTGGTGCGCGCGCGCCAGTGGGAGGGCTGGCACCCGACACAGATGCTGGGGCTGCATGTCACCGGCAAGACCGCCGGCATCGTCGGCATGGGCCGGATCGGCAAGGCGATCGCCCGGCGTTGCCATCTGGGTTTCGGGATGCGCGTGGTGTTCCACAACCGCTCGCCGGTGGCGGATGCGGGCGTCCCCGCGGAACAGATGCCCGACCTCACTGCGGTGATGGCGGCCGCCGACGTGGTGCTGGTTGCGGTCCCCGGCGGGCCGGCGACGCGGCATCTGATCGATGCCGCGGCGCTGGCGGCGATGCGGCCGCAGGCGCATCTGGTGAACATCGCCCGCGGCGACGTGGTGGACGAGGCAGCCCTTATCGCGGCACTGGAGGCACGGCAGATCGCAGGCGCCGGGCTTGACGTCTATGAGAACGAGCCGGATGTGCCGGCACGGCTGCGGGCGCTGGAGAATGTGGTGCTGCTGCCGCATCTGGGCACCGCCGCACTGGAGGTGCGCACGGCGATGGGAATGATGGCGGTGGCAAACGCCACTGCCTTCTTCGCCGGACAGGAGCCGCCGAACCGAGTGTGAGGCGCCTTGCCGCGGCGCGACAGCCGGGGCCGCCGGGTCA
>SLBI01000086.1 GCA_007126375.1 Paracoccaceae bacterium
ACTGGAATCTGATGCCCCCACCACAGCTGCCGCGAGATGCACCAGGGCTCGATGTTCTCCAGCCAGTGGAAGTACACCTTTTCATGCTGTTCGGGGAGGATCTTCGTGCGGCCCTCGCGGACGGCGTCGAGCGCCGGGCCGACGATCTTTGCGGTGTCGACGAACCACTGGTCGGTCAGATAGGGCTCGATTGCCGTTTTCGAACGATCGCCGTGGGGCACCACGTGGCGGTCGGCGTCGATGCCGTCGAGCCAGCCCTCGTCATGGGCCTGGTTGACGATGGCCTCGCGGGCCTCGTAGCGGTCGGCGCCGTCCAGCCGCTCGATGCATTTGGCGATCAGTTCCGGGTCGCAACCATCTGCGAAATCAGGATTCTCCCGCAGCCACATCGCCGCGCGGGGGGTCATGACATTGATCGCCCGCAGCCCGGTCCGCTCGCCCACCTCCCAGTCGTTGAAGTCATGCGCGGGCGTGATCTTCACCGCGCCGGTGCCCTTGTCCGGGTCGGCATAGGCGTCGGCGACGATCTTCAGGCGGCGGCCGACCAGCGGCAGGATCGCCTCCTTGCTCACCAGATGCCGGTAGCGCTCGTCGTCGGGATGCACGGCGATGCCGGTGTCGCCCAGCATCGTCTCGGGCCGCGTCGTGGCGACCACAAGGTAATCCCTTTCTTCCCAGTCTGTTGCGCTTCCTTCCTCATCCCATGCGACAGGATGGCGATAGCTCATGCCATCGGCCAGCGGATAGCGCAGGCGCCACAGATGGCCGTCGACCTCGGTCTGCTCCACCTCCAGATCGCTGATCGCGGTCTCGAAATGCGGGTCCCAGTTGACCAGCCGCTTGCCGCGGTAGATCGCGCCCTGATTGTAGAGTTCGACGAAGACACGGATCACGGCGTCGTGGAAATTGCCCTCCTCGCCCGCCGGGGCGCCGGGGGCGCCGGACATGGTGAAGGCCTCGCGCGACCAGTCGCAGGAGGCGCCGAGGCGCTGGAGCTGGCCGATGATGTTGCCGCGCGAGCGCCGCTTCTGCTCCCAGACCAGCGCGGTGAAATCCTCGCGGCTGAAGTCGCTGCGCCGCTTGCCCGCCTTCGCCAGTTCCCGCTCCACCACCATCTGGGTGGCGATGCCGGCATGGTCGGTGCCCGGCTGCCAGAGCGTGTCGAAGCCGCGCATGCGGTGCCAGCGGGTCAGGATGTCCTGCAGCGTGTTGTTGAAGGCATGGCCCATGTGCAGGTTGCCGGTCACGTTCGGCGGCGGGATCATGATGCAGAAGGTTTCCGCCCGGGATGCGTTGGCACCGGCGGCGAAGGCGCCGGCCTCCTCCCAGCGGGCGGCGATGCGTGCCTCGGCCTCGGCCGGGCGAAAGGTCTTGTCCATGGCCATGCGTCTGCGCTCCTGCGGCTGGCGCGCTGTTTAGCTTGGCGGCGGCGGGAGAAAAAGGCCCGTTCGGCCGCCCCGGCACGGCGCGCGGCGGGCCGAGCCGGGCGACGGGCTCAGGCGGCGTCGGAGGCGGGCGGCAGATCGGGCGAGAACCGGGTGATACGGCCCCGGCCGGCCCGCTTCGAGGCGTAGAGCGCGCGGTCGGCATCGATCAGCAGGCGGTCGGGATCGGGCGAGGGATCGTCGGCGGAGGTGGTGATGCCGATACTGGCCGAGATGGCGCAGGGCGTGCCCTCGTAATCGACCGGCCGCTCGATCCGGGCGAGGATGCGGCCGGCGATGCTCTCTAGCGCCGCGGGATCGGTCAGGCCGGGAAAGACGATGACGAATTCGTCGCCGCCGATCCGCGCCACCGTGTCGCCCCCGCGGGTCTCGGCGCGCAGGCCGGCGGCGACGTGAACCAGCACGGCATCGCCTGCGGCATGGCCGAGGCTGTCGTTGACCTGCTTGAACAGATCGAGATCGATATGGACGAGGCCGAAGGGCGTGCCGCTGGCAATGGCGCGGGACAGCGCCTCCTCCATGGCGCGGCGATTGCGCAGGCCGGTCAGCGTGTCGGTGAGCGACAGTTCCTCGGCGGCAGATTTGGCGTTCTGCAGCCGCATGTTGAGCCGGCGGAGTTCATCCAGAACGGCGGTCTTGGCCTCGATCAGATAGAGCATCTCGACGGCGAGGTCGGTGGCGGCGAAATCGGCATCGGTCAGCCGGTGCTGGCGCACCGCCTCGGCCACGCCGATGCCGAAGGAGAGGTTGAGCAGCCATCCCGCCCCGGCGCCGAGCGCCACGGCCTGCCCCTTGAAGCCGGTATGCGGCGGCCGGCGCAGCGCGAACCGGATACGCTCGCCGGCCAGACCGGCAAGATCGCCGGCCCCGCAAAGCCCGCGCGGGCGCTGCACCTCGAAAACATCGAACAGCATGCGCCCCGCGGCGGGTGGTTGATCGGCGAGCAGCTTGGCGAGGGTGGGGCCGAGGCCGCGGATCGCCCCATCCGGACCGACATGCAGGAACAGCGGCATCAGCCGCCCCAATGCGGCAATGTCGAGCGAAAGCGCGGGCGGGGGCATGCTCAGCCCATCCCGGCGGCGAGATCGAAGCGCCGCCCCTCGGCAAAGCTCTGGTCCAGCAGGTCGATCGCGATGAGCTCGGCGCCGTCCTCGCCCCGGCCGGCCGGCTCCAGCAGCACCAGCGCACCGTAATCATCGGCCATGGCCCGCAGCACACCGATCATCACCGTGGCGAAGGCGGAATGCGGGGCGCGGCAGGCAAGCAGGAAACGGCCGCCGCCCTCCTCCGTCAGCTCCAGCTGGGGCAGATCGAGGTCGGGCACGGCGAGCCGACCGCGCCCGGGCAGATCGTCGATGGAGTGCAGGAAATCCACATAACCGACGCCGCCGAAGCGCAGCAGCCGCCGCAGCCCCTCGCGGTTCGGGTGCGACACGAGGTAGGTGCCCAGATCCTCGAGCAGCGATTCGCGCGGCCGTCCGAGCCGGTCGGCAGCGGCATCGACGAGCCGCAGCGTGATCGCATCCTCGTAGCGCAGCAGCGGCTCGAACCCTTCGGCCGGGACGCCGGCATCGGCAGCGACGGCGTGCCAGACCTCCGTCCCGAAGGTGTCGCGCAGGAAGCATTGCACCGAGCGATTGATGAGGCCGTGCATCCGATCCGTCCCTGTTGCGAACGAAACGGTATCGGCGAGGTGTTAACGATTTGCCCCATGCGGCGGCCGGGCCCGGCGGGCAGACCGAGAAGGCGCTTTCCCGCGACACCGGCATTGCCCAGGCAGTCAGGATGCAGGGGCTGATCCTTCTCGACTATCTGGGCGTTGCGCTGTTTGCGGCTACCGGCGCGCTCGCCGCCTCGCGCAAGCAACTCGAAATCGTCGGTTTCGGCTTTCTCGCCGTGCTGACCGGGGTCGGTGGCGGCACGGTGCGCGACCTGATCCTCGACGTGCCGGTGTTCCGGGTGGGCCAGCCGCTTTACCTGATGGTCTGCACGGGCACGGCCGTGGTGGTGTTCCTCGGCGCGCATCTGCTGGAGTCGCGGTATCGGTGGCTGTTGTGGCTCGATGCGGCGGCGCTGGCCTTTCGGGGTGCGCGCGGGCGCGCTGGCCTTCGGCTGGGCGCTGCCGGTCTACAAGCCGCGGCCGGGGCGCGAGATCCGCTAGGCGCGGGTCAGTTCGAACACGCAGGCCGGGGCGCCCATGGCGCAGCAGGCGGTTTCGCGCACGCGGTAGCCGGGGTGCACCAGTTCGGTGAACAGGCGCTCGAACACGGCGACATGCCAGTCACAGATCGGCGCCGCGGCACGCTCGCCGCGCACCACCGGGTTGTCGAGGATCCGGAAGGCCAGTGGTCGGGTCGAGAGCACCTCGAACCGGCCCGAGCCGGCGAAGGTCCAGCTGTGCTGGGCGATGGCGCGGGTGAGCATCCAGGCCGCCACCGGCGCCGGCAGGCGGCGCAGCAGCGCCTGAGCCGGGCCGGGGATGCGGTGGGCGAGGATGTAGTCGCCGGTGGCGAGCCCTGCGGCGCGCGCGAGCGCCGGCGCCCGG
>SLBI01000147.1 GCA_007126375.1 Paracoccaceae bacterium
CCTCGCGGGCGTTGTCGGCCGACCAGTCGTAGGCGGCTGCGGCGTCGTTCCGTGTCGGCTTGCCCAGCGGATACATCGCCAGCCCCGCGGCATCGGTGACCAGACAGGCGGGGTTGAACGGATGGCGCTGACGCATCGGATCGTAGGCTGCGAGCGGGCGCGCGCCGGTATCCTGGACGTAGGGTTCGTATTCGTTCATGAAGCGGGTTCCTTCCCGGCCGACGAGGATCCAGGGCATCACCGGCAGATCGGCCTGTGCCCGGCCTTCGGCATCGGGCTGCCAGTCCGGCAGCCGTTTCACCCGGACGCCGAAGGGATAGGCCGGGTCTGGCAGACGATAGCCGTAACAGCCGTGCCAATGCCACATGTGCCACAGCGCGGCGCCGGCGGCCTGCGCCATGCGGATGCCGTCGCCGGTGTTGCCGGCATAGGCGGCCGACAGTGCCGGCCCGCCGGGCCAGTACTGCGCCTGCATCTCCGGGTCGGCCTCGAAGCCGCCGCAGGCGAGGATCACCGCATCGGCGGCCAGCGTCTCCCCGCCCGAAAGCCGGACGCCACGCACCGCGCCGCCTTCGGTCACAAGCCGTTCGGCCGCGGTGTACAGCCGCAGCGCGATGCCGGGCGTGTGCGCCAGCCGGTCTTCCAGCAGGCGAAACAGCAGCGCGCCCTGCCGCGCGCCGCGCACATGCGGGTAGGCCGTCGCCGGGTCGAAGCCGGGGATGTCCTCGACATAGACGAAGCCGAAGGTGTCGGCACCGGGAAGGGGATAGTTGCCGGGCGAGGCGCGCGTGTCCACCGCCGCACCCAGCGGGGCGGCCAGCGCGCGCAACCGTGCGGCAAGGCCCGTCATCCCCTCGGCCAGCGCCCGCAGCACATCGTCGGGGGTCTTGCCGCCGCAGGTCGCGCGCAGATAGGCGAAGGCCGCGTCGCCGTCTTCGGCGATGCGCAGCCCCCCGGCCGAGCAGACCGAGATGCCGCCGGGCCGCGCCGCCTTCTCGAGCAGCGTCACCCGCGCCCCGGCGCGGGCCGCGGTCAGCGCCGCCACCGCCCCGGCATAGCCGCAGCCCACCACAACCACATGGCGCGCGCTCATCGTCCCTGAAGCTGCGGAAACAGCGCCCGCAACCCCTCCACCACATCCGTGACCGTGGCGCGCAGCGACGCTTCGCCCTTGGCCCGCGTCGCCAGCGTCGGGTCGCCCCGCACCCCGGTGGCGCTGTAATCCCACCCGGCATCGGCATCGCTGCGAAACACCGTGGGCACATAGAACCGGGTGCGCGGCATCGCGCGCGCATTGCCGTAATCGGTGCGTGCCAGCCCGCGGCGGATGCGCTCGGGCGCGAGTGCCTCGATCAGCGCGGTCTCGTGCTCGTCGCCATGTCCGCCCAGCGCCTGTTCGAACTGCGCATCGGCGGCATGGCCCAGATCGCGGATATGCGCGCAGGGCACCCGCACGCCGGTCGCCTCGAAGAACTCGCGCAGTTCCACATTGACCACGGGCTCGGTGGAAACCCCGGTGTTCAGCACCGCCAGCGCGCGCACCCCCTGTGCCACGAAACCGCCCAGCACCTCGCGCACCA
Source organism: Paracoccaceae bacterium (assembly GCA_007126375.1). Lineage (GTDB taxonomy): Bacteria > Pseudomonadota > Alphaproteobacteria > Rhodobacterales > Rhodobacteraceae > Rhodobaculum. The sequence continues at coordinate 1,581 of SLBI01000147.1, forward strand.
CCGCACCGAAGGTCGCGGGCGACAGGTGCTGGCTGCCCGGGTAATGCCGGAAGGCGGGGTAGTAGCCCAACGAGATAACCGGCGCCGCGACGACCGGCAGCACCGCCAGCACGCGGTCGGTGATTCCGCGCGCCAGCAGGTAATCGGTGCACAGGGGCAGGTGATGGCCATGCTCCTTCGACGCCGCACCGATCGGGACCAGCACGGGAACATCTGCGGCGAAGCGCTCCGCCGCCTCGGGCCAGGTCAGATCCTCCAGCCACACCCCGGGCATGCCCGCCTCCGCCGTCACAGCCAGCGCTCCAGAAACCGCGCCACGTCGGATCCCCAGACCATCGGCCCCTCCTTGTAGAAGAAATGCCCCTCGTCTCGTGTCAGGCCGAAGCCGGGATAGATCCGCGCCTCGACACCGGGCACGCCGGCGGCGCGGGCGGTTTCCGCCAGCGCCGGCGTGGGGGCGGTGGAATAGTCGTTGGCGGCCTGGACTAAGAAGATGGGCTGTGTGAGCCGTCCTGCCGCGGCGTGCATCACCGCGCGCAGCCCCGGCGCGCGTTCCCAGTTCATCGCTGCGCCGGCGAACTCCACCGCGCAGCGGAAACGCCCGCAGGCGGCCGCGGCCAGCAGCGTCACCGTGCCGCCAAAGGACGAGCCCATCACCCCGATATGGCCTGCGTCGATGTCGTCGCGCCCTTCCAGACAGGCCAGCGCCGCGACCACATCCTCGGCCTCGGCCTGTAGGCGGGCCGAGAGCTGCGCATCGTAGGTTTCGGTGCCGTAATCGGCCGAGACGTCCTCGCGCCAGGGCCGGCCGGGCGAGTTGCCGTAGCCGCGCCGGTGCGGCAGCAGCGCCGCCAGCCCCTGCGACATCAGGAAGGTCGCCACGCCGGGGCGGCAGACCTCGGTGGTGCCCTGAAAGATGCCCGAGCCGTGGTTGATGACCATGGCACCATGCGGCCCCGTCCCCGGCGGACGGTAGAGATAGCCCTTCAGCGTCAACTCGCCGGCGGCGATCTCGATCTCTTCGGGCACGATGTCCACGCCGTCCAGCGCCACGGGGCGAAGCACGGCGTCCGGAGAGCTGTCGGGCGCCAGAACCTGGCGCTCGAAGCCGTCCACCAGATCCTGCATCTCGGCCCGCACCGCCCGGAACGCGGCCGAGCCGTCGCGCTGTGCCATGTCGTCGGCTTGCGCGGCCGGGCTGGCGAAGCGGCATTGCCAGTGCACCCGCTCGGGCGTGGTGCGTTCCACCAGAACCTCGCCGCCGGGCAGACCGATGTCGCGGCGCACCGCGCAGGCGCGGTGTCTCAGGGCCAGCACCGCTGCCAACCGGCCCGGCTTCGGCAGGTATATGGTGCGTTCGCAGATCATCGGCTCTCCTCCCTCGATACCAGGCTCGTCGTCTCGGGCGGGCCGGGAAAATGGCAGGCCACCTGGCGCCCGCACCCGACAGGCTCCAGCGGCGGGCTGATGCGGCTGCAGATCTCGCGTGCGCGGGGGCAGCGGCGGTGAAACGCGCAGCCCGGCGGCGGGTCGATCGGGCTGGGAATGTCGCCGGGAAGCGCGGTGCGTCGGCCCCGCCGGGAGGTGTCGGGTTCGGGGATCGCGGCAATCAGGGCCGCGGTGTAGGGATGCTGCGGCGCATCGAACAGTGCGGCCTCGGCCGCGATCTCGACCACCCGGCCCAGATACATCACCGCCACCCGGTGGCTGAGAAAGCGGATCACCCCCAGATTGTGCGAGATGAAGACGAAGCTCACGCCGGTCTCGCGCTGGATGCGCGCCAGCAGGTTCAGGATCTGCGCCTGCACAGAGACGTCGAGCGCCGAGACCGCCTCGTCGCAGACGACCAGCCGCGGCTCCAGCGCCAGCGCGCGGGCGATGCCGATGCGCTGGCGTTGCCCGCCGGAAAACGCATGCGGGTAACGCTCGGCGAAATCGGGCGGCAGGCCGACCGTTTCCATCAGCCGTGCAACGCGCGTCTTGATCTCGTGGTGCGCAAGGCCGAAGTTCTCCAGCGGTTCGGCGATGATGTCGCGCACCCGCATGCGCGGGTTCAGCGAGGAATAAGGGTCCTGAAAGACGATCTGCAGTTCCTGCCGCAAGGCGCGGATACGACGCGGTCCAGCCTTCGCGATATCCTCGCCGCGCCACAGTATGCGGCCGGCGCTGGGCCGCATCAGCTGCACGATCATCCGCCCCAGAGTGGTCTTGCCGCAGCCGGATTCGCCGACGATGCCCAGTGTCTCGCCTTCGGCCACATCCAGCGTCACATCGGCGACCGCGCGCAGGCTGGATTTCGGCCGGCCCAACGCGCCGCGGCCCAGCACGAAGTCGCGCGTCAGCCCCTCAAGCCGCAGCAGCGGCACGCCCGCGTCGGCGTTCACGGCGGCTCGCCCGGCAGGTTCGC
>SLBI01000237.1 GCA_007126375.1 Paracoccaceae bacterium
CCGTGCAGCCCCGCCAGCAGGCCGCGGCGGCGCAGCGGGCGGGCGAACAGGCCGGCGAGATCGGCAGCCTGCTCGTAGAAATGCACCGGGGTGAAGACGAGTTCGATCGCCCATTTCGTCGCCAGCCCTTCGGCCTCCAGCGGATTGGCAAGGCCGAGGCCGCAGACCGTCAGATCGGGCCGGGCGGCGCGCGCCCGCTCGAGCTGCAGGTCGACGTCCTGCCCCTCGGAGATCACCGGCCCTTCGGCCAGCAGATCGAGGTCGGGGCCGACGATCTGCTTGTGGATGTAGGGTGCACCGACCTCCACTGCCTCCATGCCGCATTCGCGGGTGAGAAAGCGCGCCAGCGGGATCTCCAGCTGGCTGTCGGGAAAGAAGAAGATCCGCTGGCCGCGCAGCCCCTCGGCCACCGTGGCGAGCGCCCTGCGCGCGCGGGCACGGGGGGCGTCGGTGACGCGGGCGAAGGTCTCGGCCGGGACACCGAACTCGGCCGCCACCGCGGCCAGCCAGGCGGTGGTGCCCTCCTCGCCGAAGGGGAAGGGCGCGGCGATGTGGCGCGCGCCGCGCCGCTGCAGTGCCGAGGTCGTCTCGCCGAGGAAAGGCTGGGTGAGCGCGAACACGGTATTGGCCCCGACCGCGGGAATGTCATCGGACCGACGGGCGGGAAGCACCCGGATCGGACCCACCCCCATGTCGCCCAGCAGCTGCAGCATCTGGTCCTCGACCACATCCGGCAGCGCGCCCACCAGCAGCAGTTCGCGCGCCTCGGTCTCGGGCAGGACCGGCACCATGGAGGCGAGGCAGGCGTCCTCTCCTTCCGTGAACGTCGTCTCGATGCCCGAGCCGGAGTAGTTCAGCACCCGCACATGCGGCGCATGGACCTTCGTCAGCCGCTCGGCCGCGCGCGACAGGTCCAGCTTGATCACCTCGGACGGGCAGGAGCCGACGAGGAACAGCTGGCGGATGTCGGGGCGGCGGGCCAGCAGGCGGCCGACCTCACGGTCAAGCTCGTCATGCGCGTCGGCCATGCCGGCGAGATCCTGCTCCTCGAGGATGGCAGTGCCGAAGCGCGGCTCGGCGAAGATCATCACCCCGGCCGCCGATTGCAGCAGATGGGCGCAGGTGCGCGAGCCCACCACGAGGAAGAAGGCGTCCTGCATCTTGCGGTGCAGCCAGATGATGCCGGTGAGGCCGCAGAACACCTCGCGCTGGCCACGCTCCTTCAGCACCGGGACGTCGCGGCAGCCGCGGGCGGGCGGGACAGGGGCCGGATGGGTCATGCCGCCACCTCCCGCCCGGCAGCCGCATCCCCGGCAGCCGCATCGGCGGCGGCGCGCATCCGCGCCTCCTGCAGCCGCGCCATCCGCAGCTTCCAGACGAACTGCACGGCGTTGATCACATAGGCGCCATAGGCCGCCAGCGCGATCCACATCTGGGTGTCGGCCGGCCAGCCCGCGAACAGCGCCCACAGATAGAGCGTGTGCAGCGCGATCACCGCCATCGAGAAGACATCTTCCCAGAAGAAGGCCGGCGCGAAGAGATACTTGCCGAACACGACCTTCTCCCAGATCGCGCCGGTCACCATGATGGTGTAGAGGATCAGCGTCTTCAGCACGATCGAGACGGTGGCCGCGAGATACCCCTCGCCGGTCACGACGAAGCGAATCACGAGTGCGAGCGAGACCGCGAAGACGAGGAACTGCAGCGGCGCCAGAACCCCCTGCACCGTGGTCCATATCGTGCCGTCGCGGCGGATGCGTTCCTCGGGCGTGTAAAGCCCTCTGGTCGCAGCGCTGTTTCCCCGGTCAGCCCCCATCGTCTCCTCCGGCTGCATGCGTTGGCTGTCAGGTTAGCGTCGCGCGCCGGACTGTCAATTGAAACTTACACTCTTCAACAGGGATAAATTGACATCCCTTCGGGCCGCACGCCCATCCCGAAGCCCGAGACCCTGTGGATAAAGGCCATGACGCAGGGTCCGCCGCTTCGGTGGCCCATTGTATGCCGCCGGGTGTCAATTTGCTTTGACAACCTGCGGCGCCTGACACAGAGTGAGGTCGTGGCCAGCGCCGGCCCGGGTGAGTCCCTCCCGCAACGCAGCGGTGCCTGGGCCACGCGAGGGCGCAGCCGGTGGATGCCGGCCATACCGACGGGCCGAAGCCGTGAGGACATTGCCGATGTCGCCATCCCCCCTGAAATCGATCGCCGCCTTCGACACCAGCCGCGAATCCGGGATAGCGGGCGCTGCGGGATCCCTTGCGGAGACGGGGACGCCGCCGGCCGCATCGATCCATGACAGGGTGCTCTCGACGGTTGCGGCACGCATCTGCCGGACCGACGAAGGGATGCCCGAGGCACAGGATTGCGTCGAGCTGCTCTGCGACGCCGCCGTGACCTCGGACGCGGCGCTGGACCGCATGCTTGGCCGGATGCGCAGTCAGCACGGGCTGCAGGATGCGGACATCGTCGACTGCTACGTGCCGGCCGCTGCCTGCCGGCTCGGAACGGACTGGACGGAGAGCCGGCGCAGCTTCGCCGAGGTGACGATCGGCACCGCCCGCCTGATTCGCACGGTGCGCGACATCTCTGCCCGCTGGAGCGCCAACGCTGCCGCGGACTGGCGTGCGCCGGTCATGCTGATGGTCGTGCCGGAGGCCGAACAGCACCGGCTCGGGGCGATGGTAGCGGCCAGCCGGTTCCGGCGGTTGGGCGTGTCGGTGCAGATGCTGCTCGGCGCCGGCTTCTCCGAAGTCATCGACCGGGCGGAAAAAGGTGCATTCGACCTGATAAGTTTCTCCCTCGCGACCCGTGCAAGGGTTGAAGAGACCCGTCGACTGATCCAAATGATGCGCGACAAGGTGTCGCCCCTGCCGCCCCTGGTTGTCGGCGGCGCCATCGGCGTCGGCGCCGAAGAGCTGAGGGCGCATCTGGGAGCGGATCATGTCGCATCGGACCCTGAAGAAGCCCTGCGCCTGTGCGGCGTGAACTTACCGAAATCCGGCAGCGCCAGATCCGGGCCGACAGGCTAGACCCGGCAGCCGGTGGCGACGAGGACACCGTGACACCGCGTGGCACCCGATACTGGAGCAGTGGGTCGATCCCGCTGATCGCGCCGGAACTGCTGGGCGACATCATCGCTTCGGCCTCCGATCTCGCCATCGTCATCTCCGACGAAGGCGCCGTGCTGTCGATCCTCGCCAATGCCGCGCAGCAGAGCCTGCAACGGCTGGCGTCCTGGGAAGGATCGGACCTGCGCGACCATCTGACGCCCGAGAGCCTGCCCAAGTTCGAGATGAAGCTCGAGGCCATGGCGCAGGGTCGTGATCGCGGCGAGGCGGTCGAGCTCAACCACACCGATCCCGCGCTGACGGAATTCCCGATCCGCTATGCCTTTCACCGGATCGGGCCGGACGGGGCGATCCTGATGCTGGGTCGCGACCTGCGCCCGATCGCCGAAATGCAGCAGCAGCTGATCAAGGCGCAGATGGCGCTGGAGCGCGATTACGAGGCGCAGCGCGAATACGACACCCGCTATCGGGTGCTGATGGAGCGGACCCAGGACGCCATGGTGTTCGTGACCGTCGGCAGCGGCCGGATCACCGACGCCAACGCCTCGGCCGGGCATCTGCTGGGCGCCGCGCGCGCCGATCTGGTGGGCGCGGCCTTCGCCCAGGAATTCGACACCCGCCGCCGCGGCGAGGTGATGGAGAGTCTGACCAGCCTCGCACTGGACGATGCGCCGGGCCACGTCGAGCTTGTCGGCCGGCGCAACCGGCGCCGGCTGCGGGTCACGCCGACGATGTTCCGCGCCGCCGGCGAGCGGGTGATGCTGTGCCGGCTCGACCCTGCCGAGGATGACCGCGACACCGCTGGCGACGCGCTGCACCAGAGCCTCGCCGCCTTCTACCGCGAAGGGGTGGACGCGATCGTCTTCACCGACCGCGACGGCGTGATCCGCGCCGCCAACACGGCCTTCCTCAACCTCGCCGACGCCGCCCATGCCTCGGCCGTCAAGGGGCGGTCGCTGGCGGATTTCATGGTCCGCGGCGGGGTGGACCTCAAGGTGATGCTGGAGAATGCCGGCCGCGCCGGGCAGATGCGGATGTATGCCACGCGGCTGCGCAGCGCCGTCGGCACCGAGGTGGCGGTGGAGATCTCGGCGACATGGCTCGAGGATCGCCATCATCCCGCCGTCGTCTTCGTGCTGCGCGACGCCTCCCGGGCCGAAGCGATGCGCACGCCCGGCGCCACCGTCTCGGACGATGCGGTGCGCAGCGTCATGGAGCTGGTCGGCTCGGCCACGCTGAAGGACATCGTCGCCGAGACCACCGACGTGGTCGAGAAGATGTGCATCGAGACGGCGGTGGAGCTGACCCGCAACAACCGCGTCGCCGCCGCCGAGATGCTGGGCCTGTCGCGCCAGAGCCTCTATGTGAAGCTGCGCAAGTACGGTCTGCTGCACCGCGGCCCGCAGCCGGGCGAGGAATAGCCCTCAGCGCCGCGCCGAAAAGAACCCGCGCAGCAGCTCCGCCGCCGCCGCGGCGCCGATCCCCTCATAGACCTCGGGGCGATGATGCGCCTGCGGATGGGAATAGATCCGCGGGCCATGCGCGACGCCGCCCGATTTCGGGTCGGCCGCGCCGTAATAGAGCCGCCGGATCCGGGCGAAGCCGATGGCGGCGGCGCACATCGGACAGGGCTCCAGCGTGACATAGAGGTCGTGGCCGGGCAGCCGCTCGGTCCCCGCCGCCGCGCAGGCGGCGCGCAGGGCGAGCAGTTCGGCATGCGCGGTCGGGTCGGCCAGTTCGCGGCAGCGGTTGCCGGCGCTGGACAGGATGCGCCCGTCCGGGGCGACGACGACCGCCCCCACCGGCACCTCGCCACGGGCAGCGGCGGCGCGGGCCTCGGCGAGGGCTGCCTCCATATGACTGCGGAACCGGCTCATTCCCGCGTCATGCCCGGCGCGGGCGGCCCATGCAACGCCCCTTGGCCCGGGGCACGGGCTGGCTTATCTGGCGCGGATGGCCACAGCCCCGAACCCGCCCGACCTTCGCCCCGACCGTGCCGCCGCCGCCGTGCCCGCGGCCCGCCCGCGCCCGGGCCAGCCCACCATCGGCATGGTCAGCCTCGGCTGCCCCAAGGCGCTGGTGGACAGCGAGCGCATCCTGACGCGGCTCCGGGCCGAGGGCTATGCGATCAGCCCCGACTATGCCGGCGCCGGCGCCGTGATCGTGAACACCTGCGGCTTTCTCGATTCCGCCCGGGCCGAAAGCCTGGAGGCGATCGGCGAGGCGCTGGCCGAGAACGGCCGGGTGATCGTCACCGGCTGTCTGGGCGCCGAGCCCGAGTTCATCACCGGGGCGCACCCCCGGGTGCTGGCGGTGACCGGTCCGCAGCAATACGAGGCCGTGCTGGAGGCGGTGCATGCCGCGGTGCCGCCGGCGCCCGATCCCTTCATCGATCTGATCCCGGCCGCTGCGGTCAGCCTCACCCCGCGGCATTACAGCTATCTGAAGATCTCGGAGGGCTGCAACCACAAGTGCCGCTTCTGCATCATCCCCGACATGCGCGGCCGGCTGGTCAGCCGCCCCGCCCATGCCGTGCTGCGCGAGGCCGAACGGCTGGTCGCGGCCGGGGTGCGGGAACTGCTGGTGATCAGCCAGGACACCTCGGCCTACGGGGTGGACCTGAAGCATGCCGCGGCGCAGGGGCACAGGGCGCACATCACCGATCTGGCGCGCAATCTCGGCGGCCTCGGCGCCTGGGTGCGGCTGCATTACGTCTACCCCTATCCGCATGTGCGCGACCTGATCCCGCTGATGGCCGAGGGGTTGGTGCTGCCCTATCTGGACATTCCCTTCCAGCATGCCCATCCCGAGGTGCTGCGCCGCATGGCGCGGCCGGCCGCCGCCGCGAAGACGCTGGAAGAGATCGCCCGCTGGCGCGCGATCTGCCCGGAGCTGACGATCCGCTCCACCTTCATCGTCGGCTATCCGGGCGAGACCGAGGCCGAGTTCCGGCACCTGCTCGACTGGCTGGAGGAGGCGCAGCTCGACCGCGTCGGCTGCTTCCGCTACGAGAACGTCGGCGGCGCCCGCGCCAACGCCCTGCCCGATCATGTGCCGGAGGCGGTGAAGGAGGAGCGCTGGCACCGCTTCATGGAGGTCGCGGGGCGCATCTCGGCCGCGAAGCTGGCGGCGAAGGTGGGCCGGCGGATGCCGGTCATCGTCGATGCGGTGGACGACGGCGGCGCAACCTGCCGCAGCATGGCCGACGCCCCCGAGATCGACGGCAACCTCTTCATCGACGAGGGCTTCGACGGCCTCACCCCGGGCGATGTCGTCACCGTCGAGGTCGAGGAAGCGGGCGACTACGACCTCTGGGGGCGGATGGTCTGACAGGCGGGTCGGTCCGTACCCTGCGCAATGTAACACCCGAATGACGCAACACGCTGTTGCCGGCATTGCCCAACAATCCATTGTCATGCGCCGTCATCATTCTGTAACATTCATTCCGAGCGGGCGTCGTCGGTGCGCGATGCCGGTTTCGGGAGTGATGTGCGGGTGGTTGGACGCATGGGTCAGGGGCTGCGCGAACTGGAACTTCAACACTTCGGGGTTTTCGCCGACGGGCGCGCCCGCGTGTCCGCAAAGCTGCGCCGGGCCGTGCGGGCCGTCCGGCGCCTGGGCGCGCGGGCACTGCCACAGAGCCCCACGGCATTGCCGGTGCCGCGGCACGGATCCGCGTCGCTGCCGCCGCGCTATCGGATCGTGGAGATGATCGGCCCGTCCTGCGTGGGGAAATCGACCCTGCATCGGAATGCAATCAGGGTTCTGGACTGCGCGTGGCAAACCACCCCTCCGGCCTGGCAGGACAGTACGGGATCCGTCACCGCAGATGCTGACACGATGGAGACGCTGATCCAGTGGCGGCTTGGCCGGGCGCTCAGCGCGAACAGCTGGAGCGAGAAGCGGCTGGAGGGCCTGCGCACCGATCTCGCGACGATCCAGCAGGACCTTGCCGTCCGCAGGGCGGCCGCCACGGGCCAAGTCTGCTTCCTGCTTGACGAAGGTCTTTTCAAGCGCTTCGTCGCCACCCGGAAGTTCGCGAACGTCGATGACGCTTTGCTGCGGCGCTGGCTGGAAGGGCGTGCGATCGTGCATCTGTCGATCCGCGACCGGCAGGAGGCCTTGCGGCGGATCGCCGGTCGCGCCCGCGGCGGCAATCGATTGGGCGGCTATGACAGCTGTGCGAGCGTCGAGGAAATCATCGCCAAGCTCGACGCGAAGATCGCGCTGAACGAGGCGCAGGCCGCCCGCTTCGCGGATCTCGGCGCGCCTGTTCTGAGCCTCTTTGCCGACGATCCGATCGCGCAGAATGTCGAGGCCCTGCGGGCCTTCGAGGCCGAGCTGCTGACCCTGAAATAGCGTCTTCGTTCACCTGTCGTTGCCCGCGGCACGCCAAGGTGGCACTGTCGGGCTGCCGCTGGGCCGGAGAGGGGACGATGGACTACGAGACGGTCGGGGCAGGGGAATTCGGGCGCTCGCTTCGGGGGCTGGGGCTCAATCTGCTGGTCCGCGACGCGGCGCGCAGCGCCGGGTTTCTGGCGGATGTGTTCGGGATGACCGCGCACCGCGCCTCGGCCGATTTCGCGATCATGGGCTATGGCGGGCAGGTCTTTCAGCTGCACGGGGATGCGACCTTCGCACGCCACCCGCTGCATGCGTTGCTGCCCGAGGCCGGGCCGCGCGGGGCGGGGGCGGAAATCCGGCTTTACCAGACCGATCCGGACGCGGCCTGGGCGCGGGCGCGGGGGCGTAACGATGGGGTGGCGCTGCGCGAACCGCAGGATCGGCCGCACGGGCTGCGCGAGGCGGTGATCCTGTGCCCCGACGGCTATGCCTGGGTGCCGAGCCGCCCGCTGGCGGCACAGGACTGACGAGGGAGGACGGCCATGGCCATCGTGCGACCGCTGGAGGAGGCGGAGATCGAGGAGGGGCTTCGCACGGAGGTGCAGTTCTTCAAGGGCCCGCTGGGGGTGATCCCGAATTCGGTGCGCACCATGGCGCATCGGCCCGGCATCGCGCGGGCCTTCACCGCGCTCAACCGCGCCGTGATGGCCCCGCAGGGGGCGGTGACGCCCGAATTCAAGCGGCTGCTCGGCTATGCCTCCAGCTTCGCCTCGGGCTGCCGCTATTGTCAGGCGCATATGATCCTCGCCTCGGAACGCTTCGGCGCCAGCGAGGCGCGGCTGAACGCGGTGTGGGATTTCGAGGAGAGCCCGCAGTTCACCGAGGCCGAGAAGGCCGCGCTGCGGTTCGTCCATGCCGCGACGGCGGTGCCGAATGCGGTGACCGAGGAGATCGGCGCAGCGCTGCATGCGCACTGGTCCGAGGGCGATATCGTCGAGATAATGGCGGTGGCTGCGCTGTTCGGCTGGCTCAACCGCTGGAACGACTCGATGGGCACGGCGCTGGAGGATCTGCCGCTCGATGCGGCCGAGCGGCACCTCGGCCCCACCGGCTGGGAGATCGGCAAGCACGGCTGACGCCGCCTCAGGGCAGCAGCCCCGCGAGCGCCGCCGCAAAGGGGCCGGGAACCAGCCCCGCCGCCAGCAACAGCATGCCGGCGCCGCCCAGCACCAGCGCCTCGGCCAGCGGCAGCGGCGCATCCGCGGTCTCGACCGGTGCGCGCACGGGATAGTGCGGCGCATCCTGCCCTGGCGGGATGCGCCGATAGAGCACCACCACGAAGCGCAGGTAATAATAGAGCCCCAGCCCCGAACCGATCAGCGCCGCGGCCAGCAGCAGCCAGTTTCCGGCGGCAAGGATCGCCAGGAAGAGATAGATCTTGGCGATGAAGCCCGCCACCGCCGGCAGTCCGGCCAGAGAGATCAGCGCAAGGGTCAGGACCGCCCCGGACAGCGGCGCGCGCCAGACCAGGCCGCGCAGGTCCGCAAGCTGCGCATCCGCGCCGATCCGGGCGGCGATGCACAGCGCGGCAATCAGCGCAGGCATGTAGGCAAGCAGGTAGAAGGGCACCGCTTCGGGCGCCGCGGTGCCGGTCGCGACCAGCGCGGCAAGATAGCCCGAATGCGCCACCGAGGAATAACCGAGCATGCGCGGAAGCGATTCCTGCCGCAGCGCGAGGAAGTTGCCCAGCAGCATCGAGGCGGCCGCAGCCAGCGCGAGGCCGGCGGACCAGATCGGCTCGGGCAGCCCCACCGCGGCGAGGCGCAGCAGCGCGATCGCCACCGCCGCCTTGGAGGCGGCGCCGGCAAAGGCGGCGGCGGCGGCCGGCGCGCCCTGAAAGCCGTCGGGGGCCCACATGTGAAAGGGCACGAGGGCGAATTTGAACGCCACCCCGGCAAGCAGGAAACCCGCCGCCAGCGCCAGCACCGGATCGCCGCGCAGGCCGGGGCCTGGCATCCAGCCGGAAAGCTCCAGCGAGCCGGTCGCGGCATAGGCGAAGGCGAGGCCCATCAGCAGCGCCGCCGCCCCGGCCCCGCCCATGATCAGCAGCTTGTAGCCGGCCTCCAGCGCCGTCCGCGTCAGCGGCAGCACGAAGAGCGCGATCAGCGACAGTGTCACCAGTTCCAGCCCGATGAAGAGCGTCGCGGCATGGGTGGCGCCGGCGATCAGCGCCGCCCCGAGCGTGGCCAGCGCCAGCAGCGCCGGTCCCTCCCGCGCCGGCGGCGCCGGGCGCAGATAGACCAGCGTGGCGAGACCCGAGAGGCTGGCGATCAGCGTGCCGAAGCGGGCCAGCCCGTCATCGGCCAGCACCGGCACGGCCATGCCCTCCGGCAGGCCGAGGCGCAGCGCGGCGAAAAGCGCAGCAAGGCCCATGCCCAGCGCCGCCGCGGTGCGCGCGGCCACGGGCGGGGCCTTGGGCGCGAGCAGCATCGCCGCCAGCGCCCCGAGCCCCAGCGCGATATGCGGCAGAAGCGCGCTCATGGCCGGGCAAGCGGCGCCAGCGCCGCATCCACCGCCGGCTCCAGCACCACCAGCAGAAGCTGCGGCAAAAGGCCAAACAGCAACGTGCCGGTGGCGAGGACCACGATCGGGCCAAGCTCGGACCAGGTGAGGTCCTGCACCACGCAGGCCCGGATCGGCGCACCGAAGACGATCCGCTTCAGCAGCCGGGTGGCGTAGACGACCGACACCACGAGCGAGACCAGCGCGACGGCGGCGAGCACCCAGTTGACCTGGAACATCCCGGTGATCACCAGCGCCTCGCCGAGGAAGTTGGCGGTGCCCGGCATCGCCAGCGCCGCCGAGAAGAACACCGCGAAGGCGGCGGCGAAGCGTGGCGCGGTCTGCTGCAACCCGCCCAGTTCACGCAGGTCGCGCGTGCCGGTGCGGTCATAGAGCGCGCCGATCAGCAGGAACAGCGCCGAGGCCGAGAAGGCATGGGCGATCATCTCGACCCCCGCGCCCATCATCGCGAAATGCACCCCGCCCGCGAGACCCATCAGCACGATGCTCATATGCGCGATGGAGGTGTAGGCGACGAGCCGCTTGGCGTCGGTCTGCCCGCAGGCGAGGACGGCACCATAGATCGTGCCGAAGGCGCCCAGCGCCAGGCCGTAGGGGGCGAGCACGTGAAAACCGTCGGGAAACAGCATGCCGGGAAAGCGGAACAGCCCGTAGGCGCCGGTCTTGAGCAGCAGCCCGGCCAGCAGGATGGAGCCTGCGGTCGGCGCCATGGTATGTGCATCGGGCAGCCAGGCATGCAGCGGCGGCGCGGGCAGCTTGGTCAGGAAGGCCAGCGAGAACCCCAGCAGCAGCCAGACCTGCGCCACCGGCGGGATGCCCATCTCGGCGAAGACGAAGGCGTCGAAGGTGATCTCGGGCGCGGTGGCGGCCATCCAGAACACGGCCGCCAGCAGCCCCAGCCCCGCCACCGCGTTGAAGACGAGGAACTTCAGCGCCACCGCCTCGCGGTCGCCATGGCCCCAGATCGAGATCAGCAGGAACGAGGGAACCAGCATCAGCTCCCAGAAGAAGGCGAAGAACAGCAGGTCCATCGCCAGGAACACGCCGTTCGAGGCGGCGACGGTCCACAGCAGACAGGCATGGAACAACCCGGAGTCCTTGCGGATGTTCCAGGAGATGATCACCGAGACGATGCCGAGCGCCAGCGAGACAGCGACCAGCGCCGCCGACAGCCCGTCCATCGCCAGCAGGAACTGCAGCCCCAGCGCCGGCGCATACTGATAGCGCACCATGGCCAGCCATTGCGGCCCCGGCGCATCCTCTGGCGGGGCACCGACCCAGGCCACCACCAGCGCCACCAGCGCCGCCGCCAGCACCGCGATCGAGAACCAGCGTTCCGCGTCGCGTCCGAAGCGCTGCAGGAACAGCGCGGCGATGCCGCCAAGCAGCGGCAGCACGATGAGCGCGGTCAGCGCCATGTCGTCCCCCATGCAATGAGAAGAAGCAGCGCAAGCCCGAGGGCGAGCGCGAGGGCGTAGTCGCGCACCCGTCCCGACTGGATGCGCCGGCCCGCGCCCCAGGCCCGGACCATGCCGGCGCCAAGACCCATCCAGCCGCGGTCGAGCGGGTCATGGGCGAGCGGCCGGATCGCCGCCGCGGTCAGGCGCTGCGCCACCAGCACCGGAATGCTGCCCACCGGATCGGCAATGCCGCCGCGCTGCCCGGTCAGCCAGCGAACCATCTTCACGAACGGCTGGACGATGATGACCTGGTAGATGCCGTCGATGCGTATGCCCGAGCGCATCCGCCGCGCCCGCGCCACCCGCAGCGACAGCCCCGGCACGAAGGTCAGCGCCGCGGCCAGCGCGATCCCCAGGAAGGGCGCTGCGGCCCCCACCAGCTCGACCGCATGCGGCGGATGCGGGGCGGCGCCGCCGAGGAATTCCATGATCGGTTCCACAAGGGGGGCGACGGCGAAGGTGGCGACAGCCAGAAGGGCGATCGGCAGATTGGTGAAGATGCCCCCCAGGCTCGGCCGCGGCCGGCCGATCCGGGTCAACCCCGTGAAGACGGGGCGGAAGGCATAGGTTGCCGTCAGCACCGCCGCCGTCATCGCCACCAGCCAGAGCACCACGCCGAAGGGACCGGCAAGCCAGGCCGCGGCGAGGATCGCCTCCTTCGAGAACCAGCCGGCGGTGACGAGGGGGATGCCCGCCAGCGAGGCCGCGCCGGCGGCAAAGGCCACGAAGGCCAGCGGCCGGCTCCACAGAGCGCCGCGCATCGCCGAGATGTCGGTGGTGCCGCGGGCGATCTGGGTGATGTCGCCGGCCGACAGGAACAGCAGCGACTTGAAGATCGCATGCACGACGAAATGGGCGATCGCGACCTCGGGCTCGCCCAGCCCCAGCGCCAGCAGCATGAAGCCGATCTGGCTGATCGAGGAATAGGCGAGCAGTCGCTTCACGTCCTTCTGGAACACCGCGGATGCCGCGCCGAACAGCGCCGTCGCCGCCCCAAGCACCGCCGTAAGCGCCATCACCAGCGGCACCGCCTGCATCAGCGGCGCGAAGCGCGCCAGCAGGAAGGCACCCGCCGCCACCATGGTGGCCGAATGCAGGAGCGCCGACACCGGCGTCGGCCCGGCCATCGCCGACGGCAGCCAGGTATGGAACGGCAACTGCGCCGACTTGCCCAGCGCGCCGGCAAGGATCAGCGCCGCGATCAGCCCCTGGCGCAACTCGTCCGCGGCGATCCCTGCCGGGATCAGCGCATCGAGCCGCACGTTGCCGGCCTCGAGAAACAGCAGCAGCAGCGCCGCCAGCAGGAAGGCATCGGCCACGCGGGTGATGACGAAGGCCTTGCGGCCGGCCGCGATCGCCCGCGACGAGGTGACATGATAGGCGATCAGGAAGAACGAGCAGAGCCCCATCAGTTCCCATCCCAGGAACAGCACGATGGAATCGCCCGCCAGCACCATGCAGAGCATCGAGGCGAGGAACAGGTTCATCAGCGCGAAATAGCGGCGCAGGTCCGGCACCTCGGCCTTGGCCATGTAGTCGATTGAATAGCCGATCACGCAGGCACCGATGAGCGTCACCGTGACCCCGACGATGGCGCTGAGCGGATCGAGCTTCAGCGCCAACGCCACCACCGCGTCGCCGACGGTAAGGTCGAAGATCGGCTGGATGCCGTCGCAGGTGCCCATCAGGCAGTAGGCCCCGAGGGGCAGCATCACCACAGCCGGCAGCACCGCGCCGACCAGCGCCACGGTCTGCACCGCGCGGCGGTTCAGTTCGGCCGGGCCGAGGCCGAGCAGCAGGAAAGCCCCCATCGCCGGGGCCGGCACCAGCAGAAGTGCGAGAAAGGGGGTCAGCATCTCAGCGCCTCAGCTCGCGGATGGTGTCGGAATCGCCGGCATCGGCATGGCGGGCGAGGCGCAGATAGAGCGCAAGCCCCAGCGCCACCTCGGACGCCGCAAGCACGAGCACGAAGACGAACATCCCCTGCCCCGCCGGATCGCCGTGATGCGCGCCGGCGGCGACGAAGGCCAGCGCCGGCCCGGTCAGCATGATCTCCAGCGCGATGATCTGAAACAGCACCCCGCGGCGCGCAACCAGCCCGAACAGGCCCACCGCGAAGAGCCCCGCCGCCAGCACCAGCGCGGCCGTCAGGAACCCGCTCATCGCCCGCCCTCCCGTCGCGCCAGATGCCGCGCGCCCAGCAGGGCGGCGATCAGCATTGCCGAAGCCGCCTCCACCGCCAGCGCCCAGGGCCCGAACAGCAGCATCCCCAGCGTGCGGGCGGGCACCGGCAGCGGCGCGCCGTCACCCTGCCCTCCCGGGCCCGCCAGCAGCCCCAGCAGCGCCGGCGCCAGCACCAGCAGCATCAGCACCAGCGGTCCCTTCCAGCCGGCGGCCAACCGCGCGCGCTCGCGCGCGATCGCCTCGGGGCCGCTGTCGATCGTCATCACCACGAAGACGAAAACGGCGATGATCGCCCCGGCATAGATCAGGATCTGCACCGCACCGGCAAAGCCCGCGCCCAGCGCGAAGAACCCGGCGGCCAGACTCAGAAGCCCCGCCACCACCCAGATCAGCGCATGCACCACATTGGGTCGCGTCACCGCCAGCGCCATCGCCACCAGCGCCAGCGCCGCGGCCCATGTGGCGAAGATCCCTGCCGCACTCATGCCCCGCCCTCCG
>SLBI01000096.1 GCA_007126375.1 Paracoccaceae bacterium
ATGCGATGGTGGCGATCGGGGTGCTGGGCTTCGTGGTCTGGGCGCACCACATGTACACGGTGGGCATGTCGCTGACCCAGCAGGCCTATTTCATGCTGGCGACGATGGTGATCGCGGTGCCCACGGGCATCAAGATCTTCAGCTGGATCGCGACGATGTGGGGCGGCTCGGTCGAGTTCCGAACGCCGATGCTCTGGGCCTTCGGCTTCCTCTTCCTGTTCACCGTCGGCGGCGTCACCGGCGTGGTGCTGAGCCAGGCCGCGGTCGACCGCTACTATCACGACACCTACTACGTCGTGGCGCATTTCCACTACGTGATGAGCCTCGGGGCGGTGTTCGCGCTGTTTGCCGGGATCTACTACTGGATCGGCAAGATGTCCGGCCGGCAGTATCCCGAATGGGCCGGCAAGCTGCATTTCTGGACCATGTTCATCGGCTCGAACCTGACCTTCTTCCCGCAGCACTTCCTCGGCCGGCAGGGCATGCCGCGGCGCTACATCGACTATCCCGAGGCCTATGCGCTGTGGAACTGGGTCAGCTCGATCGGCGCCTTCCTGTCGTTTGCCTCCTTCGTCTTCTTCATCGGCGTGATCTTCTACACGCTGCGCTGGGGCGCCCGGGTGAGCGAGAACAACTACTGGAACGAGCACGCCGACACGCTGGAATGGACGCTGCCCTCGCCGCCGCCCGAGCACACCTTCGAGACCTTGCCCAGGCGCGAGGACTGGGACCGCAGCGCGGCCCACTGAGCGGCATGCCCGTCCACTGGCTGGCAAACCGTCTCGGGGCTCAAGGCGCCGCTCCCGGCGCCTACTCCCGTGCGGCGGGTCATGAGCCGGCGGTCGCCCTGCGGATCACGCCGAACCGCTCGCTTTCGGCCGAAGGCTTCGTGCTGTTCATCGCCCTGACCTGCGGGCTGATCGCCATCCCGCTGATCTCGGTCCTCGGCACACCGGTGCTGTGGGGGGTGCTGCCCTTCTTCGCCCTGGCGGTCGGCGGACTTTGGCTGGCGATCGCGCGATCCAACGCCGACGGCCGCCTGACCGAAGAGCTGACGCTCTGGTCCGACCGGATCGAGCTGGTGCGGACCAACCCGCGCGGCCCGCGCCAGGCATGGGCCGCGAACCCGCACTGGGTCCGGCTGACGCTGCACGAAAGCGGCGGGCCGGTGGAAAACTACCTCACCCTGTGCGGCGGCGGTCGCGAGGTTGAACTGGGCGCCTTCCTCAGCCCCGGCGAACGCAGCGCGCTCTGCGCCGAGCTGCGCGGCGCGCTGTCACGGATCGGCTGACGGCCAGCGGCAGCGCGATCCGCTCCGGAGCGCGCCAGCGTCCGCGGCACCGGCGCGACACAGCCGGCCGTCATGGCCCTTGGCGGCATGGCTGATCCCGGCGCTCGCGCCCAGCTTCATTGGGGTGTCCCGCCCGGATCCGACCCTGCCGACTGTTCCAGCCGCGCGCGCACACGGGCCTTCAGTTCAACCGGATCCAGTTGTTCGCCGAGTGCGGGACGCAGCGCGCTCATGACCCGGCCGATGTCGCGCAACGAACTGGCGGCCTCGGCGGCGACCGTCGAGTCGATCAGCGCGTCGATCTCGGCCGCCGACAGGCGGCGCGGCAGGAACTCCTCGATGACCTCGGCCTCGCGCAGCTTGTCGGCGGCCTGTTCCAGCCGGCCGTCCCGTTCGAAGGCGGCGGCGTTCTCACGGCGCTGCGCGGCGAGGCGCGCGAGCATCGCGCGCAGTTCCGCGGCGTCGATTCCCCGATCCGCACCTTCGGTGCGACGGGCGAGATCGCGATCGCGAATCGCCGCGGCGAGCAGGCGCAGGGTCGCGCCGCGCAAGCCGTCGCCTTCCGCGGTTGCGGTCTCGAGCGCATGGGCGATCCGGGCGCGCAGGTCCATTGCCCTCTCCGGCCGACAGGATCGGCACCCTATCCGCGGCGCCGCCTCCCGGCAACCGCCTCCGCGCCGGGCATGGCTGCACCCGATGCCGCACCCGGAGGTCAATATGTTGAAATAAATACTGAAAACCAGCCGGCCCGGCAGGTTGACCCGGCCCCGCGCGGCCCCTATGGTCCGCGCCGCGGCAGGCATGTTTCCGCCGCCCTGCCGGAGCCCGTTCCATGCCCCCCGTCGTGACCGAAGCCGATGCTGCCGCCCGCACCCGGACCGGCCGTCCGACCGCCTGCCTCGCGCTGGCCGACGGCACGCTGTTCCACGGTCAGGGATTTGGCGCCACCGGCACCACCGTGGCCGAACTCTGCTTCAATACCGCGATGACCGGCTATCAGGAGATCATGACCGATCCCTCCTATGCCGGGCAGGTCGTCACCTTCACCTTCCCCCATGTCGGCAATGTCGGCGTGAACCCCGAGGACGACGAGACCGGCGATCCCGTCGCGGCCGGCATGGTGGTGAAATGGTTGCCGACCGAACCGTCCAACTGGCGCGCCGCCGGGGCGCTGGGCGAATGGCTGGCGCGGCGCGGCCGCATTGCCATCGGCGGTGTGGATACCCGGCGCCTGACGCGCGCGATCCGTCGCCAGGGCGCGCCGCATGTCGCGCTGGCGCATGATCCCGAGGGGCGCTTCGATATCGAGGCGCTGGTCGCGCAGGCCCGCGGATGGGCGGGGTTGGTCGGCCGCGATCTCGCCCGCGATGTCACCTGCGCGCAATCCTATCGCTGGGACGAGATGCGCTGGGCCTGGCCGGAAGGATATCGCCGTCGCGAGGGCCCGGGCCGGCGCGTCGTGGCCATCGACTACGGGGCGAAGCGCAACATCCTGCGCTGCCTCGCCTCGGCGGGCTGCGACGTCACCGTGATGCCGGGCACCGCCACCGCCGAAGAGGTGCTCGCGCACGATCCCGAGGGGGTGTTCCTGTCGAACGGCCCCGGCGATCCCGCCGCGACCGGACAATACGCCGTGCCGATGATCCGCGAGGTGCTGGCGCGCGACATTCCCGTCTTCGGCATCTGCCTCGGCCATCAGATGCTGGCACTGGCGCTGGGCGCGCGAACCATCAAGATGAACCACGGCCATCATGGCGCAAATCACCCGGTCAAGGATCTGGAAACCGGCAAGGTCGAGATCACCAGCATGAATCACGGCTTCACCGTGGACAGCCAGACCCTGCCCGAGGGCGTGATCGAGACGCATGTCTCGCTGTTCGACGGATCGAATTGCGGCATCCGCATGGCCGATCGCCCGGTCTTCTCGGTGCAGTATCACCCCGAGGCGAGCCCCGGACCGCAGGACAGTTATTACCTGTTCGAGCGTTTCGTGACCGCGATGGCGCGCTGAACCATCCCGTCGCATCCCGGCGGCAGCGCATCACCTGCCGCGACAGCGGGGATCGCAGGCCCGTGGCGGCGTGCGGGCGCAAGGCCCTTGCAGAGGCCGGCACGGGTCGCTAAACGACAGCCCGGCGGGTGATTAGCTCAGTGGTAGAGCGCTTCGTTCACATCGAAGATGTCGGGAGTTCGAATCTCTCATCACCCACCATGGTTCGCATGAAATTCAATGCCCTGCGTCTGGCGGCCGGTCGCCCTGTGCAGCAGGTCGTGTAACGGGCTGTGTATCGATTTCTCTCCCCCATGCCGCGGGTCTTTCTCTCGGCGGGGGCTCGGTTCGGCCGAATCGAGCGGCTCGTGAACCCGGGCCGCGGCTTGGTCCGTCGCCGTCGCGGGAAAGTGGCCCAGCTGCTGAAGCGCGAAATCGGTCGCGGCCATGATCCGCAGGGCGCGCGGCGCGAAGCCCGCGATGCGCCTCCGATCGCTGCAGCAGGCAAGAGTGGCCATTCAGCTTTCCATGGAGACGAAATTCCCGCTCGGGCGGGTGTCCTGCCCCGCGCGCGCCACGCGCGGGTTTGCGCAGGAACTGGCAGCACTCTGTGCCCTCTTGCTTCCACAGTCCGTCCATGGGGGTGCAGGGTGATGGCCGCGGTAGCAGGCTGGATCGAGCACAACGCCCCGCGCGCGAGGCCA
>SLBI01000265.1 GCA_007126375.1 Paracoccaceae bacterium
CAACATGCGCATACGGGCGTCGGGGGGAACGGTGGTAGCGGAGGAGGGACTTGAACCCCCGACACGCGGATTATGATTCCGCTGCTCTAACCAACTGAGCTACTCCGCCCCGATCGGCGCATTGTGCCGTGCCGTTATGGTGCCGACCCGCGGTGCCGACAGCGTTGCCGCGGTGGGTATTGTAGCGGCGTGAGGCCGTCAAGTGAGAAAACGGGCGCTCCTTTTCCCGACGCCGTGTCGATAGGTCGAACGCCCTGAAACCGAACTTGATTTCCCGTCGCCGGGATGCATGCTGCCAGCGGTCGCGCAGCATGGGCCCCCGGTTCCCGGATGGATCTGATCGCCTTCCTCAGCGTCCTCGCGGCGCTCTTCGTCGTCATCGGCGTGGGCCAGCCGCTCGCCGACCGGTTGCGGCTGCCCTTCACTGCGCTGCTGGCGCTGGTGGGCCTGGTGCTGGGCCTCGGGGCAGCGCTGATCCTTCGCAGCGATATCACCGATGCGCTCGACCCTCTGGCGATGCTGGTGCTGTCGTTGCCGGTAGGAGCGCAGACCTTCCTGTATGTCTTCCTGCCGACGCTGCTCTTTCAGGTTTCGCTCACACTGAACCTGCGCCGGATTCTGGACGACTGGGTGCCGATCCTTGTCATGGCGGTTCTGGCCGTGGTTGTCGCCACATTCGTTATCGGCTACGCGCTGCTGCCCTTCGCCGGCCAGCCGCTGATCGTGTGCCTCCTCGTGGGAGCGATCGTCGCCACCACCGACCCTTCGGCGGTTGTCTCGATCTTTCGCGAGATCGGTGCACCACAGCGGCTGACGCGGCTGATCGAGGGCGAGAGCCTGTTGAACGATGCCGCCGCCATCGCTTTGTTCGGCGCGTTCCTCGCGCTTACCCTGCCCGGTGCGGGCGAGGTGGAACTCATGGCGGCGTGGCTGGGCTTCGGGCTGCAGCTCGGCCTCGGGGCGTTGACCGGCTATGGCGTTGCGGTTTTCGCGGTTCTGCTGATGGAGCGGCTGGGCAGCTGGCGGCTGGCGCAGGTCTCGATCAGCCTTGCCCTGCCATACATCACCTACATCGCCGCCGAACAGTTGCTGGCCGTCTCTGGCGTGGTTGCCGTTGTCGTGGCCGGCATGACGCTGAACCTTGCCGGGCCGGGGCGGCTGACGCCGGCGAATTGGGCCTATCTGCGCGACACATGGGAACTGCTGGCGCACTGGGCCGGGTCGCTGATCTTCATCCTCGCCGCCCTGTTGATCCCGCGGCTGGTGGACAGCATTGGCTGGCAGGATCTGGCGTTGATCGGCGTGGTCATCATCGCGGCGACGCTGGCCCGGGCGGTGACGCTGTTCGGCGTGCTGCCGATGCTGCGCCTTGCCCGGCTGTCGCCGGCGATCAGTCCGGGATACAAGACGGTGATCCTCTGGGGCGGGCTGCGCGGGGCGGTCACCCTTGCACTGGCGCTGGCGGTGACCGAGAACCCGGCGATCCCTTCCGAGGCGCAACGGCTTGTGGCGGTGCTCGCGGCCGGCTTCACTCTCTTCACCCTGCTCGTGCAGGGCACGACGCTGCGCTGGCTGATCCGGCGCCTCGGCATCGACCGGCTCAGCCCGCTGGAGGCGGCGTTGCAGAAGCAGGTGGTGGCGGTAGCCTTGCAGACGGTGCGCGAGGAGGTGGCCGAGGTCACCCAGCGTCATGGCCTGACGCGCGCCACGGTGCGAGCCGAGGCCAAGTCCTTCGCCGAACGGCTGGACGCAGCGGTCACCGAGGCCGAGGCAGCGCAGGAGATCCTCGAACGCGACCGCCTCACGCTGGGCCTCGTCACGCTGGCCGGTCAGGAACGTGAAATGATCCTCGAAGGCTTTCGCGAGCGCACGATCTCGGCACGGCTGGTGGAACGGATGCTGGCCGACAGCGCCCGGCTGATCGAGGCCACACGCAGCGGCGGGCGCACCGCCTACCGAGCCACGGCGCGGGCCAACGTGGCACATGGGCGCGCGTTCCGGCTGGCGGCGCGGCTGCACCGGCTGGGCATCTCCGCCCCGCTCGGCAATCTCGTCGCGGCACGGTTCGAGGTGATCCTGATCACCAGGATGATCCTGCGCGACCTGCATGTCTTCGTCGACGATCGCATTCTGCGGATCCATGGCCGCCGGCTGACCGATATCCTGCACGAGGTGCTGACGCGCAGGGAAGAGGAACTCGACCGCGACATCGAGGGGCTGCGGCTGCAGTATCCCGGCTACGCCGACGAGTTGGAGCGCATCTTCATCCGCCGCACCCGCGTGCGGCTGGAGGAGCGCGAGATCGAGGCCAGCCTCGACGACGGGCTGATCGGAGTGGAACTCTTCCAGAGCCTGATGCGCGGCATCGACGCCCGCCGCCGCGAAGCCGAGCGGCGCCCCCTGCTCGATCTGTCGTTGCAGAAGCAGGCTTTCGTGGCTCAGTTTCCCCTGTTCGCCAGTCTCGACGAAGGCCAGCGCCGCCGTCTTGCCCGGGCCCTGCTGACGATCTATGCCGAGCCGGGCGAAGTGATCATCCGACGTGGCGAGCAGGTGCGCTCGGTCTTCTTCGTCGCCTCTGGCGCGGTGGAGCGCGAAGTGGGCGGGCTGCGGAAACGGCTGGGCCGAGGCGAGCTTTTCGGCGAGATAGCGCTGCTCGCCGGGCAGAAGATCCGTCGCGGGCGGGTGCGGGCGATCACCCATTGCACCCTGCTGCGTCTGGACGAGGCGCGCTTCCTGCGGCTGCTCCGCCGGCTGCCCGAACTGCGCGAACAGGCGGTGGCCGCCGCGGCGGAGCAGGGCGCCGACCCGTTGCGCATCGCCGAACGCATCCGCACGGCCTGAGAGCGACCCGGGGGAACAGGACGCGCCCCGCTCAGATGTCGCGGAAGGCCCGGGCCTGTTTCGGCGTCCATCGCACGGTCAGCCGATGGCCGTCACGCTCCTCGACCTCGGCCTCGATCACGCCGGCCTCGTGCAGCCAGGCCCGGCGGCGCCCCTCGGCGAAGGGCAGATGCAGGTCCTGCCGGATCCGTTCCTCACCCAGCGCAGCGGCGACGCGGGCGCCCATCGCCTCCAGTCCGGTTCCCTCCAGCGCCGACGCCACCACCACGTCATCGCGGCGTGCGGCCCGGGCTGCGAGCACGGCACGCGCCTCGGACTCCAGCAGATCGGCCTTGTTCCAGACCTCGATCAGTGGGGTGTGCTCGCCCACGCCCAGCTGGGCCAGGATCGTCGCGACATCCTCGGCCTGCGCCTCGGTTTCGGGATGGGCGATGTCGCGGACATGCAGGATCACGTCGGCCTCCAGAACCTCTTCCAGCGTGGCGCGGAAGGCGGCGACCAGTTGCGGCGGCAGATCCGAGATGAAGCCAACCGTATCGGACAGGATCGCCCGTGTGTTGCCGGGCAGCGTCACCGCCCGCATCGTCGGGTCAAGCGTCGCGAAGAGCATGTCCTTGGCGAGCACCTCGGCCCCGGTTAGGCGGTTGAACAGCGTGGACTTGCCGGCGTTGGTATAGCCCACCAGCGCCACTAGCGGCCAGGGCACGCGCGCCCGCGCCGCGCGATGCAGGGCGCGGGTCTTCGTCACCTTCTCCAGCTGGCGGCGCAGCCGCACGATCTGGGTGTCGATGGCGCGGCGGTCGGCCTCGATCTGCGTCTCGCCGGGACCACCCACGAAGCCGAGCCCGCCGCGCTGACGCTCCAGATGGGTCCAGGCCCGCACCAGCCGGGTGCGCTGATAGCTCAACGCAGCCAGCTCCACCTGCAGCACACCCTCGCGCGTGCGCGCGCGGTCGGCGAAGATCTCGAGGATCAAGCCGGTGCGGTCCAGCAGTTTCACCTTCCACTCGCGTTCGAGGTTGCGCTGCTGCACCGGGGTCACCGGGCCATCCACAAGCACCAGTTCCACCTCTTCGGCGGCAATGCGGGCCGCAAGCTCGGCGAGCTTGCCCTTGCCAAACAGCCTGCCCGGCTGCGCCCGTGGCAAGGGCACCACCTCGGCCTCCACGATCTCGAGCCCCGGCAGCGCGGCGGCCAGTGCCACGGCTTCCGACAACGCGGCCGCGGCTTCGCGCCGCTCGGGATCGGATCGGATGTCGGGATGCAGCACCATCGCCCGGGTCGGCGCAGCGCCTGTCGTGCCGTCATGAACACCCGAACCGCTCATCGCCGCCGCAGGCTTGCGCTGCGGGGCCGCGCGACCTCACTCCTCGGATTCATAGAGGGTGATCGGCTGGCCTGGCATGATCGTCGAGATGGCATGCTTGTAGACAAGTTGCGACTGCCCGTCCCGGCGCAGCAGCACGCAGAAATTGTCGAACCAGGTGATCACTCCCTGCAGCTTAACCCCGTTGATCAGGAAGACCGTGACCGGCGTCTTGTTCTTGCGCACATGGTTGAGAAAGATGTCCTGCAGATTCTGTCGTTCCGATGCCATCGCATCATGCCCCTGTCTTTCTTTATGTTTCCGGGCGCGGTTTCGCCCGTCGGTTGCGCCGGCCATGCACTGCGCAACAAAAGTATGGAGTGGCGTGCAGGAAGTTTCCAGCCCTAATGCGGCTCGGATCGGCCGCCGCGGCGCTCAGCGGCGCCAGGACTCGGGCACCAGCAGGGCAACGATGGCCAGCAGTTCAAGCCGACCCAGCACCATTATGGCGGCAAGCAGGCTCCGCTGGGCCCCATCCAGCGCGGCATAGGACATGCCGGGGTCTCCGGCGGTGCTGGCCAGCGGCCCGGTGGTCGAGAGCGCGGCGATGGCCAGCACCAGCGCCGGTTCGAAGGCAAGCCCCGACAGGGCCAGCACCGCCACGGCTCCGGCCAGGCTGAGCACGAACAGCATGAAGGCGACCCAGGCCAGATAGGCCCCGTCCGAACGCAGGTGCCGCGCCCGCTCGCCGCCGCCCGCCACCAGCGCGGGCTCCACCAGGCGTTCCATCTCGTGCCGGCCATGGCGATAGAGCGCCAGCACGCGCAGCAGCTTGATGCCGCCGGCGGTGGTTGCCACCCCGCCGCCCACCATGGCCACGCCGGCGAGCAGCAGCGCAGGCGGTGCGAGCCCCGCGCGCTCCAGCCCGCCTGCCCATTCGGAGGAGACATAGCCGGTGGTGGTCAGGAAGGACGCAAGCGTGAAGACCGCCCCCCAGAAGGACGCCATCGCCTCGGCCAGCCCGTCATCGGCGCCGGCAAGCTCGATCCTGACCAGCAGGACCAGCGCGAGACCCAGCACCAGCACCAGCGCGAGCCGCAGTTCGGGGTCGCGGTGAAGGACCCGGCGGCGATCGCCCGGAAAACCGCCGGGCAGGCTGCGCCGCGTCATGGCGAAGACGAGAAAGCCCAGCATCAACGCCTCGCCGGGCCATCCCGCGCGTGCCGCCTCGATCCCGCCCAGCGGAGAGATGCCCGAGGTGGAAAGGACTCCCATGGCATGGGCAAGGGCAACAAAGGGCGTTTCCTCGGCCATCAGCAGCCCCATCCACAGTGCCAGCGTAAGCGCGGCGTAGATCGGCGCCAGCAGCTTGAGGTTGGCGACCAGACGCAACCCGGCATCGGGCGCATCGTGAATCGGCGACGCTGCGAAGGCAGGTCGGCCGGCCGGCCGCGGATTCGCCACCTCCAGCCCGCCAAGGTTGAGCGGCGCAAGCAGCGCGGTGGCGGCCAGCAGAACCAGGAACCCGCCCAGCCATCCCACCAGGGCATTCCACAGATGCACCGGGGCGGGCGTCGCCGCCCCCGGCGGCAGCAGCGAGGCGCCGGTGGTCGTGAAGGCCGAGACCATCTCGAACCAGGCCCGCGCGAAGCCGAACTGCGGCATCGCCTCGGCGACCGGCCAGGCCAGCACCGGCGGCAGTACCGCATAGGCGGCCACGAGTGACACCAGCTGGCTGCGTTCGGGCGCATCGGGCCGGTAGCCCGCCGTCGCCGCCCCCAGAACCCCTGCCGCGGCGGTCGCGAGCAGCGCCGCCCGGCCGAAGATGGCGGCAAGGCGGGTCTCACCCGTCGCCAGCGCGAACGCCGCCGGCAGCAGCATGGCCAGCCCCGCCAGCCCCAGCAGGACGATGATCAGCGGCAGGTCGCGCAGCAGCCGCATTCCGGGTTCAGAAGTAATCGACCGAAACCTGCACGAGGCGTTCGACCTCATGCACGTCGGCGGCAAGAGCGAAGATCAGGATCAGATCGCCCTCCTCCACCCGCGTCGCGCCGCGCGGCTTGACGAAGGCGCCCTTCTTCATCAGCGCGCCTACCAGCGCACCCTCGGGAAAGTCGATGTCGCGGAGACACTGCCCCGCGATCGGCGAGGAGGAAAGCACCTGCGCCTCGATCATCTCGGCTTCGCCGTCGCCGATGGAATAGATCCGCCGCACCCGCCCGTGGCGGACATGGCGCAGGATCGACGAGACGGTGGTGGCGCGCGGGTTGATGTAGGCGTCGATCCCGAGCGGCGCCATCAGCGGCGCCTGTGCCGGATCGTTGATCAGCGCGATCGCCAGCGGGCAGCCCAGCGTCTTGGCCCGGACCGAGGCGAGCATGTTGGTCTTGTCGTCGTTGGTGACAGCGAGCACCGCATCGGCCTGTCCGATGCCCGCTTCCTCCAGCATCTCGGCGTCCAGCCCGTCGCCGTTCAGCACCACGGTGCGTTCCAGCGCGTCGGCGGCCCGCTCGGCCCTTGCGCGGTCGAGCTCGATCACCTTGGCCCGCACCCGCCGCGCGCCCTCTTCCAGCGCCTGTGCGACGCCGAGGCCGATGTTTCCGGCACCGACGATGACCACCCGATCCTGCCGGGCGATCTTCTTGCCGAAGATCTCCAGCGTGCGGTTCAGATCCTCCACCGCGATCAGCACATAGACCTGATCGCCGGCGAAGAGCTGGTCCTCGGGCTCTGGCGCGAACAGCCGGCCCTCGCGGCGCACCCCCACCGCAACCGCGCGCAATGTCGAGAAGAGATCGCTGAGTTGCTCCAGCGGTGTGTTCAGCACCGGGCAGTCGGCGTCGAGGCCGATGCCGAGCAGCTGCGCCCGGCCATCGAAGAAATCCTCGGTGTCGAACGCGGCCGGCGCCCGCAGACGTTGCAGCGCGGCTTGCGCCACCTCGCGCTCGGGGCTGATGATCACGTCGATCGGCAGGTGTTCACGGCGATAGAGGTCTGCATAACGCGGATCGACGTAGCTCTGAGACCGCAGCCGGGCGATCTTGCGGGTGACGCCGAACACCGAATGGGCCACCTGGCAGGTCACCATGTTGACCTCGTCCGAGAAGGTGGCGGCAATGATCATGTCGGCATCCCGGGCACCGGCTTCTTCAAGCACCTCCGGGTAGCTGGCGAAGCCGGTGACGCCGCGCACCTCCAGCGTCTCGGCGGCCCGTCGCACCAGCTGCGGGTTGCTGTCGACGACGGTGACATCGTTCGCTTCGCCCGACAGGTAGCGGGCGATCTGCCAGCCCACCTGTCCCGCACCGCAGATGATGATGCGCATGCACCCGACCCTCGCGGCCCCTGCCGGATCTCTGCATCGCAGAGCCCGACGGGCGGGTCAATCGGGCGCGCCGGAGACCCGCACCGGCTCGGCCGGCTCGCTTGCCTCCTCGGGTCGGCCCGTGCGGCCGTTGCCGCCACCGGTCACGACGCCCAGCGATTTCAGTTTGCGATGCAGCGCCGAGCGCTCCATGCCGACGAAGCTGGCGGTCCGGCTGATGTTGCCGCCGAAGCGGTTGATCTGGGTCAGCAGATATTCCCGCTCGAACAGTTCGCGCGCCTCGCGCAGGGGCAGCGTCGCCAGCCCGCCGGCAAGTGGGCCGGCGCTGCCCTCGCCCGCGCTCGTCGTCTCGCCTTGCAATTCGCGCGCGGCGATCGGCCCCTGCCCGTCGCCAAGGATCAGTACCCTCTCGATGACATTGCGCAACTGCCGCACGTTGCCGGGCCAGGACATGGTCTGCAACAACGCCTCCGCCTCCTCGGACAGATCCCGCAGGGGCAGCCCCTGGAGTCGGTTGAGCTGACCGATGAAATGCCGCGCCAGCAGCGGGATGTCCTCGCGTCGCTCCTCCAGCGACGGCACGGCGACGGGCACCACGTTGAGGCGGTCGTAGAGTTCCTGGCGGAAACGGCCGGCGGCGATCTCGGCCCTGAGGTCGCGGGTCGTCGACGAGATCACCCGCAGATCCACCCGCACCTTGTCGGTGCCCCCTGCCCGCGCGAACTGCTGATCCACCAGAACGCGCAGGATCTTCGATTGCGTGCCGGCCGGCATGTCGGCGATCTCGTCGAAATAGACCACCCCGCCATGCGCCTGCTCGAGCAGCCCCTGTTCCACGCCGCGCCCCGCGGTCTCGCGGCCGAACAGAACCGCCTCCATCCGCTCGGGCTCGATCGAGGCCGAGGCGACGGTTACGAACGGCCCCGAGGCGCGGCCCGAATTCGCATGAATGTAGCGCGCGGCGATTTCCTTTCCGCAGCCCGCGGGACCGGTCAGCATCACCCGGCCGTTCGATTTCGTCACCTTGTCCAGTTGCGCCTTCAGCGCGCGAAAGGCCGCCGCGCCGCCGATCATGTCAGCGGCGACCACGTCGCGCCGCCGCAGGTCGGCGTTCTCGCGGCGCAGGCGTGCGGCCTCCATCGCCCGGCTGATCACCACCAGCAACTGATCGATGTTGAAGGGTTTCTCGATGAAGTCGTAGGCACCCTGCTTGATTGCCGCGACCGCGATCTCGATGTTGCCGTGGCCCGAAATGATCACCACGGGTATGTCGGGGTTCGACCGGCGCACCGTCTTCAGGATGTCGATCCCGTCCATCCGGCTGTCCTTGAGCCAGATGTCGAGGATGATCAGCGATGGCGGTTCGCGGTTGATCTCGGCCATGCAGTCGTCGGAATTGCCGGCCAGGCGGGTGTCGTAGCCCTCGTCGCGCAGGATGTCGCCGATAAGTTCCCGGATGTCGCGCTCGTCGTCCACGATCAGTATATCGCTCACGATGCAGCCTCCCTGCCAGCCCTTGCACTCTTGCGCAGCGGCGACACCGCCGCGGTGAGGAGCGGCAGCCGGATCTCGGCCTGGGCACCGCCATGCGCGCCCGGGGCGAAGGGCGGCGCATCAAGCAGGCGCAGCGTGCCGCCATGCTCCTCGATGATCTTCTTGACGATGGGCAGGCCGAGGCCGGTGCCCTTCTCGCGGGTGGTCACATAGGGTTCGAACAGCCGCGCTCGGTCTTCCGGCAGGCCGATGCCATTGTCCGTGACCGTGATGATGACCGCATCGGCCCCCGGGCGCACCGCAACGCGCACCTCCGGCACATACCCCTCTGGCGCACCTTTTTCCGAAAGGGCTTCAGTCGCCTCCCCGGCGTTCTTGATAAGGTTTGTCAGCGCCTGACCCAGCATGGTCGCATCCAGTTCCAGCATCAGCGGGGTCTCGGGCAGATCGGCGCCCAGTCGAACTCCGGGCTGACCGGCCTCCTGCAACAGCACCGCTTCGCGCACGAGTTGCACGAGGTCGGTGGAGCGGCGATCGGGCTCCGGCATGCGGGCGAAGCGCGAGAATTCGTCGACAATGCGGCGCAGATCGCCGGTCTGCCGCACGATGACGTCCGTGTGGCTTTCCAGGGTTGCGGCCTCGTTCCCAACGAGGGGTGCGAACTTCCGACGGATACGCTCGGCCGACAGCTGGATCGGCGTCAGCGGGTTCTTGATCTCGTGGGCGATGCGGCGGGCAACATCGCCCCAGGCGGCCAGCCGCTGCGCGCTGACGAGGTCGGTTACATCGTCGAAGGCGACCACATAGCCCTCCGGCGGGCCATCCGGCGCGGCGGCGTCGGAGCGGGTGGACATGCGCACCAGCAGCGTCTCCAGCCGGCCGCCGCGACTGAGCCGCAGCTCTTCCTGCGCGGTGCCGACCCCGCCCACGGCCAGCCGGGCGAACAGACCGGCGAATTCGGGCGCAACGGCGCCGAGGTCGCGGCCCAGTGCGTCGCCCTCCTGCAGGCCGAGCAGCCGTCGGGCGGAGGGGTTGAGGAATTCCACCCGCCCGCCGGCATCGAGCCCGATCACGCCGGGTGACACCGAGGACAGGACCGAATCGAACAGCCGCCGCCGATCCTCGATCTGACGGTTGGTTTCCAGCAGCGCGGCACGCTGTGCCTTGAGCTGGCGCGTCATCTCGTTGAACGACCGGCCCAGCGTGGCGATCTCGTCATCGTCGCGCTCCTGCGGCACCTGCACCTCGAAATCGCCCTGCCCCACCCGCTCCGCCGCGACCGCGAGCCGGCCTACCGGACGCGACAGTTTCTCGGCGAACCACAGCCCGAGCCAAACTGCGGCCAGGATCAGGATCAGGGCAAAGCCGATATAGAGCACGCTGAACTCGAACAGGATGCGCCCGCGCTCGCGTTCGAGCTGGTTGTAGAGGCGGATCGTCTCCTGCGTCTCGTCCAGGAGTTGCAGGATCGCGCCGTCCACCGCCCGCGAGACGTAGAGGAAACGGTCGGCGAATTCCGGCAAGCGCAACAGCGCGCGGAATTCGTCATGTGCCCAGTCCTTGATGATCACGGTTTCGCCGGCCGCAGCCCGCTCCAGCGCCTCGGCTCCGGGATGATCGTAGTCGAACAGATAGGAACGTTCGCCGCGCGCCCGGATCTGGCCCGTGATGTCGATGATGAAGGCCTCGCTCAGGCCGCGCTGCACCTGCACCTGCCCGGCCGAGAGGATCTGGCGCAACTCGCCGTCGCCGATCAGGAACACCGGGCGCCCCGCGGTGGCAATGAACCCCGCAAGCGCCTCGGCATCCTCCGTCAGTCCGCGCACCTGCTCGTTCTCATAGGCCTCGGCCGCGGCGAGCGAGTTGCCGACGACCTGCCGCACCCGGTCCGAGAACCAGCCCTCCAGCCCGACATTGATGGTCAGACCGGCGAACACCGCCACCGAAACCGCCGGCGCCAGCGCGATGAAGGCGAAGACGGCCGACAGCCGCAGGTGCAGCCGCGCCCCGGCCGATCGCGCCCGCCGCGCAGCCGCCAGGCGCAGCACCCGCGCCAGAACCAGCGCCGCCACGACGAGGATATAGACCAGGTCTGCCAGCAGAACGAGACGCAGCCCGGGCGAGGACACACCCTGGTTGAGCGGGCCGAGCGCCAGCCAGGTGGCCAGCACCAGCGCCGGTGCCAGCAACACCAGCACGACGGTCGCCACGGCCTGCACGCGGCGTTTCAGCCGTCGATCGGGCCCCAGCCCCGCAAGTGCTTGCACGGCCCGTTTCACCGGGTGCCCACCTCTCAGAGCCGCGCAGACACGGCCCGCCGCCAGTTACGCGGACCTCGTTGCCGGCCGAAGCCGTTGGGCCACGCTTTGTGTTGCAGGCTTACATCAACTTGCGGCGGCGTGTCACGCGGATATCCAGATCGGTGATCTTTTTTCGCAAGGTATTGCGGTTGATCCCGAGCAGATCGGCACATTTTGCCTGATTGCCGGCCGTTGCATCCAGCGCAATCTCGATCAGCGGCCCCTCTACCTCGCGCAGGATACGCTGATACAGGCCCGCCGGTGGCAATTGCGAGCCGTGCAGATCGAAATAGCGCCGCAGATGGCGCGTCACCGAGGCCGAAAGCTTCTCGCCACTGCCGGCACTCCTTGTCGGTTCGGTCGCGGGCTGGTTGCCCAGCACCATTTCCACCTCGGCGCGGCTGATCTCGGGTTCGGCCGAGGTCACCACCAGGCGCCGCATCGCGTTGACGAGCTGGCGCACGTTGCCGGGCCAGCTGTAGGCGCGCACCAGCGCCAGCGCCTCGGGCGAGAGCCGGCGCAGAACGCCCGCCTCGCGCTCGGCCCGGGCGAGGAAATGTTCGGCCAGAAGCGGAATGTCGTCCACCCGCTCGCGCAGGGCGGGCACGTTCAGCGTGATGCCGCCGATGCGATAGAACAGATCCTGCCGGAACCGCCCCTCGGCCATCCGCGCCGAAAGATCGGCCTGGCTCGTCGCCATGATCCGCGGCGCGGTCTCGGTCAGCCCGTCGAGCATGCGCACCACGCGGGCCTGGGCGTCGTCGTCGAAATCGCCCAGCTCGTCGAACACGAGGCTGCCGCCCCGGGCCCGGGAGAGCAGGGTCGAAGGGCCGTCGATCCCGGCCAGATCGGCCGCCGAGGCGACCACGTAGGGCAGCGTGCGACGATCCGAAAAAT
Organism: Paracoccaceae bacterium; assembly: GCA_007126375.1. Taxonomy (GTDB): domain Bacteria; phylum Pseudomonadota; class Alphaproteobacteria; order Rhodobacterales; family Rhodobacteraceae; genus Rhodobaculum. The sequence goes on from SLBI01000265.1 coordinate 12,164, forward strand.
CATGGATGGCTCGCGCGATCAGCGATTTTCCGGTGCCCGATTCGCCTGTGATCAGCACCGCCATGTCGGTGTTCATCACCCGCGCCACCAGCCGGTAGAGCGCCTGCATCGCCGGGGTGCGGCCGACCAGCGGCAGCTCGTCGCCGGTCTCGGCCCCCATCGGCGCCGGCGACTCCACCCGCGGGCCGCGGCGGCGGCTTTCCAGCGCGCGAGCGGCACGCTTCATCAGGTCGGGCAGATCGAAGGGCTTGGGCAGATAGTCGTAGGCCTGCGCCTCGGCCGCCTGGATTGCCGTCATGATGGTGTTCTGCGCCGAGATCACGATCACCGGCAGTCCGGCGCGCAGCTGACTGATCCGCGGGATCATCTCCAGACCATTGCCGTCGGGCATGACCACGTCGGAGATCACCAGATCGCCCTTGCCCTCTTCCACCCAGCGCAGGAGCGTGGTCAGCGACGAGGTGGCGTGCACCTTGCAGCCGGCGCGGGTCAGCGCCTGTGTCAGCACCGTGCGGATGGTGCGGTCGTCATCGGCGACCAGAACGGTTCCGTCCATCTCAGGCGTCCTTTCGCAGTTCGGAATTGGCGTCTTGTGCGGCACCGGGCTTCGGTGCGACGGGAAGCGAGATGCGGAACACCGTGCGGCCGGGAACGGAATCGACGGTGACCCAGCCCCCCTGTTCCGACAGCATCCGCCAGACCAGGGCGAGCCCCAGCCCGGTGCCGTTCTCGCGCCCGCTGACGAAGGGCTCGAAGATATCGCCGGCGATCTCGGCCGGCAGGCCCGGGCCGTTGTCGATCACCTCGATCTGCAACGGCAGCGGCCGCCCCATGCCGTCAGGCCCGCGCAACCGCAGCGACAGGTCGTAGAACGTGTGCAGCCGGATCGTGCCGCCGGCCTCGCCCGCGGCCTCGGCGGCGTTCTTCAGCAGGTTCAGCACCACCTGCAGCAGCTGGTCGCCATCGGCCAGCGCCGGCGGCAGCGAGGGGTCGTAGTCCTCGATGATGCGCATGCGCGCGCCGAAGCCAAGCAGGGCCGAGCGGCGGGCGCGGTCGAGCACATCGTGGATGTTGACCGGCCTCGGTTCGGGCGGGCGGAGATTGCCGAACTGCTCCACCTGTTCCAGAAGCTTCACCACTCGACGCGTCTCGGCCACGATCAGATCGGTCATCTCGCGGTCGTCGGAGCCGAGCGACATCGACAATAGCTGTGCCGCCCCGGCGATGCCGGCCAACGGGTTCTTGATCTCATGCGCCAGCAACTCGGCCATGCCGATGGCCGATTTCGCCCCCCGCCCGCCCGGCTTGGCAGCGCCCAGCCGGCCGGCAAGTTCGCGCGGGGCGACCAGCAGCAGCAGTCGCCCCGGATCATCGGCCACTGGGGCGATGCGCACGCTGCACGGCACCGGCGGCCGCTCGCCTGTGCCGACCTCGACATCGCTGATGAAGACCGGCGCGAGATTGGCGCGCACCCGGTCGCAGGCCTCCTCGACAGGCGCGTCGATCAGGATGCGGTCGAAGGCGGGCTGTCCGTGCAGCGACCGCGACGACGCGTTGAGGAATTCCTCACCCTCCGGATTGACCGCCACCAGCCGGTTGCCGGCATCGGTGAGGAATGCCGGGACCGGGATCGAGGCCCAGAGCCGTGCGGCGTCGGGAAGGCTCATGCCGCCACAGCCCGGGCGGTGTCCGCCGCGGCGAAGGCTGCCGGCAGCAGGCCCAGCACCACGACAGGGCTTTCGGCCGTCAGAATCGCCCGTCGCAGATCCTCCGGCCCGCCGGCACTGTCGAGATACCAGCCCAGATGCTTGCGCGCGACCCGAAGCCCGAGAGCCGGGCCGTAGAAGGCGAGCATCGCCTCGTAATGCTCGGCCACCAGCCGGGCCAGAGCCGCGCCCCGTGGCGCCTCGGGCAACCGCCGCCCCGCCAGCGCCGCGGCGATCTG
>SLBI01000340.1 GCA_007126375.1 Paracoccaceae bacterium
CGATGCCCATTACAACCTGATCTCGGCGCTGCACAAATCGGTGCGCGGGTCTGACCCGGACGCGGCGCTCTACTGGCTGGCGCGGATGCTGGAGGGCGGCGAGGACCCGCGCTTCCTCGCCCGCCGGATCGCGCGGATGGCGGTGGAGGATATCGGGCTGGCCGACCCGCAGGCGGCGCAGCTCTGCGTCACCGCCTGGGAGATCTACGAGCGGCTCGGCTCGCCCGAGGGGGAGCTCGCGCTCGCGCAGGCGGTGATCCATCTCGCGCTCGCGCCGAAGTCGAACGCCGGCTATGCGGCCTTTGCCGCGGCGCGGGCGGCGGCGCGGAAGACCGGCTCGCTGGCGCCGCCGAAGCATATCCTGAACGCGCCGACCGGGCTGATGAAGGATCAGGGCTATGGCGCCGGTTATGTCTACGACCACGACACCGCCGAGGGGTTTTCCGGGCAGGACTATTTCCCCGAGGGGATGAAGCGGCCGGTCTTCTACACCCCGCCAGAACGCGGGTTCGAACGCGAACTGAAGAAGCGGCTGGACTGGTTCGCCCGCCAGCGCGCGCGTCGGGCGCGGGACGGTTGACATCGCCGAGGCGCAGTTCGAGAGAGGCGCATGATCTGGACGCTGGCACAGGTGGCGCTCGGCGGCGCGCTGGGGTCGCTCGCCCGTTTCGCGGTGCAGGCGGGCGGCGTGCGGCTGTTCGGTCCGGGGCTGCCGCTGGGAACGCTGGCGGTCAACCTGCTGGGCGCGCTGCTGATCGGCGCCCTGTTCGTCTGGCTCACCGAAAGGGCGATGATGCGCGCCGCACCCTTCGTGATGGCCGGAGTGCTGGGCGGTTTCACCACCTTTTCGGCCTTTTCACTGGATGCGCTGCTGTTGTGGGAGCGTGGTCAGGCGGCGCTGGCGGCGGGCTATGTGCTGGTCACCGTGATCGGCACGCTGGCGGCGGTGGTGCTGGGCGCCTGGCTGGCGCGGGGGTGGCTGGCATGAGCGGGGTGCAGACGCTGACCGTGGCCGCGGAGGAGGGCGAACAGCGGCTGGACCGCTGGTTGCGCCGGCGGTTTCCGCAACTGGGCCAGGGGATGATCGAGAAGATGTGCCGCAAGGGCGAACTGCGGCTCGACGGCGGCCGGGTGAAGGCCTCGGACCGGGTGCGGCCGGGGCAGGTGGTGCGGGTGCCGCCCCTGCCCGAGGCGCCGCCGCCGGCCGCCCCGCTGCGCGAGGAGATCGCCGATGCCGATGCGGCGATGATCCGGGCCGCGGTGCTGTGGCAGGACGCGCATGTGATCGCGCTGAACAAGCCGCCGGGCCTGCCCAGCCAGGGCGGCAGCGGGCTGGGCAGCCGGCATGTGGACGGGCTGACCGGGGCGCTCACCTTCGGCTACAAGGAGCGCCCGGTGTTGGTGCACCGGCTGGACCGCGACACCTCGGGCGTGATGCTGCTGGCGCGCACGCCGCGGGTGGCACGCCGGCTGGCGGCGGCGTTCCGCGACCGCGAGACGCGCAAGATCTACTGGGCCGCGGTCGCCGGTGTGCCCAGCCCGGCGATGGCGACGATCCGCTACGGCCTCGTCAAGGCCGGCGGCCGTGGCGCCGGCGGCGAGGGCGAGAAGATGCGCTGCATCGATCCCGGCGAGGTGGCGCGCGTCCCCGGTGCGAAGCGGGCGACCACCGATTACGCGGTGCTGGAGCGGCTGGGCAGCCGCGCCGCCTGGGTGGCGCTGGTGCCGGTGACCGGGCGCACGCATCAGCTGCGCGCGCATATGGCCGAGATCGGCCACCCGATCGTCGGCGACGGCAAGTATGGCGGCTCGGGACAGGAGAATCTCGGCAGCGGCTGGGGCGCGCAACTGGGCGGCGAGATCAGCCGCAAGCTGCATCTGCATGCCCGCTCGATCCGCTTCGTCCATCCGGTGACCGGCGAGACGGTGACGGTGACGGCGCCGCTGCCCGAGCACATGGCGCGCAGCTTTGCCGCCTTCGACTGGCAGGCGGGGGCGGTGCCGGAGGATCCCTTCGTCGAGGCGGCACAATGAGCGGGCAGGCCGGCAGCGCCTGGGCGCCGCGGCGGTTCTGGACGGCGGCGGAGGCTGCCGAGGCGGAGGGCGGCTTTGCCGTGCTGCTGGACGGCCGGCCCCTGCGCACGCCGGGCAAGGCGCCGTTCCTGCTGCCCGGCCGTCCGCTGGCCGAGGCGGTGGCGGCGGAATGGCAGGCGCAGGAGGGGGTGGTGCGGCCCGACAGCATGCCGCTGACCCGCGCCGCCAACACCGCCATCGACCGGGTGCGCCCGCAGCGCCCGGCGGTCGAGGCCGAGATCGCCCGGTTCGGCGAGACCGATCTTCTCTGCTATCGGGCGGCGGCGCCGGCCGGGCTGGTGGCGGCGCAGGCGGCGGCCTGGGATCCGCTGCTCGACTGGGCGGCAGAGGCGCTGGGCGCGCGGCTGCACCCGGTCACCGGGGTGATCCCGGCGCCGCAGCCCGAGGCCAGCCTTGCCGCGCTGCGCCGCCAGCTCGGCCGGTTCGACGCCTTCGGCCTGGTGGCGCTGCACGAGCTGGTGGCGTTGTCGGGCTCGCTGGTGATCGGGCTGGCGGCCGAGGCCGGCCGGGAGCCGCCGGCGACGCTGTGGGAGCGGGCGCATGTGGACGAGGCCTGGCAGGTCGCGCAATGGGGCGAGGATGCCGAGGCGGAGGCGACGATGGCGCGGCGGCGCCAGGAGTTCCTCACGGCGGTGCGGTTTCTCGCGCTCGGGCGCGCAGCGGGCTGAGCCGTCGGGGCGCCCCGGCCGATGGGCCGGCGGCGAAAGCCCTTGACGCACGCAGACCGGTGTTCCATTGGCCGATCGACACCGCGTCTGCCGTGCCGGCCGGCCGGTGACCCGGTGCCCGGCAGGGCAGCACAGACAGGGGCAATCATGCGGAAGATGATCCTCCTCGGCATCGCCGCCGTCGCCGTCGCGATGACGGCCGGGGCGGCCGTGGCGCAGACCCTGAGCGCGGTGCAGGACCGCGGCGCGTTGCGGTGCGGCGTCTCCACCGGCCTCTCCGGCTTCTCGGCGCCGGATGCCAACGGCGTCTGGCAGGGGTTCGACGTGGCGCTGTGCCGCGCGGTGGCGGCCGCGGTGCTGGGCGATCCGATGGCGGTGGAGTTCCTGCCGCTGAACGTGCAGACCCGGTTCGCCGCGCTGGCGCGGGGGGATGTGGACATCCTGGCGCGCAGCACCACGTGGAGTTTCACGCATGATGTCGATCTCGGCCTGAGCTTCGTCGGCGTGAGCTACTACGACGGGCAGGGCCTGATGGTGCGCCGCGACCTCGGTGTCGCCGCGGCGAGCGAGCTTGACGGCGCGAGGATCTGCATCCAGGTCGGCTCCACCACCGAGCCGAACCTCGCCGATTACTTCCGCGGCAACGGCATGCGCTACGAGCCGATCCTCGTCGAGACGATCGCCGAAGCGCAGCAGCAGTATCTCGCCAGCGCCTGCGACGTCTATACCGCCGACAGCTCCGGCCTCGCCGCCACCCGTGCCTCCTTCGCCGATCCGGACGGCCATGTGATCCTGCCCGAGGTGATCGCGAAGGAGCCGCTGGGCCCGGTCGTGCGCCATGGCGACGACCGGTGGAAGGATCTGGTGCGCTGGACCTTCTTCGCGCTGGTCGCGGCCGAGGAACTCGGCGTGACCTCGGCCAATATCGCCGAACTGGCGCAGGGCACCGGCACCCCCGAGATCAACCGTCTGCTCGGCACCGAGGGGGAGATGGGGCTGATGCTGGGGCTCGACGCCGAATGGGCGGTGCGGGCGATCTCGGCCGCCGGCAATTACGGCGAGATCTTCGCCGCGACCATCGGCGAGGGCACGCCGATCGGGCTGGCGCGGGGGCTGAACGCGCAGTGGGGCCAGGGCGGGCTCCTCTACGCGCCGCCGTTCCGCTGAGGCGGCGCGCGCGGCCGGCACCGGCGGCAGCGCGGGCGGGCAGGAG
>SLBI01000052.1 GCA_007126375.1 Paracoccaceae bacterium
CCCGGCTGCAGATGCACCCGTGCACAACCGCATCCCGAAATCGCGGCCATGCGTCATCGGACTGTTAACACGCCCCAAGCCGTGTGCTACGATATATCAAGACGGGGCTCGACGACCGTGCGAGGTCTGTCCACTCAGCCAACCGAGGAGAAGAAACGGTGACTCACAAGACGACAGGGTTGATCTCCGGGGTCGCACTCGCATGCGCGCTCGGCACCGCCGCTTCGGCGCAGGAACACCGGTTTTCGATGGCGATCATCGCCGGGGAAAACAGCGTCTATTACGAGGATCTCGCCCGGCCCTTCGCCGATCTGGTCGCGCAGATGACGGACGGCCGCGTGCAGATCGACATCCTGACCGCCGGCACCGTCGGCAGCGTGCTGCGCCTGCACGAAGCCGTGCAGGACGGACTCGTCGACATGGCGCAGACCACGCCGATCTTTCTGGGCACCGCCGATCCGGTGGACGCCATCGTCGCCTCCTTCCCAACCGGTCTCGGCGTCGACAGCTATCTGCCGTGGCTCTATTTCGGCGGCGGCGAAGAGCTCTGGCGCGAGCATCGCCGCGAGCGGATGGGCCTGGAGGCGCTTGTGACCGGCCTCGGCCCGACCGAGCTTTTCGCCCACTCCAACACGCCGGTGCGCAACGCTGAGGATCTGCAGGGGCTGCGCTTCCGTGCCCTCGGCAACTGGGCCGCGATCCTGTCCGAATTCTACGGCGTCTCGCCCACCGTGGTGGCGGGCTCGGAGATCTACGGCATGCTGGAGCGCGGCGGCCTCGACCTGGCCGAATTTTCCACCCCCAACGAAAACCTGAAGGTCGGGTTCCACGAGGTCGCGCGTTACATCGTCTACCCCGGCTTCCATGCCCCCGCCTGGGCCTTCGAGACCGTGATGCTGCCCGAGACCTGGGACTCGCTGCCGGCGGACATCCAGGCACAGATGGAACTTGCGGCCGAACTGGTGACCTATCGCAGCCTCAGCCGGATGATCGTCGATGACCTCGACGCGATGGCCGCCTATGAGGGGATGGGCAACGAGATCATCCGCCTCGACGATGCGTTCATCGAGGACGCACGCGAGAAGTCGCGCGAATGGGCGCGGCGCGAGGCGGAGAACGCCTCGAGCGGGGATTACGATCTGCCGAAGCGGCTGGTCGATTCGGTCTTCAGCTTCCAGGATCACTGGCAGGCGCATTCCTACTATCTCGTGACGGACACGGTGAGCCGTCGCTGAAACAGACGGATGCCGCCGGCCGGCTTGGGGCCCGCGGCATCCGCTTTTCGGCTCAGGGGCACCCGCTCCGCCATGCGCCGACCGGGAGGTGACGCTTGCTCAGACGCGGCCTGAAGTGGTTGTTCGCCGTGGTCGACCGCGTTTCGGATGCGGCCGCGGCGATCGCGATGTTCATGATCGTGCTGATGATCGGCACGGTCCTGTTCGAGATCGTGTCGCGGCAGGTCTTCCGCGCCCCGACGATCTGGGCATTCGACGTCAGCTACATGCTCAACGGCAGCCTGTTCATGCTGGGGGCGGCCTACACGCTGCGCAAGGGCGGCCATGTGCGGGTCGATTTCCTGTACGAACGGTTGCCCGCGACGGTGCAGCACCTGTTGCAGTTCGTGCTCTATGCGTTCCTGTTCATCCCGGTTCTCTGGCTCGGCACCAATGTGGCGGTATCGCGGGCGCATCGTGCCTGGATTCGCGGCACGCTGGAAAACGCCAGCGCATGGGAGCCCCTGCTGTGGCCCTTCCTGACGGCCCTGGCCCTTGGCCTCACCCTCCTTCTGGTGCAGGTCGCGATCGAAGCCCTCCGCAGCGGAGTGGCCATCGTCACCGCCCTGCGCAGCCGTGAGAGCGACTGAGGCGCCCCGAGGGACCGCTGCATGGAAAACGAAACCCTTGCCATCCTGATGTTCGTGGCCTTGATCGGGCTGCTCGTGATCGGGTTCCAGGTTGCCTTCGCCCTGATCGCGGTGGGCACTGCCTTCGGCTGGCTGCTGCTGGGCGATCGCGTCGGCATCCAGCTGGCCACGATCATTCAGGATGCAGGGTCGCAGTTCCTGCTCACCGCCGTCGCCCCCTTCATCCTGATGGGTACCGTGCTGGAACGATCCGGCATCGCCGAGCGACTGTTCCGGGTGGTGCAGATGTGGGTTGGCGGACTGCCCGGCGGCGTGGCGCTGACGGCGATGCTGATGGCGGCGATGATCGCCGCGACCACCGGAATCGTCGGCGCCGTGGAGGTGATGATCGGCATGATGGCGATCGGGTCGATGCAGCGGCTGGGCTATCGCAACGATCTCATCGCCGGGACGATCTGCGCCGGCGGATCGCTGGGCACGATGATCCCGCCCTCGCTGGTGCTGATCGTCTACGCTTCGGTCGCCAACATGTCGGTCGGCAAGCTGTTTGCTGCAGCGATGCTGCCTGCACTGCTCATGGTGCTGATGTTCCTGGGCTATATCGCGATCCGCTGCATGATCCAGCCGCCGCGCATCCCCGAGACCGAGGACCCCGAGCGCGAGGTCATCCCCTTCGGCCGCAAGCTCTGGCTGACGGTCATAGGGCTGCTGCCCGCGGTAGCCCTTATCTTCGCCGTGCTGGGCACCATCCTGCGCGGCATCGCCACCCCGACCGAAGCGGCCTCGGTCGGCGCGCTGGGAACCGTGCTGCTGGCCTGGGCCTATGGCAGGCTGAACGTGTCGATGATGCTGGAGTCGCTGAGGACGACGCTGCGCCTGACCAGCATGATCCTGCTGATCGTCGTCGGTGGGTCCATGTTCAGCTCGGTCTTCCGCCGGCTGGGCGGCAACGAGCTGGTGCGCGGGCTGGTCGACAATGCGCAGCTCGAACCCATCATGCTGATCCTCGTGCTGCTGACGATCGTGTTCGTCGCCGGCTTCCTGCTGGAGTGGGTCTCGGTGCTGCTGATCTGCCTGCCGATCTTCGTGCCGCTTCTTGCCTCCTACGGCATCGACCCGATCTGGTTTGCAATGCTCACCTTCATCATCCTGCAGACCTCCTATCTGACCCCGCCGATGGCGCCATCGATCTTCTATCTCAAGGGAATCGCACCCAGCGGCATGACCACGCGGCAGATGTATCTCGGCGTGCTGCCCTTCATCCTGTGCCAGCTGGCGGTGTTCTTCCTCGTCCTGTTCTTTCCAGGGCTGGCGACATGGCTGCCCGAGGTCATAGTGACCGGGTTCTGAGTCCGGTCTGCCACACCGCAACCGAGGCATGCCCATGTCCGAACTCACGAACATCGAGCGTCGTCGGATCCAGGCCGAAGTGATCCGGCCCATCTACGAAGAACTGAAACAACGGCTCGGAAAGGCCGAAGCGCGCGCGCTGCTGGCCCGCGCCGTCACCCGTTCGGCCGAGCAGGAAGCGGCGGCGGCAGCGGCGCGCGCTCCGGGACGGCAAACATCAATGGAAGGTTTCACGGCGATCTTCGAACGGACCTACGTCGCGCACGGGGCGTCCGCGGGGCTGGAGGCCGAGGTGCTGAGTGCCGGTCCGGACCATCTGCATTTCGACGTGACGCGCTGCCACTTCGTCGAGATGTATCGCCAGATGGGACTGGGCGAGATCGCCGATGTCCTGTCGTGCAACCGTGACGGCGTCTTCGCCCAGGCCTATGACACGCGCATAACGCTGGATCGGGCACAGACCATCGCCGAAGGCGCGCCGCGCTGCACCTTCCGTTACAGCTTCGACGCCTCTTCCTGAGCCGACCGCCACCGATCCCGCAGTGGCCCGGGTTGCACGCTTCCGCGCCATGCCGGTCATTGCCTCAGGATCACCGCCCGCGGCTTGGCGCCCCGCAGCCAGGGAGATACCGACGCGTTCCCGCACGACCCTCATCCCGAGCCTTCGGGCCAGGCGTGATCTGCCTCGGACTGACGCCGGCACTCGCCGACACCGGTTGGCCGCTCCCTGAACCGGTTCGCAGCCGGGTCGGCGCGCCGCGATGGGCCCCGCGGTGCATTGCGGGCAGCGACGTGCCGGCCAGCCGCTGATCGTCCTGCCACCGGCCGGTGTTGCGGCATGCCGACCGGAAGCACCGCTGGCGTTGCCGACCTCGCTTCGAACTGCGCAGCACAGGCGACGGTGCATCGGCCGGTACGGGTGGCGCCGATTGCCGCAGGTGCCGCGCTCCGCGAGCCCGGCGCCCCGCTTGGCCCCTCCATGTCTGGAACGCCAGGCGCTGTATCCCTGCGTTCTCACTGCCCGGGGCGACATCCGAAGCCGATCTGGTCGTCACCATCGGCGGCACGGCCACGGGCGACGCCGACACGCTGCCCGGGCTTCCGCGCGCTGTTCGGCGGCAACGTGCTGCGTGGCGGGCCTAACCGCCCGGAATGATCTCGAACCGCGTGACGTCCACGAGGCCACGATCCGTGATCTTCAAGGCGGGGATCACCGGCAGCGCAAGGAATGCCAGTTGCAGGAATGGCTCGTCGAGCCGAACGCCGAGCTCGCGCGCTGCGGCGCGCAACAGCACCAGACGATCACGCACCGTCTCGAAGTCCTCGAGGCTCATCAATCCGGCCACCGGCAGGGCCAGTTCGGCGAGGACCGCCCCGCCGCGCGCCACCACGAAACCGCCCTCGATCTCTCCGAGCCGGTTCGTCGCCAGAGCCATGTCGGCGTAATCGGCACCGACCACGACAATGTTGTGATGGTCGTGGCAGACGGTCGAGGCGATGGCGCCGGCCTGCATGCCGAAGCCGCGCACGACACCGGTGGCGATGTTGCCGTTCCTGCCGTGCCGTTCCACCACCGCGATGCGCATCAGGTCGCGCGCGGCATCGGGCGGCTTGTCGCCATCGACAAGGGGAATTTCCTCGCGCAGATGCTCGGTCAGGATCTTGCCCTCGAGGATGCCGATCACGTCGGTCTCCACCCGGTTGCCACGGTGGCGGAAATCCCCGGCCCGCACCTGTGGCGCCCGTACCGATCCCCGCCCCACCGGCACGACCCGGCCACGCGCGGCAAAGGCGGCCGCATCGGCCACCCGCCCGCCGGCCAGCACCAGCGCGGCGCGGCACTCCGCCAGATCGGGCAGGGCGACGATATCCGCCCTGCGGCCCGGCGCGATCAGCCCACGGTCGGTCAGCCCGAAGGCCTCGGCCGCCGACAGCGAGGCGGCGCGATAGACCGCCAGAGTGGCGCTGCCGCGGGCGATCAGTTCGCGGATCATGTGATCGAGATGGCCGTGCTCGGCGATGTCGAGCGGATTGCGGTCGTCGGTGCACAGACACATGTAGGGCGCGGTGGTCCCGCTCAGCAGGGGCTGCAGCGCCGCGAGGTCCCGGGAGACCGACCCCTCGCGGATCAGCACGCGCATGCCCTTCTGGAGTTTCTCGCGCGCCTCTTCGGCACTGGTGGCCTCATGCTCGGTGCGGATTCCGGCGGCGATGTAGGCGTTGAGATCGCGCCCCGTCAGCAGCGGACAATGCCCGTCGACATGACCGCCGGCGAAGAGTTGCAGCTTCTCCAACACCGCGGGATCGCGATGGATCACCCCGGGATAATTCATGAACTCCGCCAGCCCGATGCCGGAGGGATGACCGATGAGTTGCGCGAGATCGCCGGCCGACAGCGCCGCGCCGGCGGTCTCCATATGGGTGGAGGGCACGCAGGAGGAAAGCTGCACGCGCAGATCCAGGATCAGGTGCTCGGCGGCCTGCTGGAACCAGCGGATTCCATCGGCGCCCAGGACATTGGCGATCTCGTGCGGGTCGCAGATCGCCGTGGTCACGCCGCGAGGCGTCACGCAGCGGTCGAACTCGAAAGGCGTGACCAGACTGCTTTCGACATGCAGGTGGGTGTCGATGAAACCGGGCACCAGCGTCATGCCGGCGACATCGATCACCCGCCGCCCCTGGTAACTGTCGCAGGTGCCGACGATGGTGTCGCCGCAGATCGCGACATCGCCATCGAGAAGGGCCCCGGTGATCAGGTCGAGCACCCGACCGCCGCGCAGCACGAGATCGGCCGGCTCATCCCCCCTGCCCTGCGCGATGCGCCTCTCCAGATCCGCCATGACTGCCCCGCCCGTGCGCTGCCGTTGCGCCACGGCCGCCCTGTGCCGCCGTGGCTTGCCCAGCATCGCCGAGACCGACGCCGCAGTCCAGCCGCGCCCCGCCCCCTTCAGCCCGCGCCTGCCGGCGGGGGATTGCGCGCCGGAGGAAAGTCGCCCATCGTCGCGCCGCGCGACCTGGCAGGAGACCGATGCGGCTCGATTTCGACCATGCGCAGATCCTGCACGACGATCTCGACAGCGCCGCCGCGGCGGCCGTGCGTCTGGGCTTCCGCCCGACCCCGCCGGGCTTGCACGGACAGGGGCTCGGGACGGCCAATGTGACCGTCGTGATGCCCGACCGCGCGACCTATTTCGAGGTGCTCGCCGTAACTGCTCCGACAGAACGGAACGCGGCGAAGCGCGCTGCCCTGGCCGCGCGCGGGGCACATCTGTTCGGCGCGGCGTTCAAGGCCGATGCCCGCGCCGCCGCGGTGCGCTTGGCGAGGCTGGACATGGCCGAAGGTCCGGCCTTCGAATTCGCCCGCGAGGTCGATCTGCCGGACGGCGCCGCCGAGGCGCGTTTCGCGGTGGCGCAGTTGCGCGACGGCACGCTGCCGGGGCTGTATGCCTTCGTCTGCCAGCATTTCACGCCCGGGAGGGTCTGGCATCCGGACTGCCTTGATCACCCGAACGGCGCGCGCGCCGTCGCTGGCCTTTGGGGCGTCACGCCCGATGCGGCGGCGACTGCTTCGGCCTGCGCACGCCTGTTCGGAAACGCGACGCAACGCAGCGCCGAGGGCGTGGTGATCGACAGCGGTGCGGTGCGGCTGCGCTATCTGACGCCGGAGGCCTGGGCGGCGCGGTTCGGCGAGGTCGTGACGGCGCCGCCACCGACGCCGCAGTTGCGCGCGCTCGAAATCGCCGTCACCTCGGCCGCACGGCTGGAAGACAGGCTCGCGGGCGCCGGCGTGACCTGGCAGGCGGCAGGCAGACGGCGCCTTGTGACCGAAGTGCAGGGGTTCGGCACCATGCTTCTGTTTGCGGTGCCCCGATCCGACCGGGAACCGCCACTTCCGGCGGTTCCCGGCAATGTCATGCCACGGCGACGGGCCCGGCCCGGCCGCCCAACCGGGAGCAATGCGCGATGAGCCCGCATGAGATCAACCTCGGCTACTGGTGCCATGCAGCGGCGGCGCGCCATCCCGACAAGACGGCGCTGATCGACCTTTCCACGGAGGCGCCGCGAAGCCTGAGCTATTGCGACCTCGAGGCGCGGCTCGACCGTGTGGCGGCGTGGTGCAGCGCCGCCGGGCTCGCACCCGGCGACCGTCTGGCGATGGCCGTCGGCAATCGCCTGGAGTTCGTCGAGCTGTTCTTCGGGGCGATGCGGGCGGGCGTGGTGCCGGTGCCGCTGAACACCCGCATCGGGGCAGACACGCTGGCCTATATCGTCGGGAATGCCGGATGCCGCGCGGCGGTGGCCGAGCCAGCCGCCAACGCCGATCTGGTCCCGGCAGCCGAGGCGCTCGGGGTGCCGCTGCGACTGGTCCTCGGCGCCGAGCGCCCGGGCTGGACGGGCTACGAGGCGGCGCTCGCCGCCGCGCCGGAGACCTTCGACCCACCGGAAATCGCGCCCGACGATCCGGCGTTCCTGCCCTACACCTCGGGCTCGACCGGCCGGCCCAAGGGTGTGGTGCTGACCCATGGCGGACAGATGTGGTGGGTCCGCTGCGTCCAGAAATACTGGCCCAGCACAGCCGACGCGCGGGCACTGGCGGCGGTGCCGCTCTATCACAAGAATGCCATGGCCGGGGCGATCAAGCCGATGCTGCATTGCGGCGGCTCGGTGGTTCTGCTGCCGGATTTCGAGCCGCGGCGCTTTCTGCGCACCCTCGCCGAATACCGCTGCACCAAGGCCGGGGCGGTGCCCACCGTCTATACCAGGCTGTTGCAGCAGCGCGACCTGATCGCGAGCCTCGATTTCTCCGCGCTGAAGACGCTGACGGTGGGCTCGGCCACCGTGCAGCAGGAGCTGGTGGAGCAGATCCGCGACGCCTTCGGCTGCCCGGTCGCCGAGACCTACGGGCTGACCGAAGGCGGGCCGGTGATGATCGGCGCGCCAGTGGACGGCCGCATGGTACCGGTGGGCAGCTGCGGCGTGGCCTGGCCGGAAGGCGAAGTGAAGCTGGTCGGCGCGGATGGCACCGAGCACCCAAGCGACGGCGAGCTGTGGGTGCGCAATCCGGGCGTGACCCCGGGGTATTACCAGCTGCCCGAGGTCAACGCCAAGCGGATCCGCGACGGCTGGCTGGCCACCGGCGATCTGTTTCACCGCGACGCCGACGGGTTCTTCTACTTCCTCGGCAGGACCGACGACATGTTCAAATCCGCCGGCGAGAGCGTCTATCCAAAGGAGGTGGAGAACCTGCTGATCGCGCATCCGCAAGTCTATGACGCCTGCGTCGCGCCGGTGCCGGACCCCGAAAAGGGCATGGTTCCGGTCGCGCTGGTGATGCTGGAACCCGGCCGGGCCGTGGACGAGGATACGCTGAAACGCTGGACGCTGGAACGCGGGCCCGCCTATGCCCATCCGCGCCGCATCGCCTTTACCGAGGCCATGCCGCTGAATGGCGCGGGCAAGGTGGACCGGCTGCTGATCCAGCACCAGCTGGCCGAACGCTTCGGCCCCGAGATCGCCGCGCACCGCGGCGCAGGAGGCTGAGGACAGGCCGCGGCACCCCGCAGGCGCCCGCGGCGGAGTGGCCCGTTGCATCGGCTGTGAGGGCCGAACCGACGCGGCCCCCACACCGGGCGCGGCAGGGTGGCCCGGGCGATCCCTTGCGGCGGCGGCAACCCGATGGTGCTGCGCAGTATTCCCGGACTGAAGACGCCGCTGCCGATGATCCCGGGCGCCGACATCGCGGGCGAGACCGTGACGGTCGGCCACGGCGTCGACTTTGCGGGGATCAGGCCGGGCCAGCGCATTGCGGTGCAACCCAACCGCCCCGACGGCATGATGCGCGCGACCCTGCGCGGCGGGCTGCGCCGGGCAGCTCGCCGGCTCAGCGATTGTCGAACTCGTCGACGAGCACGATCGAAGACGTCGTCCGCTCCACGCCACGCAGCTTGCCGAATGCCTGCAGCACCTCATGCAGGCGCGCCGCGCTTTCGGCGGCGACGATGGCGATCAGGTCGAAGGCGCCCGAGGTGATGTAGCAGGCTTCCGCCTCGGGATACTTGCGCAGTTCGCGTACGACGGCGGGAGTGTGCTTGGGATCCATGGTGAAGCGGACGATCGCCCGCAAGCCGGACCGGGCCATCTCCTGGCCCAGCTTCACCGTGTATCCGGCGATCACCCCGTCGCGCTCCAGCCGGCCGATACGGTCCTGCACCGCACTGCGCGACAGATCGAGCCGGCGCGCCAGTGCGGTAGCCGATTCCCGCGCATTCGCCTTGAGCAGCGAGAGGAGCTTGCGGTCAATGTCATCCAGTCTGCGATTCATCTGGGCACTCCGCCGGAATGTCGCCATGTGGGCCGGCTGCCTGCATACCGCCGGGTTGATTCCGTCAATAAGCCTCGGCAGTCTGCGAAGTGCAAGGTCATGCCGGGCGGCGAGGCGGTGCCACGCCGCCCAGAGACACGGCCTGCGGGGCGGGCGCGGTGCCCGGCTCATCCGACAGGTGGAGGTGATGCCATGAATAGACCAACGATCCGCGCGATGCTGCGCGGCACCGCGATGGCCGGCGTTGTCGCGTTCTCCGCGTCCGCCGTCGCGGCACAGGAGTTGCGCACGAACATCCCCGCCGATCCCGGCATGATCGACCCGATCACCTATTCCGAGCTGGTGGCCGGCGACATCCTCGACAATGTCTACGAGGGCTTCGTGGGCATCGACGCCGAAGGCAATGTGGTGCCGGCGCTGGCGACGAGCTGGGAAGGGCTGGACGGCAACCTCGGCTTCCGCTTCACCCTGCGCGAGGGGGTGACGTTCCATTCCGGACGCCCGTTCACCGCCCGTGACGTCAAGTTCACCTTCGAGCAGTTGCTGATCCCGGGCAACCGCGGCGGGCTGAACGCCCGCTATCTGGATCCCATCGTCGGGGCGCAGGCGGTGAAGGACGGCGAGACGACGGATCTGGAAGGCGTCGTCGTCATCGACGACCATACCCTCGAGGTGCGCTTCAGCGAACCCGATGTGCTGTTTCCGATCTATCCGTTCTACTTCATGGATGCCGGGGTGATCGAGGAGCATGGCGAAGACTGGTTCAACCGGGTCTCGGCCGGCACCGGGCCGTTCCGGATCGAGGCGTGGAACCGCGGGCAGGAAGTGGTGCTGTCGGCGCATGAGGGATACTGGGGCGGGACGCCGCAGATCGACGGGGTGCGCTTCGTGATCGTGCCCACCGGCGATACCGCCGTATCGATGTACGAGGCCGGCGAACTCGATCTCGTCTATGCCGCCGACACCGCGATCCGCCGCATCCTGCGCGATCCGCAGTTCGACGACGAACGCATCACGGCACCGGCCGCGCAGATCCAGTACCTCGGCATGAACGGCAACGTCTACGAGCCCTTCCAGGACGCGCGAGTGCGGGAGGCGATGTGCCTGTCGCTGGACCGCGAGGCGATCATCCAGGGCATCTACGAGGGCGCGGCCTTTCCACTCTATGGCCAGATCACGCCAGGGGTGGCGGGCTACAACCCCGATTTTCCGGCGATGCCCCATGACCCGGACCGCGCGCGCGCGCTGATCGCCGAAGCCGGCTATCCGGGCGGCGAAGGCCTGCCGCCGGTGAAGATGCAGACGACCGAGCCGAACCGCAACCTCAACCTCTATCTCGCGTCGCAGTTCCAGGACATTCTCGGCCTGCCGGTCGAGGTGGAGATCGTCGAGCGCGGCGTGTTCATCCCGGCGATGAACGCCGGCGAGGTGGCACTGTTTCACTGGGGCTGGTCGGCCGGATTCCCCGATGCGCTCTATTTCCTCAGCCAGGTCTGGTACGGCCCCTCCCCCTACAACCGCGCGCGCTGGCAGAACGACGCCTATGACGCGCTGATCGTGCAGGCGCAGGCCACAGCCGACGAACGGGAGCGCTATGCGCTCTACCACGAGGCCGAGCGCATCCTGATCGAGGATTTCGGCACCTGCGGAACCACCATGCGGATGCAGGTCGCGGTGAAGAAACCCGATGTGGAGGGGGTGGCGCTGACGCCGTTCCGCTTTCTGCATTTCGGCGACGTGACGATCAACCGCTGAGGCGGGACCGTGCTGGGCTATGCCCTGCGCCGCATCGTCGGCCTGATCGGCGTCTGGTTCGTCGCGATCGTCCTGACCTTCGTCGCGGTACAGTTCGTGCCCGGCGATCCGATCGTGGCGATGCTGTCCGACCAGTCCGGCGACCGGGCGCTGGAGGCCCGGCTGCGGGCGGAATACGGGCTGGACCGGCCACTGTGGGTTCAGTTCGTCGATTACCTGCGCAATATCGCGAACGGCAGCTTCGGGCTGTCGTTCCGCTATGCGCAGACGCCGGTTTCGGAGGTGATCGCCGGCGGACTGCTGATCACCCCCCTGCTGGCCCTCGTCTCGATCAGCATCGCGGTCATGCTGGGCGTGCTGCTCGGCGTCTTCGCCGCCGTGCGCCAGAACAGCTGGGCCGATACCGCGGTGATCCTGGTGCTGGTGACGGGCATCTCGATCCCCAACTTCGCCATGGCCGCCTTTCTGGTGTATGTCTTCGCGATCCAGCTTGGCTGGCTGCCGGTGGCGGGCTGGGGCCGGCTGGATCAGATGCTGCTGCCGGTGGCCATCCTGGTGATCCCCCCCACCGCCTACATCGCACGGCTGACCCGCACCTACATGCTGGAGGTGCTGAGCCGCGACTACATCCGCACGGCCCGGGCCAAGGGCCTTAGGCAGCGGCTGGTGATCTATCGTCACGCGCTGCGCAACACGCTGGTCCCGCTGCTGACGACGGTCGGGATCATCTTTGGCGGGCTCCTGTCCGGCACCTTCGTGGTCGAGACGATCTTCAACATCCCGGGGCTGGGACGCATGGCCATCGAGTCGATCTTTGCGCGCGACTATCCGGTGACAATGACCATCGTCCTGCTGTTCACGGTGTTCTACTCGCTCATCAACCTCATTGTGGATCTCGCCTATGCCGCGCTCGACCCGCGCATCCGGCTGGGTCAGGAGCGCGGGACATGAGGCCGGGCGGGGCGGCATCGGATTTCGGGCTGCGGTTCCGGCGCAACCGCAACGCGGTGATCGGTGCGGCCATCGTGACGCTGGTGCTTCTGACCGCCCTGATCGGACCGTTCTTCGTGCCGCACGACCCCAACCGCGTGAACATGCTGGCGGTCTGGCGCCCGCCCGACAGCACGTTCTGGCTGGGCGCCGACGCGCTGGGGCGCGACGTGTTCAGCCGGATCGTGGTGGGCGCGCGTGTGTCGTTGACTGTGGCGATGTCGGTGCTGGCGATCACGCTGGCGGTGGGCACCACGCTGGGCATGATCGCGGCGTGGTACGGCGGCTGGGTCGATGCGCTGATCATGCGGACGGTGGACATCATCTTCGCCTTTCCCGAACTGATCCTGGCCATCCTGATCGCCGCGATCCTCGGTCCCGGTCTGACCACCGTGATCATCGCGCTGTCGCTGGTGTGGTGGCCGGGCATCGCGCGGCTGACGCGCGCGCTGGTGCTGTCGCTGAAGGAGGAGATGTTCATCGACGCCGCCATCGCCAGCGGCACGCCGGTGGCGAAGATCATGTGGCGGCATTTCCTGCCCAACATCGCCGCACCGCTGATCGTGCGCGCCTCGATCGGCGTGGGATTCATCATCATGGCGGAGGCAACGCTGTCCTTCCTCGGCATCGGCGTGCAGGAGCCGCAGCCGACCTGGGGCGCGATGATCCGCGACGGGCTCACCCAGCTGCGCACCGATCCGCATCTGGCGCTGTGGGCGTCGGCCGCGCTGGGGATCACCATGATCGGCTTCAACCTTCTGGGGGACGGGCTGCGCGACATCCTCGACCCGAGGCTGCAGGAACGATGAGCGCGCTGCTGTCGGTTCAGGGGCTTTCGGTCACCTTCCACGGCCTGCGCGCGCCGGTACAGGTGCTCGACCGGGTGGGCTTCGACGTCGCGCCCGGCGAGATCCTGGGCATCGTCGGCGAAAGCGGGTCCGGCAAGTCGGTCACCTCGCTGGCGATCATGGGACTGCTGGGGTCGCAGGGGCGGGTCAGCGAGGGGCATATCCTGTTCGACGGCACCGATCTGACGGCACTGCCAGAAGCCGAGATGCGGCAGCGGCGCGGCCGCGATCTGGCGATGATCTTCCAGGAGCCGGCCACCAGCCTGAACCCGGTCCTCCCGGTCGGTTTCCAGATCGCCGAGGTTCTGGTTGAGCATCTGGGGCTGGGCGCACGCGCCGCGCGCGACCGGGCGGTGGAGTTGATGGATCGCGTCGGCATCCCGGCCGCCCGGGCGCGGGTGGGCGACTACCCGCACGAGATGTCGGGCGGCATGAAGCAGCGCATCATGATCGCCATGGCGCTGGCCTGCCGGCCGCGGCTGCTGATCGCAGACGAGCCGACCACCGCCCTCGACGTCACGATCCAGGCACAGATCCTCGATCTGATCACCGAGTTGCGGGCCGAACTGGGGATGGCGGTGGTGCTCATCACCCATGACATGGGGATCATCGCCGAGACCGCCGACCGGGTGATCGTGATGTATGCCGGCCAGGTGGTCGAGGCCGCGCCGGCCGAGAGGCTGTTCGCATCGCCGCGCCATCCCTACACGCGGCTTCTCCTGCGCTCGATCCCCTCGGCGCGGGTCAAGCAGACCGACCTGCCGGTGATCGAGGGCACCACGCCGACGCCGGCGGCGATGCCGCAGGGCTGTCGGTTCCACCCCCGCTGCCCGATAGCCGAAGGCCCGTGCCGGACCGACCCGCCGCGGCTGGAGGGCCCGGCGGGCGGCTCGACGGCGCGGTGCTGGCGGCTGGAGGCGGCGGCGCGGCTGCTCGCCGTCGAACCCGAGCCGATGCCATGA
>SLBI01000155.1 GCA_007126375.1 Paracoccaceae bacterium
CCGCCCACCCTTGCGCGCCCCGGCGCGGGCGGGGCCGGCGGGGATCAGAGGCGCATGTGGCGGGCGCGTGCGCCCCGCTCGATGGCGGCCGCGGCGACGTCGCAGGCCAGCGCATAGGCGGTTTCGTTCAGTGCCGCGGGCAGGTTTTCGCGGATGAGTCCGAAGAGCGCGCCGAGGCCGTCCTCCTCCTCGAACAGGTCGAACACGATCTGCGCCACGCGGCGCATCCGGTCGGCGTCGTAATCGGCGAAGACCGGCAGATGGTTGACCACCTGCTGGATGGTGATCAGCTCGGAGGTTCGGATCTCCTCGTCGGAGGCGGAGATGGCGATCATGATCGCCACGAGGCAGTCCTGCGGCGAGAGCGGCGGGGTGGGGGGCATGCGGGGCTCCTCGGTGGGTCGGGGCGGAGATTATTGACGCCGCAGGGCCGGGACAATAGGAAGCGGGGTCCGTCCGGCCTCCGTCGGGCCGACAGTTCCGTGATCCCGGTTTTCCCGGAGGATGCCATGACCCGCCTGCGCGATGCCGCCCTGACCTCCAAGGCCTGGCCCTTCGAGGAGGCGCGCCGGCTGGCCGAACGCTACGAGACGGCGCCGCCCGCCAAGGGCCATGTGCTGTTCGAGACCGGCTACGGCCCCTCGGGCCTGCCGCATATCGGCACCTTCGGCGAGGTCGCGCGCACCACCATGATCCGGCGTGCCTTCGAGGCGATCAGCGACATCCCGACCCGGCTGATCTGCTTTTCCGACGACATGGACGGCATGCGCAAGGTGCCCGACAACGTGCCCGACCCGGTGGCGCTGCGCGACCACCTGCAGAAGCCGCTGACGTCCGTGCCCGATCCCTTCGGCACGCATGAGAGCTTCGGCCACCACAACAACGCGATGCTGCGGCGGTTCCTCGACACCTTCGGTTTTCAGTACGAATTCATCTCGGCCACCGATTTCTACCGATCCGGGCGGTTCGACGCGGTGCTGCTGCGTGCCGCCGAGCGCTATGACGCGCTGATGGAGGTGATGCTGGCCAGCCTGCGCGAGGAACGCCAGCAGACCTATTCGGTCTTCCTGCCCATCCACCCGGAAACCGGGCGTGTGCTCTATGTGCCGATCAGGCATGTGGATGCGCGCGAGGGCACCGTCACCTTCGACGACGAGGCGGGGCGCGAATGGACGGTCCCGGTCACCGGCGGCAACGTGAAACTCCAGTGGAAGCCCGATTTCGGCGCCCGCTGGGCCGCGCTGGACGTGGATTTCGAGATGTTCGGCAAGGACCACTCCACCAATGCGCCGATCTACGACCGCATCTGCGAGATCCTCGGCGGACGCGCGCCCGATCACTATGTCTATGAGCTGTTCCTCGACGAGAACGGCGAGAAGATCTCCAAGTCCAAGGGCAACGGGCTGACCATCGACGAATGGCTGACCTATGCCGGTGCCGAGAGCCTGTCGTATTTCATGTTCCAGAAGCCCAAGACGGCGAAGCGGCTGTGGTGGGACGTGATCCCGAAGGCGGTGGACGAATATCACCAGCAGTTGCGCGCCTTTCCGGAGCAGGAGTTGCCGGCGCAGCTGGCCAATCCGGTCTGGCACATCCATGCCGGGCAGCCGCCCGAGAGCGGGATGCTGGTGAGCTTCGCGGCGCTGCTGAACCTCGCCAGCGTGGTGGCGGCGCCGGATCGCGAACGGCTGTGGGGCTTCATCCGCCGCTACGCGCCCGACGCGGCGCCGGAGACGCATCCCGATCTGGATGCCGCGGCCGAGGGGGCGGTGCGCTATTTCCGCGACTTCGTGGCGCCGACGCGGGTGTACCGCCTGCCCGACGCGCGCGAGCGCGCGGCGATGGCGGATCTGGCGGCACGGCTGCAGGCCTGGGATGGCGGGCTGGATGCCGAGGCGTTGCAGAGCCTCGTCTTCGCGGTGGGCCGCGCACACGGGTTCGAGCCGCTGCGCGACTGGTTCCGGGCGCTCTACGAGGTGCTGCTGGGGGCTTCGGCGGGGCCGCGTTTCGGCGGTTTCATCGCGCTTTACGGCGTGGCCGAGACGGTGGCGCTGATCGATCGGGGGCTGGCGGGGGATCTCGCCGCCTGAGGCATGCCGCTGCCGGCCCGGGATCGGGGTGCGAGCGCGCCGATGCGCGGCGGTTCGACCTCGCGCAGCAGCTTGCGGCGGAAGGCGGCGGCGAACTCGGCCTGGGTGGCGGCGAATTCGGCAAAGGCGCCGGGGCCGTGGATCACTTCGGTGGCATAGTAGTGCAGGATGTCGCTCTCGTGGCCGCCGATGGCGAGACCGTTGACGGTGATGTCGGCGAAATCGCGCCGGGCGTAGATGCGCGCCGGCGCCGGCCCCTCGTTGTTGCGCCCGTCGCCGGCGATGTCGATCACCTGCGCGTCGCAGGCGGGCGCCCGCCGCAGCAGCCGCCAGCCATGGTCGAGCGCGGCCCCGACCGCGGTGAGCCCGTCGTAGCTGCGCGGGTGGAGTGCGATGGCACGGGCGACTCGGTCGATGTCGTCCTCGTCGCGCAGCAGTGTCCAGCCCTGCACGAGGCGCTGCTGGCGCCGGCCGCTCCATTCGTAGACGGCCAGCGCCACCGGGGCGGGCGGTGCCAGCAGCGCGGCGCGGATCTCCGGGTCGAACAGGGCGCCGATCAGGCCGCCGATCTGCAGTTCGTAGCCGGCGGCGTCGATCGAGCGGGAGACGTCGAAGCCGAGCGCCAGCGCCAGCCGGCAGGGTTCGGCCCGCAGCGGGGCCGTGGCCGAAATGACGGCGAGAACGGCGGCCGGCAGGCCGGTGGCGCGGCGGCGGAGCATCCGCGGATCCTGCCCGATCCGGCAGCGTTTGTCTTGCCCGGTTGCGCGGAGCTGCTGCGCAGGACGCCGGCAGCACCATGGCCGGCCCGGCGCGGAGATGCGTTTGCGCGTTGACCGGCCGGGCTCGGGGTCTAGCATCCTCATGCATGGTCAGACAGGAGATCGCCGCCATGCTGCGCCGCTTGCCCTTTCCTCTCGCCGCCCTCGGCCTCGCCCTCGCCCTGTCCTTCACGCCGGCCGCGCCCGCTGCGGCCGAGGAAGGCGATGCCGGCATCGCCCGGACGATCCAGAGCCAGCTCGACGCCTTTCTGGCCGATGACGTCGCCACCGCCTTCACCTTCGCCTCGCCCGGAATCCGGCAGCTGTTCCGCACCCCGGAGCGGTTCGGCGAGATGGTGCGCTCGGGCTATCCGATGGTGTGGCGACCGGCCGAGGTGCGCTATCTGGAGCGGCGCGACATCGGCGGACGGATCGTGCAGCGGGTGATGATCATCGATCAGCAAGGCGGGCTGCACATGCTGGATTACCTGATGATCCGCACCGACGCTGGCTGGCAGATCGCCGGTGTGGAACTGTTGCGAGGTCCTGCGCTGGGGGCCTGAGGGAGGTCTTGCCGAAGCCGGTCAGGCGGGCTGCAGATCCCCGGCTGTCAACTGCCACGCCTTGCCGAAGCCGCCGTTCAGCGCCGCCCCGCGCGGGGCGAGGCGCACGAAGGCGAAATCGGTGAAATCGACATAGAGTCGGGCCTTGGGGTGCTGCGCCAGCCAGATCTCGCGCAGGCGGTCATGGTCGGCGCCGCGGGGCACGAAGCCGGCGGTGATGTCGAGCGACAGGCGCGGATGCGTCAGCGGGTCGCCGCGGGGCCCCGGTGCGCCCAGCAGCAGGCAGGCGCGCGGCTCCGTCCGCAGGGCGCGGGTGTGCAGCGACAGCGAGGAGATCAGCGTCAGCGGCGCCGCCGCAGCCTCGATGCCGATGGCGATGCGGGTGACATGCGGCAGGCCGGTGTCGGGGTGCACCACTGCCAGCGCGCCATGGCGAGCCTCGGCCATCAGCCGATGCGCGAGGGCGCGGGCCTCGTCGTCGGTCGGGCGGAGGGGGGATGGGGCGGGGGCGGCATCGGACATGGATGCAGGCTGCGGGACGGGCGCGCCCGGTGCAAG
>SLBI01000391.1 GCA_007126375.1 Paracoccaceae bacterium
CGGTGGCGGCGAGGAGGGTGCGGTCTTCCGGAGCAGTTTCTTCAGCGGACTGGAGCCGTTCGAGCGTCTGCTCGGTTACTTGGCCTATGCGATCGCTGCGGCGATGTCGGTGTTCCACATCTGGGCGCTGGGGTTCACGGTGCTGGACCCCTGGCACCTGACGACGGTCCACATCTGTTTCGCGGTGGTGCTGGTGTTCCTCTATCGGCCACTGCGGCCCGGTCCGGTGTGGCGCGCGCTCGACCTTGCCTGCGCCCTCTGGGCGGTGGCGACGTTTCTCTACGTCTTCCACGACTATCGCGCGCTGTTGATGCGCGCCGGCTCGTTTCCGACCACGGCCGATGTCGTCTTCGGCAGCAGCGCCATCCTCCTCGTGCTCGAGGCCACGCGGCGCATGACCGGATGGGCGATGCCGATCGTTGCCGGGACAGCGCTGCTCTACGGCTATTACGGCCACCTGCTGCCCGGGATGTTCGGTCATCGCGGCTACAGCGTCGAGCGCATCGTGAGCGTGACCTACAGTCTGGACGGCATCTTTTCCTCGGCGCTGCAGGTTTCGGCCACCTACATCTTCCTCTTCATCCTGTTCGGCGCCTTCCTGCAGACGTCCGGGGCGAGCGAGTTCTTTCTCCGCCTCGCAAGTGCCGCCGTCGGACAGATCCGGGGCGGTCCGGCAAAGGTCGCAGTCTTCGCAAGCGCCCTCTTCGGCACGATCTCGGGCAGCGCGGTGGCCAACACCGCGGGCACGGGCGCGGTCACGATACCGATGATGCGCCGGGTCGGTTACCGTCCGCATTTTGCCGGTGCCGTCGAGGCAGTCGCCTCCACCGGCGGACAGATCATGCCGCCGATCATGGGCGCCGGTGCCTTCATCATCGCCGACATCGTGGGAGTCAGCTACTGGTCGGTGGCGATTGCCGCGCTGATCCCGGCCATTCTCTTCTTCGGCTCGGCCCTTATCGGCATCGACATCGAGGCACAGAGGCTCGGGCTCCGCGGTCTCCCGGCCAACCAGCTTCCCCGCGCCCGCTCGGTTCTGGCCAGCGACGGCCATCTGTTGCTGCCCATCTTCGTGCTGCTGTTCTCGCTGACGGTGCTGTTGGTCAGCCCAATCCGCGCGGCTCTCTATGCGCTCGCGGCGATCTTCGTGATCTCCTTCCTGCGACGACACACATGGTTCACGCCAAAGAGGCTGATGGATGCGCTGGCCGCCGGTGGCAGGGGGGCACTGGAGGTTGCCACTGCCTGTGCCGCGGCAGGCATCATCGTCGGCATCCTCAACCTCACAGGGCTGGGACAGACCATCGCGTCCATCGTCATCGCGCTTTCGGGAGGCGTGGTCATCTACGCCCTCATTCTGGCGATGTGCGTGTGCATCGTGCTTGGCATGGGGCTCCCGACCACTCCGGCCTACATCATTGCTGCAGCCGTGATTGCGCCCGTGCTGATCCGGCTCGGCATCTCGCCGATGCAGGCGCATCTGTTCGTGTTCTATTTCGCCTGCCTTGCGGTGATCACGCCGCCGGTGGCGCTCGCCTCCTTCACCGCCGCGGGGATCGCCGGTGCTCCGCCGATGAAGGTGGCCTGGACCGGGGTCAAGCTGGGGATCGCCGCATTCCTCATCCCCTATTTCTTCGTGTTCGACGCTGCCCTGATCGGACAGGGCACCCTGGTGGAAGTCCTGCTGGCGGCCTCGACCGCGCTCATCGGCGTCTTCTTTCTCTCAAGCGGGGTGCATGGTTACCTGCGACGCCCGATCGGCGTGCTGATCCGTGCGCCGCTGATCGTCGGCGCCCTGCTGCTGATCAATCCCGACCTCACGATGGACCTCGCCGGCGCGGCCCTCCTGGCAGCCGGGACGGCCTTTGCTGTCTGGGGTGGGCGGCGCAGCACCTCTGAGGCCGAAGCCGAGGCCGAGGCGGACGGCACGGATCGGCACACAAACTCCAGAACGGAACGAACCGAAAGGTGAGGAAACATGACAGAAACACGCGCCGAGCGGATGCGCTGGCCGGACATCACCGCCTATCTCGAACATGACGACCGTGCGATCATCGCCATTGGCGCCGTCGAGCAGCACGGCAGCCATTGCGCAATGGGGACCGACACGATGATCGCCGATGCCGTGGCCCGCGCGGCCGCCGAGCGCACCGGGGTGGTCGTCTATCCGCCGATCTGGTTCGGCTGGTCGGACATGCACATGGGGTTCGAGGGCACCGTGTCGCTGCGCCCGTCCACCATGCAGGCGATCCTTACCGACTTTGTCGAAAGCCTGACCCGGGCCGGATTTCGCCGCTTCCTGTTTCTCAACGGCAACCGTCGGGTCAACCTGCCGCCGATGCAGATCGCAGCCACCGAGCTGACCAATGCCGGCGGCCGGATCGTTGCCGTGGCGGATGTGGCCTATCTGGCCTATGATCAGGTCGCGACGCTCAGGCGCTCGCCCCCCGGGGGGATCGGGCATGCCGGCGAGATCGAGACCTCGGTCATGTGCCACATCCATCCCGACTGCGTCTGGCTGGAGAACGCCGTCTCGGCGCCGACCCATGCGGCCACGCCGCAGCGCGTGTTCATGTCTTCCGACCCGGCCTTCGACGGGGGGGACAGGTTCCTGTTGCCACGGACGGCCGAACAGTTCCGCGCCTCGACCAAGGAAACGGGCGTCTCCGGGGACCCCACCTTCGCGAACGCGGAGACTGGCGTGGCCGTGTTCACGGAGATGGTCGACGGCCTCGTGAAGGTGCTCGACATCCTCAGGGAGACTCCGCTGCCGCCGGCACCTGTGTCCCGGGCGAACCAGGGCTGATCGCTCGCAAGCAGCCCGAAGACCGGTCACCGCTTCCCCCCGCGCAAGCTTCAACCCAGCGAGGCCGCCATGAGCCATGTCTATTGCGTGCGCTGCAATTTCTCCGAGCCTGATCGCGAGGCCGCCTGGAACGCGTGGTACAGCGGACCCAAGCTGGCGCAGATGGTGGCGAAGCCCCTGTTTCTCTCGGGCCAGCGGTTCAGGGCCTGCGCTCTGGACTGCCGTCGCGTCTATCTGGCGCTCTGGATCGTCGAGTCGCCGGAGGCCTTCCAGACGCGCGAATACACTACTGACTGGGGGTTCTTCGAATGGGCCCCCCACATCACGGACTGGAGCCGCGATCTCTACGGTCCACTGGAGGGCGACCTGGTGGACCGCTTCGCCACTGCGCCCGCACAGCGCCTCCATGTGATCTCGTTCGACGGTATCGCCATGGAGGACGCGGAGGCGCTGCGCAATCGCATCGCCCCAGCGTTCCCCGGAATGGTCTGGACCAAGGCCAGCGGGCTGGATGGGCACTCCCCCGTGATGGGGCTCGAGCGTTTGGAACCCGGCGTGGCGCCAGCGGCAGTGCTGCGGGACGCCGGTGTCCGGCAATCCCTGTTCGAGCCGATCTCGCCCTGCCAGCGCGCACTCTGAGCAGCGCCACACGGGGAGCCAAGCCTGCCCGCAACGTGTCGGCGCGGGCACTGGCCGTCCTGAACGGCCTCACCACGCTCGGCATCCCTGCAACAGAAGACGTGGAATAAGTCAGACCGGGGAAAGGGGACCCTGTCCGTCAACCGATTTGTGCAACATGTGTAACCGCTTCACGCGCAAGAGGGTTTTTGAAGCGGGATCTGGCGGGTCGTCGGGTGCTGACATGTGCCCGGCCTCTGTTGTGGCCATCTCCATGCCGCGGGCCCGTATGGTGTTTGAACCGCCCCGGGTTTCCGAGAGGCTTTCTTGTTCAAAACCTAGGCGGCATTTTCAAGGGCGTTCATCGGTTCTTAGAATGCGTCCTCCACCTCCTGCGGCGGCCGATGCCCGATCGTAAGCGCGACGGCGCGGCCCTATGCGGCGAGGCTTGACGGCTGGGCGTGGCGCCAGGGCATGAGGTCCTCGATGCGGGATTTGGGGTGGCCGTCGAGGATGGC
>SLBI01000001.1 GCA_007126375.1 Paracoccaceae bacterium
CCTCGACCCCTCCTGTCGCGGCCCGCGCGCCGCCGGCGGGCCGCGCCAGCCTTTGGCCCAGACAGGCTTCCAGAGCCTCGGCGGGCAGGCCGCCGGGGCGCAGCAGCCGAGGTTCCGCACCGTCAAGGCCGAGAATGGTGCTCTCCACCCCAACCGGGCAGGGACCGCCATCGACAACCGCCGCGATCCGCCCGCCCAGCCCCTGCAGCACATGCGCCGCAGTTGTCGGGCTGATCCGGCCCGAGGGGTTGGCCGACGGTGCCGCCACCGCCCCGCCGAAGGCTGCCAGCAGCCCCTGCGCGACCGGATGCGCCGGCACCCGGACGGCGAGCGCGGGCCGCCCCGCCGACACCAGATCGCTGAGCGGGCAGTCGGTCTGCCGGGGCAATACCAGCGTCAGCGGCCCGGGCCAGAAGGCACTGGCCAGCCGTTCGGCATTGTCGTCGAACAGCGCGAGGAGACGCGCCGCCGCAAGGTCCGCGACATGCACGATGAGTGGATTGAAGCGTGGCCGGCCCTTGGCTGCGAAGATCGCCGCAACTGCCCGGCCGTTGCGTGCATCGGCGCCCAGACCATAGACCGTCTCGGTCGGGAAGGCGACAAGCGCCCCCTCTGACAGCAGCCGGGCGGCGCGGGAAAGCCCGGCACCGTCCGGGGCGAGGGTCTCGGTCATCGGCGCCTCCGGGCCGTCGCAGGAGCGCGGGGCTTGAGGATCGCGCCCGGTCCGCTAGGCTCTGGAACGTGATACGCGGGCCCGGCGACGCTGCCAAGCCGTCGACCGCAACAGGGAGACCACCCGATGCCCTACCGCGCCCCACTTGCCGATCATGCCTTCGTCATGCGCCATGTGGCGGGCTTCGAAGCGGTCTCTGCCACCCCTCGCTTCGCCGAGGCAACCGCGGAAACCGTGCAGGCGATCCTGACCGAAGCCGGCCGGCTGAGCGAGGATGTGCTCGCGCCGCTGCAGCGCGTGGGCGATCGCCACCCGGCCCGGCTGGACGGCGAGACCGTGCACACGCCGCCAGGCTTCGCCGAAGCCTGGCGTGAAATCGCCGACGGTGGCTGGCTCGGGCTCGCCGCGGCACCGGCGTCGGGCGGCCTCGGCCTGCCGATGACGGTTGCGGCATCGGTCAACGAGATGATGGCGGGCGCCTGCCTCGCCTTTCAGATCGGTCCGCTGTTGGCACAGGGCCAGATCGAGGCGCTGGAGCACCATGCCGACGACCGTCTGCGGGCGCTGGCCCTGCCGCGGCTGATTTCCGGTGCGTGGTCGGCGACGATGAACCTGACCGAGCCGCAGGCGGGCAGCGACGTCGGCGCGCTGACGACCCGGGCCGAACCCATGCCGGACGGCAGCTTCCGTATCACCGGTCAGAAGATCTACATTTCTTGGGGTGACAACGACTTCACCGAGAATGTCTCGCATCTGGTTCTGGCCCGCCTGCCGGACGCGCCGAAGGGCGCGCGGGGCATCAGCCTCTTTCTGGTGCCGAAACGCGACCCCGACAGCGGTGCCGCGAACGGCGTCCGGGTGCTGGGGCTGGAGGAAAAGCTGGGCCTGCACGGGTCGCCCACATGCACGCTGGCCTACGAGGGCGCGACCGGCTGGATGGTCGGCGAAGCGAACGGTGGGCTCAGGGCCATGTTCACGATGATGAACAACGCGCGCCTCGGTGTCGGGGTGCAGGGTATCGGTATCGCCGAGGCTGCGCTGCAGCAGGCCCTGGCCCATGCCGCCGAGCGGGTGCAGGGCACGACGCCACCGGGCCGCGAGGCGTCGATCATCGGCCATGCCGACGTGCGCCGCATGCTTGCGGTGATGCGCGCCGAGGTGTTCGCAGCCCGCGCCATTGCCTTGCAGACTGCGGTCGCCACCGACATGGCGGCGGCAACAGGCGCGGCCGAATGGGCGGCGCGGGCCGGGCTGCTCACGCCGATCGCCAAGGCCTTCGGTACCGACACGGGCACGCAGGTCTCGGGCCTTGCGATGCAGGTGCAGGGCGGCGCGGCCTATGTCGAAGGCACCGGAGCGGCGCAGTTCCTGCGCGATGTGCTGGTGACGACCATCTACGAGGGCACCAACGGCATTCAGGCGATGGATCTCGTCGGCCGAAAGCTCGCCGATGGCGGGCAGGCGGCCTTCGCGGCGCTGGACGCGCTCGAGGCCGCTGCGGCGGCCCCGGGTGTCGCGACCGGCCTTGCCGGGGATCTGGCCGCAGCCAGCCGTCGGCTGCGCGCGACCACCGAGGAGATGCTGGCCACAGATGTCGTTGCGCGCGGCGGCGGCGCGGCGGCCTATCTGCGGGGCTGGGCCCGCGTGCTGGGCGGTGCGGCGCATCTGGCGGCGGCGCGTGCCGAGGGCGGTGCCGGCCCGCGCAGCCTTCTGGCCGAGGTCTATCGCCGGCGGCTGCTGCCCGAACACGCGCCGCTGCTGTCCGAGGCGGCGGCCGGCGAGGAGGATATCGCCGGGCTCGACGCGGCAGCCCTGTGCGCCGATGACGCGACCGCGGGCAATGGCGGGCTGGCGGCGTGAGCGCCCATGCCCCGCACCGGTCCGAACACGCTCCGATCCGGCATCCCATCACGGCGCCGCCCGCCCCGGGCGAGGCCATCGAGGTCGCAGCGGGCGTTCTGTGGATGCGACTGCCGCTGCCGATGCGTCTGGATCACGTCAATGTCTATGCGCTTGCCGACGATGACGGCGGCTGGACGGTCGTCGATACCGGCTTCGACAGCCGCAAGGGCCGGGCGATCTGGGAGGCCGCGCTGGCTGGACCTCTGGCCGGCCGTCCGCTGCGGCGCCTGCTGATCACGCATCATCATCCCGATCACATCGGCCTTGCCGGCTGGCTGCAGGATGTCCGTGGGGTGGAACTCTGGACCACCCGCACCGCGTGGCTCTTCGCCAGAATGCTGACGCTTGACGAGCAGGACCGCCCGGCGCCGGAGACGCTTGCCTTCTGGCGCTCTGCCGGGATGGATCCGGATCTCTACGCCCGCCGGGCCGCCGATCGTCCGTTCAACTTCGCCGATGTGGTGGCGCCGATGCCGTTGGGGTTTCGCTGCATCGCAGAGGGTGAGACGCTGCGCGCCGGCGGCCGCGATTGGGTCGTGCGCTTCGGCCACGGCCACGCCCCCGACCATGCCACTCTCTGGAGCCTCTGCGACAATCTCGTGCTGGGCGGTGACCAGCTTCTGCCCGGAATCTCGCCCAACCTCGGTGTCTACGCGACCGAACCCGAAGCCGATCCGGTGCGCGAGTGGCTGGACAGCTGCACCCGGCTCGCGGTCCACGCCCACGATGACCATCTGGTGCTGCCGGGTCATCAGCTGCCTTTCACCGGTCTTCCGCTGCGGATGGACCAGCTGATCGAGAACCATCATGCAGCGCTCGCGCGGCTGCATGCGCATCTTGCCCGCCCGCAGACTGCCGCCGAGTGCTTCGCACCGCTTTTTCGCCGCGCGATCGGCGAAGGTGAATACGGTCTCGCCCTGGTCGAGGCGGTGGCCCATCTGAACCATCTGCATCAGCGCGGTGCGGTGCGGCGTGACCGTCGTGGCGACGGTGCCTGGCTGTGGCGCGCGGAGCCGGTTGCGGCGGCGGATTGAGACACCGCGCAGGGTGACAGCGCGGCGGGGGTCGCGTATAGAGCGAAGCAGAGTTGCATCGCCCGGAGGATCCGGAATGGTCGAAAAAAAACCCGACGAGCACAAGCACGGCAGCATGGACATCCGCGAGCAGGAAAAGACCTTTGCGGGGTTCATCCGGCTCGCCGTCTGGACTGTGGTGATCGTCGTCGTGGTGCTGGTCTTCCTTGCGCTCGCGAATGCCTGACCCGCACGGTTCGGGTCGGGCGTCAGGCTGGCTGCGGCGCCTCGCTCTGCTGCTGCTTCTGCCCCTCTTCGCGGCTTGTGGGGACGAGACTTACTGGGATGCGCCCGAGGTGGTGGCGCGCGCCAAGTTTCCCAATGGCGCCGACACCACGGTCACGCTTCTGACCGTGGTGCACAACCGCACTGGCAATGGCGATCATTCGGCGCTGCTGATCAGCGGCAGCCACCGGGTGATCTACGATCCGGCCGGCACATTCGACATCCCCGAGGTGGCGCGCCGGGGTGATGTGCTCTATGGCATATCGCCCGCGGTGGAGACCGTCTATCTCGGCTATCACGCCCGCGACTCGCATCATGTCGTGGCTCAGACTCTTGCCCTGACCCCGGCACAGGCCGAGGCCGCCATCGCCGCGGCCGAATCCAAGCTGCCGGCGGGCCCCGGGCTGTGCGCCGTGCGCACCGGTGCGGTGCTGCGGTCGATCCCCGGCCTCGAGCGGCTGGATCCGACGCTCTTTCCCCGCCGGCTGAGCGAAAGCTTCGGGGCCGTCGCCGGCGTTGAGGGCCGAAGCATCTTCGCAGAGGATATTCCCGCTGCAGCACGCACGCGCGTCGGCGCCGCGGGGGCGCCCGTGCCCGCCGGCTGATCCCGACGCCATCGCATGGCCCCTGCGCCGGCCCTTCCGCACAGCGCCCGATCCGAATCGAGCGCATAAACCCGGCCGTCCTGCATAGGCTGTCGGGGACTATGGCGCCCCCCGTCTTCCGCGGTCACGGCCTTGTCGCCGGGTCCATGAAGCCGGGACCACCTCAAGCCGATCACCAGGCTCTCTCGCCCCGCCCATCGCGGCGCGGCCACCGGCCATCAACGGCTCGTCGCGGTCCGGCACGGTGACGCCGCGCGAGGCGGAGTTGCGCCGCCGGCGTACGGTCGGAGGCGCCGTCATTCGTGCAGCGCGCAGGGCAGTTCTTCGAGGCGCATGACCAGGCCGGTTAGATCGAAACGGTCGAAGAGTTCTGCCGTGCTGTGCGGATCGACCACCCGGAACCGCACCTCACGCCCGGCTCGCGCGGCCGCGGTGAAGCCGGCTGGATCAGGCAGGAGCGCATTCCGCCGAGTCCTCGACAGTTGCCATTCCATGTTCTGCGCGAGCGACTGCCCGTCGATCGCGACGGTGATTTCCGGCGTGATGCCGGCTGCGATTTCCATGTCGAAGGCATAGATGACCTTGGCGCTGTCATTCTGGCAGCGCCAGATAAGCATAGGCGTGCGGCAACCGGTCTCGTCGAGCGCCGGCAGCATGACGAGGTCGGATCCGGCCGGTCGCACCTCCATTCCACCGATCCTTGGTGCCTGCGCGGTCGCGGGCACGGCGATGGCGATCACGATAACAGCGAGTATGGCTCGAAACATGGGCCGGTCTCCCACTCACGGCCCCTACGCACACGCTACAATCGGACCGTGCGTCAAGAGACGCGGTGTCGCGCGACCCGAAGCCGCTGCGACAGATCATCGTATTGAGATGCGTTCGGGATCTCGTGAGGGTCTCGCCGGGAACGGCCCGTTATGGGCGCAGCAAGAGGAGATCCTGGGATGAAATTTCGTGGCACGCTTGCCGCCGCGGCCCTTGTCGCCGGCGCAGCCGCTGCATCCGCCGAGGATGCGCGCCCGCTTGTGACCGTGGTCACTGCCGAGCATCCGCAAACCCAGTTGATGGCCATGGTGCTGAGCATGCAGGCGATCGAACAGGGGCACGAGCTGCGCATGCTGCTCTGTGGCCCCGCCGGCGACATCGCCCTGCGCGACGCTCCGGAAAGCGCAACGGCCCCTCAGCCGCCGCGTGACATGAGCCCGCAGGGCCTGATGCAGGCGATGATCGGGCGTGGCGCGCAGGTCGAGGTCTGCGCGATCTACCTGCCTGGCCTTGGCGCTGATGCGGGCGTACTCATCGAGGGCGTCGGCGTTGCGCAGCCGCCCGAGATGGCAGGCGCGATGCTGGCAGACGACACCATCGTCTGGTCCTTCTGAGTCCCGCGGCGCGCCGCCGGCTGCAATCAGCCCCGGCGGCGCATGTCCACCACCCGCTTTGCCGCTCAGCCCAGATAGGCGCGCAATGCCTCTGGCGGGTCGGCAAACAATTCGGCGATGGGCCGGGGCGCAGAGGCCGCGCCCTCGGCCACGACGATGACCTGATCGGTGATCGCCTGGGCGTCCCTCGGATCATGTGTGACCATCAGCAGCGTCGCACCCGCTTCTGCCGTGATCTCGGCCACCAACGCCAGCATCTCGGCCTTCAGCGCCGGACCCAGCGCGGCAAAGGGCTCGTCAAGGAGCAGGAGAGGGCGCGCCCGCAACAGAGCCCGCGCCAGGGCCGCGCGCCCGGCCTGCCCGCCGGAGAGTTGTGCTGGCCGCCGCGCCTCCATCTCACCGAGGCCGACCCGCTCCAGCGCCTCAGCAACTCGTGCCCACTCGGCCCGGTCAAGTCGCAACGAAGGCCGGAGCGCGAGTCCGAGGTTCTGCGCTACCGTCAGATGGGGAAAGAGGTTCTGGTCCTGGAAAAGAATCGACAGCGGCCGATCACCCGGCGTCAGCAACCCGAGATCGCGTCCGGCCCAGAGGATACGCCCCGCCGATACCGCGACAAACCCCGCGATGGCGCCGAGCAGCGTCGATTTCCCCGCGCCCGACGGTCCCAGCACGGCCACTCGCGCCCCCTCTGCCACCGTCCAGTCGGCCGTCAGGCGAAAACCCTCCTGCCGTATCTCGACATCCTGCAGGTGCAGCCCGTCAGTTGCGCGCGCCAAGCCGCCCTCCGCGGTCGAAGATCCAGAACAGGGTCAGGCTTGCGGCGAGAAGCAGAAACGCTGCGCCTGCCGCATCGTCCATCCGGTAGGCCCCCATGAGCCGATAGAGCTGCAGCGGCAGTGTCGCCGTCTGCGCATCGGCGAACAGCACGATGACCCCGAGATCGCCCATCGACAAGGCTGCCGCAAGACCGGCCGCGAAACCCAACGGCCGGGCGAGCCGCGGGAGAATCAGCAGCCGCAACCGGGCCAGACCGTGCAGCCCGAGGCTGTCAGCCAGGCGTCCCTGTGTCGCCTCGACCTCGCGCAGCGCCGGCAGCAGCGCCCGCAGCGCGAATGGCAGGGCCATGGCGGCGTTGACCAGCGCAGTCGCCGGAAGGGCCGCCGCAGTCGGACGCAGGACCGGGAACAGGATCAGGAAAAGCCCCGTCCCGATCACCAGCGGCGAGGCGGCGAGGGCCATCAGTCCCACCCCCTCCAGTGCACCGGCGATCCGTGGCCGAGGCGCCAACCGCACCACCGCCACCGCCAGCGCCAGGGCGCAGGCGATCGTCAATCCGGCCGAGGCCAGCGCCACCCCAAGCGACCGCCCGGCCGCCTGCCACACCGGCGCCGGCAATTCGGTGATCTGCGGCAAACCGCGCGCGACAACGGCCGCCAGCGGGGTCAGCAGGAATGCGGCTGCCAGCGCCACCAGCGCCACGTCCTGCGCCTTCAGCATCAGGCTCCCGCCATCCCGGCGCTCCACCGGCCGGTCGAGCCCGGCACCGAATCCGGCCGGTGAAGCCACACCCCAGGCCAGTGCCGCCGCCACCGCGCAGAGCCCGAACTGGATCAGCGCCAGCAGCGCTGCCCGGCCGAGATCGAAATCCAGCCGGAACGCCTGATAGATCGCCAGTTCCACCGTTGTCGCCCGCGGACCGCCGCCCAGTGTCAGTGCCACCGCGAAGCTGGTGAGGCAGATCAGGAAGATGACCAGGAAAGCTCCGGGGAGTACCTCGCGCAGCATCGGCCGTTCGAGGTGACGCGCGATCTCCGACGGCCCGAAGCCCAGCGCGGCGGCGAGTCGGAATCGTTCAGCCGGGATGGCCAGCCAACCCTGCAGGATCAGTCGCGTGGCCAGAGGCAGGTTGAAGAAGACATGGGCGAGGATGACGCCTTGCGGCCCGTAGATCGATACCGGCCCGAGCCCGATGGCGGCAAGCCCGTGGTTGACGATGCCGCCCCGGCCGAACACCGCCAGAAGTCCAAGCACCGCGACCAGTGTCGGCAGCAGGAAGGGCGCCCCAAGCGCCGTGATCAGCAGTGCCCGGCCCGGAAAACTGCGGCGCGCCAGCGCCCGCGCCACAGGCACGGCCAGCGCGACCGACAGCCCCGCCGAAACCACTGCCTGCCACAGGGTGAAGCGCAGCGCCGCCCAGTCCGCAGCTCCCAGCCGCCCCGGAGCGTCGGCCCGCAGGGCGACCGCCCCGAGCGTGCCGAGGTTGAGCGCGATGAGGAGGGCGGCCACCAACCCGCCCGCCCACAGGGCTCCGCGCCCCATCGGCGGCTCTCAGCGCGCCAGGCCGTCGCGCCAGCGCTCGATCGCCGCGTCGCGGATCGCTGCGGCCTCTTCGGGCGAGAACAGCAGCGAGGTTTCCGGCCGCATCAGCGTCTCGAAACCCTCGGGCAACCCCTCTGCGGGGGTCACGGCGGGGTACATCCAGTTGGTCGTCGGGATCGCCGACTGGAAATCCTCGGTCAGCATGAAGGCAAGGAAATCGCGGGCGAGGTCGGGGTTGGGGGCGTTCGCCAGCATGCCGGCCACCTCGATCTGCAGGTAGTGGCCTTCGTCGAAGGGGGCCGCGGCCTTGGTGGCGTCGTCCTCGGCGATCAGGTGATAGGCGGGCGAGGTGGTGTAGCTGAGCACCATGTCGGCCTCGCCCTGCAGGAACAGGCCGTAGGCCTCGGACCATCCGCGGGTCACGGTGACGATGCGCGGCGCGAGGCCGGCCCAGATATCGGCTGCCCGGTCACCATGCGCGGCCTCGACCCATTTCACCAGGCCCAGGCCGGGGGTGGAGGAGCGCGGGTCCTGGATCAGGATCGAGACATCCGAATCGATCAGCGCATCGAAGCTCTCCGGCGGTTCGGGCAGACGGGCGCGGTCGTGGACGAAGGCGAACCATCCCCAGTCATAGGGCAGGAAAAGCGGATCGTCCCAGGCGACGGGAAGGTCGAGCGACGGTGCCTCCAGTTCATGCGGGGCAAAGAGCCCGGTCGCCGCCGCCCGCGCCGTCAGATTGGTGTCGAGCCCCAGAACGATATCGGCCCGGCTGCGCGTGCCCTCCAGCTGGATACGAGCGAGCAGTTCGGCGCCGTCGCCCGCGGCGACGAAATCGACCGTGCAGCCACAGACAGCTTCGAACGCCTCCCTGACCACGGGTCCCGGACCCCAGTCGGAGACGAAGCTGTCATAGGTGTAGATCGTGAGTGTCTGCGAGGCGCCGGCACACAGCGGTGCTGTGGCAAGCAGGAACGCCGTGGCAAGCTGGGTGGTTCTCATAAGATCCTCCATCTGCGACGGGCGTCGGTCCGGAGGCTGGCGCGGGACCGCGCCGGTCACCTTCCCTCCGCCGGTCCTAACCGGTTCAGGTTCGACGGGTTCGCCTTGCGGCATCTCAGCCCCGATCAGGGGCACCCCGAGGTAGGACAGGAGGTATACCGGTGACGGACCGGCGGCAAGGGGGTCGCATTAGGTGAACCGGCCGGGACCGTCAGACCTCGAGCAGAGCCTCGCGATCCAGTGCGAAGTCCGAGGCGATCCACCGCGCCTCCAGCGCCTTGAGCCGGGCGCCCAGTTCCCGGCCGCTCAGCTCGGGCATGAGGTCGGCGGCGGCGACGGGGAATTCCGCCGTCGCGCCCCGGCCGATCGCCTCGCGCCAGCCCTGCGGCGGGACGGTGCCGGCCAGCGCTGCCCGTGCAAGAACGATATCCGCCGCAGCCCAGGGGCCGTGGCGATAGCCCAGTTCGGCCGGCCCGCGCCCGTCGGTCAGCTCGGCCGCCATCGCCGTCAGCAGCTTGGCATCCACCCGCGAGAGGCGCAGTGCCTCGGCTGCATTCGTCGCTGCGGCGGGGCCCAGCGCGGCCAGCCGGCGCTGCCAGCGGATCGGCGCATCTCCCTCGAGCGGTATCAGCCGCGCCACCGCCGCGGCATCGGTCGCGTCCGGCAACACGCGCTCCAGTACCCCCGTTCGCGTCATGGCCAGAAGCGCCGGCGCCGGATCGGGCGCGGCGAGGAGCTTGCGCACCTCGGTCCCCAACCGCTCGCGCGACAGGCCCTCCAACCCTTCGGCCATCGCCGCACAGGCGGCCAGCCCCTCGGCATCGGGCCCTGCGGCTGCATCGCCATACCATGCAAAGAACCGAAAGAAGCGCAGGATGCGCAGGTAATCCTCGGCGATCCGCTCCTGTGGCGCGCCGACGAAGCGCAACCGCCGCGCCGCGAGATCGCGCAATCCGCCGCCCAGCGGATCCAGCACCTCGCCCTGCGGCGTCGCGTAAAGCGCGTTGATGGTGAAATCCCGCCGTGCCGCATCCTCGGTCAGGCTGGGCGAGAAGGCGACCACCGCATGCCGGCCGAAGGTCTCGACGTCGCGGCGAAAGGTGGTCACCTCATGCCCCACACCCTCGGCAACGACGGTCACCGTGCCATGCGCCAGCCCGGTGGGAGCCGCCTCCAGACCTGCCGCCTCGGCCAGGGCC
Organism: Paracoccaceae bacterium; assembly: GCA_007126375.1. Classification (GTDB taxonomy): domain Bacteria; phylum Pseudomonadota; class Alphaproteobacteria; order Rhodobacterales; family Rhodobacteraceae; genus Rhodobaculum. Next base: position 10,381 of record SLBI01000001.1, read on the forward strand.
ATGACCCGGTCGGGCAGCGCGTCGGTGGCAAGGTCGACATCCGAGACCGGCAGTTCCAGCAACGCGTTGCGAACGCAGCCGCCAACGAAAAGCGCCTGATGTCCGGCGCGCAGGAGCATCGCGCAGACGGCCTGCGTGCCGGGATCCTCCCGCCAGCTGCCCGATACCCGCAGGCCGCTCATGGCGCCATCCGCTCTGCCAGGCCCCGCAGGATGCGCGCGGTGGCCCCCCAGATGTAATAGGGCCCCCAGGGCACGACATAATAGTTGCGCCAGCCGCCGCGCCAGCGCCGGCGTTCGATCCGGTACCGGCCGGGGTCGCTCAGATGTTCCAGCGGGACGGCAAAGACCTCCTCCACCTCGGCTGCGTCGGGCAGCGGGTGAAAGCGCCGCTCCAGGCGGCCCAGAACGGGGGTGATGGCGAAGCCTGTCACTGTCTCGTGCACCGGCAGTCTTCCCAGCAGCTCGACGGCTCCGGACTCGAGCCCGACCTCCTCCCGTGCCTCGCGCAGCGCGGCAGCCTCCGGGTCGGCATCCGCGGGCTCGAGCTTGCCGCCGGGAAACGAGATCTGGCCCGGGTGATGGACCAGCCGCGCCGAGCGGCGGGTCAGCACCACCTCCCAGCCGTCCCGCGAGCTTGCCGCCACCGGTTGCAGCGCCACCAGAACGGCCGCCGGGCGCAGGGTCAGGGTGGACGGCGGCGCCGCGCCCGGCGTCAGATCGTGGTCGGTCGAAACCGGGCCGGGCCGGTCCAGCGCATGCAGAAGCCGCGTCAGCGCCTCGCGTCCGCCGGCGTCATCCACCGGCGCGCCGGCGCTCATCGCCGATTTCCTCTTGAGGCACGGGCTTCGAAGCCTCGAATCCCAGCGTCTCGGGATCAAAGACGTAATGCGCACCGCAGAACTGGCAGTCCGCTGTCACCGTGCCTTCCCGCGTGGTCATGCTGTGGATGTCCTTCGCGGAGTAGATCGACAGGCTCTGCCGCACCTTGTCATGCGAGCAGGTGCAACCGAACTGCACCGGCTGGGCGTCGAATACGCGCGGCCCCTCCTCGTGGAACAGACGCACCAGCAGTTCGGTCGCCTGCACGTCGGGTCCGGTCAACTCGGTCTTTTCCACCGTGTCGAGCAGCAGGTTCACCCGCCGCCAGTTCTCCTCGGCCGAACCCTCCAGCATGTCGGCGGGTGTAAGCAGCCCGTTCTCGCCCGAGCCACCACCGGCGACATGCGGCGAGGCTGCCGGCATGTGCTGCAGCATCACCCCGCCGGCACGCCAGTGCCGCCCGTCGGCCGGCCCGTAGCCCAGTGCAAAGCGGGTGGGCAGCTGCTCGGACTGCGCGAAATAGGTCTCCGCGCAGGCGGCGAGGCTGCCACCGGCGATCGGCGTTATCCCCTGATAAGGGGTCATACCCCGGCCCTGATCGATCAGGATCGCGAAATAACCCCGGCCGATCTGGGCGAAGGGTTCGGCCGCCGGGTCCAGCCGGCCGGCATCGAAGCTGGCGTAGGCACGGATGCGCGCGGGCGCGCCCGGTTCGCAAGGGGCGAAATAGTCGGTTGCAATCAGTCGCACCGGCCCGTCGCCGCGCACCTGCAGGCTGAGTTTCCAGCGCAGCTTTATGGCCTGGCCGATCAGCGCGGTCAGCAGCGCGGCCTCGGCCACCAGCTTCTCCACCGCGACTGGATATGCGTGTTGCGCCAGAACACGGTCCAGCGTGCCGTCAAGCCGCGCCACCCGTCCGCGAATGTCGGGACGATCGAGTTGAAAGGGCAGGACGGTGTCGTCCCAGGCAATCTGCGATCCGAGGGTCATCCGATTCCTTGCTTCGGTCCGCGACCGCGGCCGGAAGGCCGGCGCTTCGGGTGGGCTGCTGCGGCAGGGTTGTCTGTGGCGTCTGCATATATGATAGAGCGGGGGCCGGCCAAGGGGGCGATCCGCTGGACGGCGGGTAGACAAGCGCGGAAGCCGGGATGATCCGCAGATTCGGTCAACCACGTCAGAACGGGCGGCGCTATCGCCTGCGTCGTGGTGTCTATGCGGTTCTGCTGCGCGGCGCTTCGGTTCTGGTGACCCACCAGGCCGAGCCGAAACCCGAGTTCCAGTTGCCTGGCGGCGGGATCGACCCGGGCGAGTCGGTCCTGCGCGCGCTGCATCGCGAGGTCCGCGAAGAGACCGGCTGGAGCATCGCGCCCGCCCGCAGGCTGGGCGCCTTCCGTCGTTTCACCTACATGCCGGAATACGATCTCTGGGCCGAAAAGCTCTGTGACATCTGGCTCGCCCGACCGCTGCGCCTTCTTGGTCCACCCACCGAACCCGGCCATGCCGCCGTCTGGCTTTCGCCCGAAGAGGCGCTCGCCCGCCTCGCCGTGGAGGGCGACCGGCATTTCCTCGCCCGTGTTCTGCGCTGAAAGCGGCACCACCATCGTTTCGCACGCCGGGACCGGAAGCGTCCGCCCGATGTCCTGCCCGGCCACCCGCATCGGGCGCGCGCCGCTTCCGGTGGCTTCGGCTCAACCTGAAAGTGCCACGCTGGCCCGGTGGTGGTGTGGCCGTTCGATCTCGTCCAGCAGGAAGGCGGCCACATCGGCACGACTGATGGTCGCCTTGCGGATGCAACCCTCCGCGCTGGCCAGCGCCTGCCCGGTTGCCCGCCGATCGGTCAGGCCGACCGGCTGGGCAATGATGTAATCGGCCGAAGAAGCCGCCAGCGCCGCCTCCTGCTTTTCCTTGTCGGCGAAGAGGGCGGAAAGGAACAGGTTGAAATACATTCGGAAATACCATGGTGCCCTCTCCCGCGTCGCACCCACTCCATAGGCGCTGACGACTGCGACGCGTGCCCCCTGCGGCAGCGTGGCCAGCAGGGCCTCGGTGCCCCGCGAGCAGACAGCGTCGCAGCGTCGACGCTGCGGCCCGGGCAGAAAAGCGAGCGGATGCGGGTATTCGCCCAGCGCCACGACATAGGCATCATGCCCGGGCGCGATCCGGGCAATCAGTTCCGGATCGGTGGCGTCGCCGGCGATCGTTTCCAGCTGCCCGGTGTGCGGCGCAAGCGTTTCCAGCCCCTCGGATCGACGTGCGACCGCCGACAGGTGATGGCCTGCGGCCAGAGCCGCCGCGGTAAAGGCGCGGCCGGTCCCGCCGGTCGCCCCCAGCACGAGTATGCGCATCGCTCTTTCCTTCCATCGACCTGCACCGAGGTATCTGCACCGCCCGTCGCCCGCGTCCAGGGGTGCCGTTAACCTCCCGCTCATGCGCGGCGGGCAGGATCGCTGGTGAAGGGAGCGGGCCGCCCGGGGGGGCCGTCCGCGACAAGGGGACCGGGGGCATGACCACCCGCGACAGCCGGATCACCGTCAGCGGCAGCGTGATCGAGGAGCCTGCCACCGGGAGCTATGGCTACGGCGTGCCGCTGCAGGGCGTGGCCGAGGCCTTCGGTCGGCTGACCGTAACCGGCGGCGCGACATTGGCGCTCACCGCGCCGCAGGGTGTCGGCCCGCTGGTCGAGATCGGCACCGGCGCCGGGGTTTCCGGCGAGGCGGTGATCGCCGACCCGGACAGCCGGCTGGCGCTCGTGGCCGGCGCCGCCGCGACGCCCGGCCCGCGCCTGCGCG
>SLBI01000187.1 GCA_007126375.1 Paracoccaceae bacterium
CTTGCGCTTCACCGCGACGAAGACCTTGACCATCTTCATCACGCCCGGCGGCAGGTCGTCGCCCCGGCGCACCTTCTCGACCTTGTCCTCGAAGCGGTGCTCCAGCTGGCGTTTCTGCGCATCGTACTGCGCCTGCAGCGCCTCCACCGCCTGCGCGTCGGCCTCCTCGCCCATCGCCAGCTGCCACCACTGGCCGCGGCTGAGGCTCTCGAGCAGTTCCTCGGTGACCTCCGAGCCGGCCTTCACGCCCTTCGGCCCCTTCACCGCGGTCTTGCCGAGGATCAGCGCCTTCAGCCGGGCGTAGATGTTGCGTTCGAGGATCTCCAGCTCGTCGTCGCGGTCGCGGCTCAGGCCGGCGACTTCCTCGCGCTCGATCTGCAGCGCGCGCTCGTCCTTGTCCACGCCGTGACGGTTGAACACCCGCACCTCGACGATGGTGCCATAGGCACCCGGCGGCAGCCGCAGCGAGGTGTCGCGCACGTCGCTGGCCTTCTCGCCGAAGATCGCGCGCAGCAGCTTCTCCTCGGGCGTCATCGGGCTTTCGCCCTTCGGCGTGATCTTGCCCACCAGGATGTCGCCCGGCTGCACCTCGGCGCCGATATAGACGATGCCCGCCTCGTCGAGGTTGCGCAGCGCCTCCTCGCCCACGTTGGGGATGTCGCGGGTGATCTCCTCCGGGCCCAGCTTGGTGTCGCGGGCGGCGACCTCGTATTCCTCGATGTGGATCGAGGTGAACACGTCGTCGCGCAGGATCCGTTCCGAGATCAGGATCGAATCCTCGAAGTTGTAACCGTTCCAGGGCATGAAGGCGACGACGACGTTGCGGCCCAGCGCCAGCTCGCCCAGATCGGTCGAGGGGCCGTCGGCAATCACCTGGCTGCGCTGCACGATGTCGCCCACCTTCACCAGCGGGCGCTGGTTGATGCAGGACGACTGGTTGGAGCGCTTGAACTTGCGCAGCCGGTAGATGTCCACGCCCGGCTCGCCGGGATCGAGGCTTTCGGTCGCGCGCACGACGATCCGGGTGGCGTCGACCTGGTCGATGATGCCGGCCCGCCGCGCCATGATCGAGGCACCGGAGTCGCGCGCCACCACCGCCTCCATGCCGGTGCCGACGAAGGGCGCCTCGGCCTGCAGCAACGGCACCGCCTGGCGCTGCATGTTCGAGCCCATCAGCGCGCGGTTGGCGTCGTCGTTCTCGAGGAACGGGATCAGCGCCGCAGCCACCGAGACCAGCTGCTTGGGCGACACGTCGATCAGATCGACCGCCTCGCGCGGGTTCAGCATGAACTCGCCGCCCTTGCGGGTGGACACGAGGTCGTTGACGAAGCGCCCCTCGGCATCCAGCGTCGCGTTGGCCTGGGCGATGGTGTTGCGCATCTCCTCGGTGGCGGACATGTAGACCACCTCGTCGGTGACCTGCGCGTCGCGGACCCGGCGATAGGGCGTCTCGATGAAGCCGTACTTGTTCACCCGCGCGAAGGTCGCGAGGCTGTTGATCAGGCCGATGTTCTGGCCTTCCGGCGTCTCGATCGGGCACATCCGGCCGTAATGCGTCGGGTGCACGTCGCGCACCTCGAAGCCGGCCCGCTCGCGCGTCAGGCCGCCCGGCCCGAGGGCCGAGAGGCGGCGCTTGTGCGTCACCTCCGAGAGCGGGTTGGTCTGGTCCATGAACTGGCTCAGCTGCGACGAGCCGAAGAACTCGCGCACCGCCCCGGCCGCCGGCTTGGCGTTGATCAGCTCCTGCGGCATCGTCGTGTCGATCTCGACCGAGCTCATCCGCTCCTTGATCGCGCGTTCCATGCGCAGCAGGCCGAGCCGGTACTGGTTCTCCATCAGCTCGCCCACCGAACGCACCCGGCGGTTGCCGAGATGGTCGATGTCGTCGATCTCGCCGCGGCCGTCGCGCAGGTCCACCAGCGCGCGGATGCAGGCGATGATGTCCTCGCGGCGCAGCGTGCGCTGGGTGTCGGGCGCATCCAGATCCAGCCGCATGTTCATCTTCACCCGGCCGACGGCCGAGAGGTCATAGCGCTCGGAATCGAAGAACAGCTGCTGGAACAGCGCTTCGGCGGCATCCGGGGTGGGCGGTTCGCCCGGCCGCATCACGCGATAGATCTCGAACAGCGCCTGCTCGCGGTTCATCACCTTGTCGGCGGCCATGGTGTTGCGGATGTAGGGGCCGAAGTTGACGCCGTCGATATCCAGCACCGGGATCTCGGTCACGCCCTGATCCAGCAGTTCCTTCAGCGTGCCGCCCTTGACCGACCCGTCGCGGTCGAGTTCCCAGGTCAGCTCGTCGCCGGCCTCGACCCAGATCGCGCCGGTTTCCTCGTTGATGATGTCCTGCGCCGCGAAGCGGCCGAGGATGTGCTCGAACGGCACCAGAAGCTCGGTGATCCTGCCCTCGTCGATCCATTTCTTGACCATGCGCGGCGTCGCCTTGTCGCCGGCCTTGAGGATCACCTCGCCGGTGGCGGCATCGACGAGATCCATAGGCGGCCGCGTGCCGCGCACCCGCTCGGGAAAGAAGCGGGTGACCCAGCCGTTGCCCTCGCGGCGGAAGGTGACGGTGTCGTAATAGGCCGACATGATCGCGTCCTGGTCCATGCCCATGGCATAGAGCAGCGTCGTCACCGGCAGCTTGCGGCGCCGGTCGATGCGCGCGAACACCAGATCCTTGGCGTCGAACTCGAAATCCAGCCACGAACCGCGATAGGGAATGATCCGGCAGGCGAACAGCAGCTTGCCCGACGAATGCGTCTTGCCCTTGTCATGGTCGAAGAAAACGCCGGGCGAGCGGTGCATCTGGCTCACCACCACCCGCTCGGTGCCGTTGACGATGAAGGTGCCGTTGCCCGTCATCAGGGGCATGTCCCCCATGTAGACGTCCTGCTCCTTGATGTCCTTGACCGAGCGCGCGCCGGTGTCCTCGTTCACGTCGAACACGATCAGCCGCAGCGTCACCTTCAGCGGCGCGGCATAGGTCATGTCGCGGCTCTGGCATTCCTCAACGTCGTATTTCGGCTTTTCCAGATCGTATTTCACGAATTCCAGAACCGCGGTCTCGTTGAAATCCTTGATCGGAAAGACCGACTGGAACACACCCATCAGCCCCTCGCCGTCCAGCGGCGTATCGCTGTCGCCGGAGCGGAGGAAAAGGTCGTAGGAGGATTTCTGAACCTCGATCAGGTTCGGCATCTCCAGAACTTCGCGGATCTTGCCGAAATGCCTGCGGATACGCTTCTCGCCGACGAATGCCTGCGTCATGCTCGGTGCCACCTTTCCTGTCGTCGCAGGCGCGCAGGCCGTCGGGCTTCGGCCGCGCGCCGCTTCAAGGGGGGAGGAGGGCTCCATACCTGCAGACCGTCCCACCGGCCTGCTCCCGAGCCCTGCGCCTGCCCCGGGACGATGCTCCACCCGGAAGCGCCGTCCAGAAACAGGAGCGGCCGGGTCCGGGTTGCCCCGGGCCCAGCCCGTTTCCGTCCGTCAGAGCGCCGCGTCGGCGCCCCGCGGCATCACTTCAGCTCGACCTTGGCGCCAGCCTCCTCGAGCTTCTTCTTGATCTCCTCGGCCTCGGCCTTGGGGGCCTGCTCCTTGATCTTGCCGCCGGCCTCGACGAGGTCCTTGGCTTCCTTCAGGCCCAGCCCGGTGATCCCCCGGACTTCCTTGATCACGTTGATCTTCTTGTCGCCGGCCTCGACCAGCACGACGTCGAATTCGGTCTGCTCCTCGACCGCGGCCGCGGCCTCGCCGCCGGCCGCCGGACCGGCCATCATCACCGCGCCGCCGGCGGCGGGCTCGATGCCGTACTCGTCCTTGAGGATCTGCTTGAGTTCCTGCGCCTCGAGCAGCGTGAGGTTCACGATCTCTTCGGCAAGTTTCTTCAGGTCA
>SLBI01000335.1 GCA_007126375.1 Paracoccaceae bacterium
TCATGTCGCCGTCGCGATAGGCGTTGAGGATGCGCAACTCCACGGGGTTCATCCCCACCGTCTCGGCCACCTTGTCCATATGCGCCTCGATGGCGAAATCGACGCCGGTGATGCCGAAGCCGCGCATCGCCGTCGCCGGTGTGCGGTTGGTGTAGACGCAGAACACATCCGCCGAGACGTTGGGGATGGTGTAGGGGCCGGGCAGGTGGCCCACCGCCTTGATCACCGCATAGGAGGAGAGCCGCGTATAGGCGCCAGAGTCGAAATAGCCGGTGAACTGGCGCGCGACGATGCGGCCGTCGCGCATCACCCCGTCCTTGACGATCCACAACTCGGCGCCGCGCGGGGCGCCGACCTGCATCTCCTCCTCGCGGTCCCACATGAACTTCACCGGGCGGCCCGTCAGCATGGTCCCGAGGATCGCCAGCGGCTCGTGGATGCTGTCCACCTTGCCGCCGAAGCCGCCGCCGACCGTGCCGCCGATGAAATGCAGCCGCGAGGACGGCATCGCCAGCACCTTCGACGCGGTGGCGAGCGAGAAGAACAGCGCCTGGGTGGAGGTGTAGCAGACGAAGCGCCCGTTCTGCTCGGGCGCGGCGATGGCGCCGCAGGTCTCGATCGGCGCCTGCTCGATCGGCGACATCCGGTAGCGGCCCTCGACAATGTGGTCGGCCTGCGCGAAACCCGCCGCGACGTCGCCGTAGCGCAGCTTCTGACGGTCGTATTTGCCGTGATAGACGAAACGGTTGCCCGGGTATATATCCAGCACGCTGGGCGCACCGGGCCTGATCGCCTCCTCCACGTCGAGGACATGCGGGACCGGTTCCCAGTCCACCCGCACGGCGGCTGCCGCATCGCGCGCCTGCGCCTCCGTCTCGGCGATCACCGCGGCCACCGGCTCGCCGATGTAGCGAACGCGCTCGGTCGAGAGCACCGGTTCGTCGTCGAGGCCGAAGTCGAGAAGGCTCAGCAGCGTGTTCAGGTTCACCGGCACGTTGTCGCCGGTCAACACCCGCACCACCCCCGGCATGCGCGCCGCCTCGGCGGTGTCGATGCGCCGGATGCGCGCGGCATGATGCGGCGAGCGTACGCAGCGCATATGCGCAAGACCCTCGAACAGGTGATCGTCGTAGAAGGGCGAGCGGCCGGTGACATGGCCGGTGATGTCCTGCCGCCGCGTTGGCTTGCCGATCTCGTTGAGGGTGTCGTCGCGCTCGTCGGCGAAGAGATCCTTGCGGAACTCCACCATCGGGCGTTCGGTCAGGGGGATGTCCCTCATGCGCTGGCCCTTCCCTCGGCCACGTCGAGGATCGCGGCGATGATCGGCTCGTAGCCGGTGCAGCGGCAGAGATTGCCCGAGATCGCCTCGATCACCTCCTCGCGGGTGGGCCGCGGGCTGCGGTCCAGGAGCGCCTTGGCGGCCATCAGCATGCCGGGCGTGCAGTAGCCGCACTGCGCGGCGAAGCGGTCCATGAAGGCCTCCTGCAGCGGGTGCAGCGTCGCCCCCGCAAGCCCCGCCGTGGTCTCGATCCGACGCCCCTCGGCGGCCTCTGCCAGCATCAGGCAGGCAAGGTGCGGCTCTCCATCCACGAGGACGGTGCAGGCGCCGCAGGTGCCCTGCCCGCAGCCGTATTTCGGGCTGAGATCGCCGAGCCCCCGGCGCAGGAAATCGAGCAGGTTCTGCCCGTCGGTGGCGAAGCCGGCCTTGGCGGTGCCGTTCAGCGTCAGCGTCACCGGTTTCATGCTCATGCCATCTCCTCCAGCAGGCGGCGCAGATGCACGCCCGCAACCTCGCGCCGGTACCATGCGGAGGCGAGCGCGTCGGTGGGCGGATCGAACCCCTCGGCTGCGACTTCGGCCGCGCGGGCGATGGTGGCGGCGTCCAGCGACTGGCCCTCCAGTACCCGCTCCACTGCCGCCGCCCGCGCCGGCGCCGGCCCCATCGCGCCGAAGGCCACGCGGGCGCCGCGGATCCGCCCGCCTTCGCGTGGCAAAACGGCCGCGATGGCGAGGACCGAGACGCCCTTGGGCTTCACCCGGCTGACCTTGTGCCAGCCGAAGGTGCGGGCATCGCGCGGGCGGGCGAACTCCACCGCCGCCACCAGCCCGGCCCGGCCGCCGGCGCGGTCGCGCAGGACCTCCTCCACCGGTCGCGTCCCGCCGCCGCCGGCCATCACCGCCCGCGCGCCCAGTGCCAGCAGGGCCGTGGCGAAATCGCCATAGGGGTGCGGCGCGAAGAGATTGCCGCCGACCGTCGCCATCACCCGGATCGCCGGCCCGCCGATGGTGCCGGCGACGGGGTGGAGGATGGCAAGGTCGCGATGCCCCGCCACCGCCGCCATGGTCACGCCTGCGCCGAGGCGGACGGTCTCGCCCGACAGGGAGATCTCGCGCAGGCCGGGGTCGGTCACGCGCAGCACCCGGCCGCGGATGACCCCGGCGTTGATCAGCCGCATCACGCCCGTCCCGCCGCCCAGATAGACCGCGTCGCCCCGCGCCATCGCCTGCGCCGCCTCGGTCAGCGTCGGATGGGTCTCCACCGTCACCGCCATCACGCCTCCTCCAGCCTCATATGCGCGCGGATCGCGTCGAACCCGCCCTGATAGACGTTCTCGGCCACCATGTCGTGCAGCTCCCGCTCGCGCCCCGGCGGTGTGTCGAACCGGCTTTCCCAGTGCCAGAAAGTCATGTCGCCGTCGGTCACCGGCGCCAGCCGCACATGTGCGACGTAGTTCAGCAGCGGCACCGGCGTTTCCAGCAGGCAGTAGGAAAAGGCCATGTCCGCATCCGACAGCGTCAGCAGCTGTTCGCGCAACTCCGAACCGTCCTGCAGATGGAAACGGCGCACGCAGCCCACCCGATCCGATGGCCAGCCCTTGTCCACCACGCTGTCGGCGACGATCGGGTGCCAGACGTCGTGGCCGTTGAAGTCGCGCAGCACCTCCCAGACCGCCTCGACCGGGGCCTTCAGGACGGTGCTCTTGACCACCTTCACCATCTCAGCCTGCCAGCGCCCGTTTCAGCGCGTTGAAACCGGCCTGAAACACGTTCCCGCCGATCCCGCCGACCAGATCCTGGGCCGCCTCGGGGGCGCAGTCGAACTCGGCGGTCCATTCCGCGAAGGTGCGGTCCCCGTCGGTGATCGGCGTCAGCCGCAGCGTGGCCACATAGTCGGTCAGGGGCATCGGGCTCTCGAGGATCGCGTAGGTGCAGAAATAGTCGTAGTCGCTCAGGCCCAGCAGCTTCTCGCGGATGCGGTCGCCGTTCTGCAGGTGGAAGTCGCGGACGCAGCCGACGCGATCCGGGGGCTCGCCGTTCTCGATCCGGCTGTCGCGGATCGCCGGGTGCCAGCGCGGCAGCGCGTTGAAGTCGCGCACCCGGTCCCAGACCTTCGCCACCGGCGCGTCGATCACCGAAGAGACGTAGACGCGGGCCATCTACTTCTTCTCCCCCGCGCCCTTGGCGCCGTCATCCTTCGGCGCCGCCTTCCTGGCCGCATCGGCGACGCGCTGCAGGTCGGACGCCTCGCGCATCAGCCCGCCCTGCTTGGCCAGCGTGCCGCCTTCTATGCCGATGTCGCTGAGCAGGCTGTCGATCAGCGGCGCCTGCACGCGATAGCGCAGGGCGGAGTTGATCACCTCGTCGGTGGGCGAACCGTCGCGGTTGCCGCCGCCGCCGGTGACGCCGTCGAGCTGCATGATCCGGATGTCCTGGATCTTCTCCAGCGGCTTGACCGAGGCCGCGACGATGCCTTCCACATGCTCCAGCATCTTGCGCTTGAACAGCGAATGGCGCGCCTCGTCGGTAAGGATGTTCTCGGCCTCGTTGATGAGCCGGGCGGCCTCGGCCTCGACCGTGGCGCGCAGCTGCGAGGCCTCGGCCATGTGGCGCGCCTCGGCGGCGGCCTTCTCGGCCATCAGCACATCGACCGACTTGCGGCGCTGGGCCTCCTCGGTCTCGCGAACGGTCTTGACCTTTTCCTCGGCCTCCGTCGCCCGGGCGCGGGCGGCCTCGGCCTCGGCGCGGGCGGCGCTTTCCTCCAGCGATTTCTGATAGAGTGCGATGGCCTTCTCCATCTGCACCGTCTCGACCATGCGCTCGCGCTCCACTTCCAGCCGCCGGCGCACCGCCTCGTGGTCGATGCGGATCTCGTCGAGTTGGCGCTCGGAGGCGATGCGCGAACGCTCGATGTCCTCGCGGCTCTCGATCTCGGCCTCGCGGAGTGCCTGGACACGGGCGATTTCAAGCTGCTCCAGCGCCTTGCGGCGCTCCAGACGCGCCGCCTCGACGGCGCGCTCGCGCTCCACATCGGCCGACTCCACGTCGCGCTGGGCAGCGATCTGGGCCTGCCGGACGGTTGACTCGGCAGCCGCGGCTTTGGCGCGTTCCGAGGCCAGCGCAACAACGCGCGCCTGTTCGGCGGCCTCGACCGTCTTCCTGCGGCCGATCTCGTCCACCTCGCGGGTGCGCTGGCTCACGATGCGCTCCTGCTCCAGCTTCAGTTCGGTGGCGATGCGAGCGGCTTCGACCGTTTCGCGCCGGGCGATCTCGGCGGCCTCGATCTCGCGCTCGCGGGCGATGTCGCGCGTGCGCACTTCTTCCTCCGCGGCGATGCGCTCGCCCTCCAGCGCCTTCTTCTGCGCGATTTCGCGCGCACGGGTTTCCTGATCGGCGGCGATGCGTTTGGCATCCAGTTCCAGCTTCTGGGCGATCCGCGCCGCCTCGACCGCCTCCTCGGCCGCGACGCGCGCCTCGTCAACCGCGCGGTTGCGCGCGATCTCGCGCCCTTTGGTGGTTTCGTCGGCCTCGATGCGCTCCACCGCAAGTGCCTTCTCGCGGGCGATGCGCTGTGCCTCCACCGCTTCCTGCATGGCGATCTCGGCCGCCTCCAGCGCCTCGGTGCGCGCGATCTCGAGTTCGCGCACGTCCTTCTCGGCGGAAATGCGTTCGGCCTCCAGCTTGCGCCGCTGGGCGATCCGGGCGGCCTCGACGGCCTCTTCGGCGGCGACGCGGGCCTCGTCCAGGGCGCGGTCGCGGGCAATCTCCTGCTCGCGGTTGGCGGCGTCGGCGGCGATACGGTCGGCGGCGAGTTCCTTCTCGCGGGCGATCCGCGCGGCCTCGGTGGCCTTGCCGGCGGCGATTTCGGCAGCCTCGACGGCCTTCTGCCGCTCGATTTCCAGTTCGCGAATGCGGCGATCCTCGCTGATGCGCGCCTCGTTGACGTCGGCGGCCTGGGTGATGCGCACCCGCTCCACCGCCTCGCGGGCGGCGATCTCGGCCTCCTCCAGCGCCTGCTGGCGCGCGATCTCCTGCATCCGCACCTTTTCCTCGCCGGCGATGCGGGTCTGGTTCAGCAGCAGCGTCTGCGCCATGCGCCGCTTCTCGGTGGTCTCGCGGGCCTCGATTTCGGCCTGCTCGATCTCGCGCATCCGGGCGATCTCGGCGGCCTGGGTCTCGCGATCGCGGGCGATGCGGGCCTCGGTGACGGCCTTTTCCTGGGTGATGCGGGCGCGCTCGGTGGCCTCGCGGGCGGCGATCTCGGCCTCTTCCAACGCGCGACTCTTCTCGATCTCGCGCGACTGTGTCTCGCGCTCGTTCTCGATCCTCGCCTCGCGGACGGCGCGCTCCTGCAGGATGCGGGCCTTCTCGACCTCCTCGCGGGCGGCGATCTCCTCGGCCTCCACGGCCTTCGTCCGGGCGATCTCGCGGCCGCGCACCTCGCGCTCGCTGGCGATGCGCTCCTCGGCGATGACCTTCTCGTTGAGGATGCGCTTCTTCTCGATCGCCTCGCGGGCGGTGATCTGCGCCTCCTCGGCCTCGGTCTCGCGATTGGCCCGCTCGCGGGCCAGCTCGGCGCGTTGCTGGGCGCGGCGGAACTCGACGTCGCGCTCCTGCTCCAGACGTGCCGACTCGCTCTCGCGTTCTATGTCGAGGGCCTGCTTCTCGGCCTCCAGGTTCCGCGCCCGGATCTGGATCATCGTGTCCTGCTCGATGTCGTTGCGCAGCTTGCGGCGCGCCTCGATGTCCTTGATCAGCGCGGTCAGACCTTCGGCGTCGAAGCGGTTCGACGGGTTGAAGTATTCGAGGCTGGTCTGGTCGATATCGAGGATCGCGACGGACTCGAGCTCGAGGCCGTTCTTCTCCAGGTCTTCCTGCGCAAGCTCCCTCACGCGGGTTACGTAATCCGCGCGCTGCTCGTGCATCCCGCCCATGTCCATCTCGGCGGCGATGGCGCGCAGCGCGCTCTCGAACTTGCCCGACAACAGCGCATGCAGCGTCTGCGGCTCCAGCGTGCGGCGGCCCAGGGTGGAGGCGGCCATCGCCACCGCGGCGCGCTCGGGGCGGACGCGGACGTAGAACTCGGCCTCGACATCCACCCGCATCCGGTCGCGGGTGATCAGCGCCTCCTGTTTCGTGCGGCTCACCTTCAGCGGCAGCACGTTCATGTTCACCGGCGTGATGTCGTGGATGATCGGCCAGACGAAGGCGCCGCCGTCGATCACCACCTTTTCGCCAAGGAAACCCGTGCGGACGAAGGCGATTTCCTTGGTGGAGCGGCGGTAGAGCCACTGCATTACCCAGTAGAGGATGGCGATCGCCACCACCGCGACGATGAGCCAGAGGATCAGCTGTCCGATCAGTTGCCCGGTCATTTTTCCATTTCCTCCCTCGCCTCAGCGGCCCCGGATGCGCTTGAAGGCGCGTGTCTGTTCGGTCAGTGCCAGCTCGGCCGGCAGCCGCTCCATCGAGGAGGCGCCGTAGAAGCCGTGGCAGGTGGCACTGTTCTGCAGAACGAATTCGGCATCCTCGGGCATGGCGACGGGGCCACCATGCACGAGGACGATGGCGTCGGGCTTTCTCGCCAGCGCCGAGGCGGCCCAGCGATCCACAAGTGCGGGGCAATCGGCCAGCTTCAGCGCCGTCTCGGCGCCGATGCTGCCCCCCGTCGTCAGACCCAGGTGGCAGACGATGATGTCGGCGCCGGCATCGGCCATCGCTGCGGCCGAAGCTTGGTCGAAGACGTATGGCGTTGTCAGCAGACCCTTGGCACGCGCCCGCGCGATCATCTCGACCTCCAGCGCATAGCCCATGCCGGTCTCTTCCAGGTTCGCGCGGAAATTGCCGTCGATCAGCCCCACGGTGGGGAAGTTCTGCACCCCGGCAAAGCCGAGCCGCTTCAGATCGTCGAGGAAGGGGTCCATCCGGCGGAACGGATCGGTGGCGCAGACGCCGGCCAGCACGGGGGTGTGCCGAACCACCGGCAGCACTTCGGCCGCCATCTCGACGACGATGGCGTTGGCGTCGCCATAGGGCATCAGGCCGGCAAGGCTGCCGCGCCCGGCCATGCGGTAGCGGCCGGAGTTGTAGATCACGATCAGGTCGATCCCGCCCGCCTCTTCGCATTTCGCCGACAGGCCGGTGCCGGCGCCGCCGCCGACGATGGGCTCGCCGCGGGCGATCATGGCGCGGAACTTTTCCAGGATCTCCTGGCGCGGGATCATCGGCGGGCCTCCTTGCGACGGGTGGTGCGCGGGTCGTCGTGCAGCTCGCGGAAGGCGGCGACGACGGCCTCGGCGAAGGCGGGGTCGTTGATGTGGTGTGGCAGGCGGATCACCTGCCGGTTGGCGGTCTGGCTGACGGCGCCCTGAAGGCTGTCGAAGAGGGCCGCGCGGGCAGCGGGGTCGTGGAACGGCTTGCCCGGGGAATCCAGCGCCGAAACGCCGCCCTCGGGCAGGAAGAAGCGCACCGGCCCCTCCATCCGGTTCAGCCTCTCGGCGATCCAGCGGCCCATGGCGGCGTTTTCCGGCACCGTCGTCCGCATCAGCGTGATCTGCGGGTTGTGATGGTAGAAGGTCCGCCCCGCGTATTTCTCGGGCACCGTCTCGGGGGCGTTGAAATTGACCATGTCCAGCGCGCCGACCGAACCGACATAGGGCATCCGTGTGCGGATCACCGCGCCCAGACGGTCATCGGTGCAGGGGAAAACCCCGCCCACCAGCCGGTCGGCGACCTCGGTGGTGGTGATGTCGATGACCCCGCGGACGTTGTCGCCGTCGATCAGCTTCTCCATCGCCTGCCCGCCGATGCCGGTGGCGTGGAAGACGAGGCAGTCGTAGTCGTCGTGCAGCAGCCCGGTGATCTGCTGCACGCAAGGGGTGGTGACGCCGAACATGGTCAGCCCGATGGCCGGTTTCGCCGCCCCCCGCGGCCGGGCAGCGCGGCGGGCCTGTACCATGCCGACCATGGCATGGGCCGCGTTCGCGAGCACCTCCTCGGTGATGGCGTTCAGCCCCTGCACATCGGCGACCGAGTGCATCATGGTGATGTCGGCAGGGCCGACATACTGGCGCACCTCTCCGCTCGCGACGGTGGAGACGATCAGCTTCGGCACGCCGACGGGCAGTGCCCGCATCGCAGGTGCGACGATGGCGGTGCCGCCCGAGCCGCCGGCACTGACGATGCCGGAAATCCCCTGCTGGCGCACGATCCAGCGGGCGAAGGCCTCGGTCATGCCCGCCACCGACTGGCCGCGATCGCCGGTGAACACCCCCGCGGCACCGCGCGGGTGGAAGGCGGCGATCTGATGGGCGGGGATCTCGGCCCCCGAATGCGCGCCCGAGGTGGACAGGTCCACCAGCCGCACCGGCACGCCGGCCGCCCGGATCAGGTCGCGGATGAAGCGCAGCTCGGCCCCCTTGGTGTCGAGCGTGCCGGCGACCAGCACCACTTCGGCGCCCGGTCCGGCCAGCGGCCGAAGCTCCAGTTCCGGGGCCAGGCCAGCCACCGGGGCCGAGGTCACGATCCGCGCGGTGCGCTCGTGCACCGCCACCGGCACCGGCTGCGACCAGCGGTTGGGAGTCTTCGGGTTCGACAGATAGATCTTCACCGGCGCCGCGGGCCCTGTCTCGGAGGCCGCGGGCGCGTCCGTCCGTTCGGGCAGCGGGGTGTCGTCATGGCCGTGCCGGCCCACGCCGAGCAGACGCTGCTGGAGGTCGCGGTCGCCGGCCAGTTCGCGCGCCGGCGCGACTCGGTTGATCCGGCCGTTGACCATGATCGCCACGGTGTCGGCGATGGCGCAGGCGACTCCGATGTTCTGTTCGATCACCAGAACGTCGATCTCGCCATCCTCGGCGAGTTGCTGGAGCATCTCCTCGACCTGCGCGACGATCACCGGGGCGAGGCCCTCGGTCGGCTCGTCCATCACCAGAAGGCGCGGGTTCTGCAGGAGCGCCCGGCTGATCGCCAGCATCTGCTGCTCGCCGCCCGAAAGCTGCGCGCCGCCGTTGTTCTTGCGCTCGGCCAGCCGGGGAAAGGTGGAATAGACCCGCTCCACGCTCCAGGCGCCGCCGCGGCCTTCGACGACCTTGAGATGCTCGTCTACCGTGAGCGAGCGCCACAGCCGCCGGCCCTGCGGCACATAGCCGATGCCGAGCCGGGAGATCTCGGCCGGGGTGAGCCCGGTCACCGGCTGGCCGCGGAAGCTGACGGTGCCCGAGGCCACCGGCACCATCCCCATGATCGCCTGGCAGAGCGTGGTCTTGCCCATGCCGTTGCGCCCCACCACCGACAGCACGCCCGAGGCAAGACGCAGATCCACGCCCTGCAGGGCGTGCGAGGCGCCGTAGAAGACGTTGAGGCCGCGCACCTCCAGTGCCGGGGGGCCGGCGCGCTCGCTCCCGCGCCGCTCAGCCATGCCCGTCCCCCAGATAAAGCTCCTGCACCTCGGGGTCGTTCTCGATCTCCTCGGGTGTGCCTTCCTTGAAGATGCGGCCGTTGTGCATCATCGTCACGCTTTCCGCGACCCGCAGGGCGACGTCCATGTCATGCTCGATGATGATGTAGCCGATGTGCTCCGGCAGGCCGTTCAGGATCGACACGAGCTCGGCGCGCTCGGTGGGCGAAAGCCCGGCCGCCGGTTCGTCGAACAGCACGAAGCGCGGCGCCCCGGCCAGCGCCAGCGCGATTTCCAGCTGGCGCTGCTGACCATAGCTGAGCTCGCTGACAAGCGCGTCCCGGGCGGCGGTCAGATGCACCGCCTCGATCAGTTCGCCGGCCCGTGTCAGCAGGGGATCACCGCGGAACGGGCGCAGCAGCGAGAACCGCCCCCGGCTGACCCCGCGGCAGGCGAGATAGACGTTGTCGGCCACGCTGAGCCCGCCGAACAGCAGGCTGATCTGATAGGTCCGGCGCAGCCCGCGCCGGATGCGTTCATGCGCCGGAAAGCGGGTGACGTCCTCGCCGAACAGCCGGATCGTGCCCGAGGTCGGCAGGAAATCCCCCGTCACGCAGTTGAACAGCGTGGTCTTGCCGGCCCCGTTGGAGCCCAGAACGGCACGACGCTCACCCGGCCGCACGGTCATGGTGACATCGGCGATCGCGGCCAGCGCGCCGAACATCTTGGTCACCCCGCGCAACTCCAGCGCGGCGCCGGCGCTGACCGAACCGAGGCGGTCTGCCGGGGCGGCGAGGTCGGTGTCGCTCATTGCCCTGCCTCCTTGCCGGTCAGCGGGTCGCGGCGGCGCCCGCGCCGCGCCTTCCAGCGCTCCCACAGGCCCAGCACGCCATCGGGCGAAAAGAACACCACGGCGAGGAAGCCGAGCCCGATGAGCAGCTTGAAGCGCTCGTTCGAGAGGCCGAAGGCCGACAGCACATCCGGGCTGAAGGTGCGCAGCAGCACGTAGATCAAGGCGCCGATGAAGGGGCCGATGGGGCGGCGGATGCCCCCCACCACCGCGATCACCAGAATGTCGATCACTGCCGGAATGCCCGCCGTCCCCGGCGAGATCTGTGCGTTCTGCCACACCAGCAGGATGCCGCCCACTGCCGCGATCACGCTCGCCAGGGTATAGGCCGCGATCCGGTGCGCGGTCACGTTGAAGCCGAGCGCGGCCATCCGGCGGGGATTGTCGCGCACCCCCTGAAGGGCCAGCCCGAAGGGCGAGCGCGAGACATAGACCACCGCGGCGTAGCAGATCACCGCACAGCCCAGCGTGAGGTAGTAGAAGGCCGTCGGCTGGCGCCAGTCGACCCCGAAGAGCTGCGGCGGCACCACCAGGTTGAAGCCGGTATAGCCATTGAAGATGCCGTAGTTCTGCCGGGCGAAGTAGAAGAATGCAGAGGCGATCGCCAGGGTGATCATGATGGTGTAGATGCCCTCGGTCCGCACCGCGAGTGCACCCACGAGGGTGCCAAACACCGCTGCTATGACTATGGCGAGCGGGATCGTCAGCCACCACGGCAGGCCGAGGCTGATCTGCTCCACCCCCGAGGTGCCGAGGATCGCCACCATGTAGCCACCCAGCGCGGCCACCGTCATCTGCAGCAGGCTGACCATGCCGCCGTAGCCGGCGAGGAACATCAGGCTCAGCGCGATGATGCCGAGGATGAAGGTCCAGCCAAACACCTGGAACAGCCAGAAATTGTTGGCAAAGGCCGGCATCGCCAGCAACAGGAAGCCGAGCGCCCACCAGGCGGCGGGGATGCGCTCGATCCAGGGCGTCTGGAGCTGGCGCCCGGGCGCCTCGGTCACCGCCATGCCGCCCTCCCGCCGGTCATCGCCGCGACCCCAGCAGCCCCTGCGGCCGGAAGGCGAGGACCGCCGCCATGATCAGGAAGGTGAAGACGACCGAATATGTCGGCGCATAGACGAGGCCGATCTGTTCCGCCAGCCCGATGAGCAGCGCGCCGATTGCCGCGCCGGGGATCGAGCCCATGCCGCCGACGATCACCACCACCAGACTGGCGAGCAGAAAGCGCGTGTCCTCGCCCGGGCTGAGCGACTGGAAGGTGCCGCCGACGATGCCGCCGATGCCGGCGAGGCCCGCGCCGAAGGCGAAAACGGCGAGAAAGACGTACTGGATGCGGATTCCAGAGGCGCTCAGCATCTCGCGGTCGTCCACCCCGGCGCGGACCAGCATGCCCAGCCGGGTGCGATTCAGCACCAGCCACATCGCCACACCGATGACGATGGCGGCGATCAGGATGGCAATGCGCACTTGCGGATAGCGCATGTAGACGGTCTCGCCGGCGCGGTTTGTGCCGGTGACGATAGGCAACTCCATCGGCCCCGACAGCCAGTCGGGTGACAAGATGGTGTAGGATTGGCCCCCCCAGATCCACAGCATGATGTCGGCCAGCACCACCGAGATGCCGATCGTGACCATGGTCTGACGCAGTTCCTCCCCCTCCATACGGCGAAACACCTGATGCTGCAGCACGAGGCCCAGCAGCGCCACGAGAACGAACACCGCCGGAAAGGCCAGCAGCCAGGAGCCGGTCGCCTCGGAAATCTCGTAGCCGAGATAGCCGCCCAGCAGATAGAGCGAGCCATGCGCGAGATTGACGTTGCGCATCAGCCCGAAGATCAGCGTGAAACCGGCGGCGACGAGGAAATAGAGCGCGCCCAGCGTGATGCCGGAGAAGATTGCGTTGAGGAAGACGCGCTTGCGCCCCAGCACGCCTTCCATCTCGGGCGTCCAGGGCGCGAGAATCAACCACAGCAGCACCGCCAGGACGACGGCGATGACGACCGTCCAGACCGGATGTCGGCTGGCGAAGCCCTGCATGGCAGTCCCGTTCCTCCCTCGGCCCGGCGGCGCCCTCCCGCACCGACGTGACCGCGCGATACCCTAGCGCAATGTGCCGCCATGCGCTTACCCCACAGTCTGACGCTTGTGCCGGCTGTCGGGAAAACCGTTTCAGTGTATCGCGATGTACTGGGCGCTGCGGCGATAGGCGCTGGGGGCGACCACCCCGTTGGCGATGAAAAAGCGCGAAAAACTCGCCTGGCTGGAAAAGCCGAGGTCGAGGCCGATCTCGGCCACCGCCTCGCTGGAGCCGGTCAGCCGGTCGATCGCCCGCTCCATCCGCAATGCATTGAGATAGACGTTTGGTGTCACCCCGACCTGGGCGCGGAAGAGCGTGTAGAAATGCGGTCGCGACAATCCGGCCTCACGGGCGATGCGGTCGAACTGCACCGGCTCGGAAAACCCCTGCTGCAACGCCCGCAACGCCTTGCGGATACGGAAGTCCCGCAGCGGCAGCGATGGGCCGGTGAAGCTGCTGCCCTGCGCCGTCCACTGCCAGGACTGATCGAAGGCCGCCTGCGTCAGGGTGCAGATCCGGTCCTCCAGCAGAGGATCCTCGTGATCGGGATCGATCATCGCGCGGGCCGTGGCGTGGACATGGCGCGCAAGCGGATCGGTCACTTCCACCCCGACCCGGCCGAAGCGCAGGGTTGCCGAGGCACGCCGGCTGGCATCGAGAAACCAGCCCGGGCGGATGTAGAGCACCAGCGCCAGCGTCGGCCCCGTCAGCTGTACCGGCGTGTAGTAGTGCCCCTGCCAGGGACTGACCGCCACTGCCTGTCCGGGCGAAAGCGGATAGGTCGCATCGTCCACCACCACCGCGCCGGGGGGGCCCTCGACATGAAAGATCAGATGCCCCTCGCGGTGTGCGTGGGGAACCATGCGCCGGTCCATCGCGTACAGGCAGACGCGACCGAACGCGCCGTGAAACACGGCCACGGCTGAACTCATCCTTCTCCTCCCTGCATTCTTGCGATGCCTTGTTTCCGACCCTACGCGGATTCCGCTGCCGCGCAAGCAGGCAGAGGGATACCGTCCTCCGCATCTGCGCGTGAACGATCAGCACGCCTCCTGCAGCATCGCGCGGTAGTCCGCTGCGGTGGCATGGCGCGGATTGGTAAGGTTGGCAGGGTCCTCGGCGGCGCGCATCGCCGCGCGGTCCAGCACGGTGCGGCCCAGCGCGAGCCGGCCCAGCCCCGGCGGCAGGCCGATCCGCGCGCCCAGGTCGGCGAGGGCGATCGCCAGCGCTTCGGCCCCTGTGGCCTCGCGCGGCAGTGCCA
>SLBI01000136.1 GCA_007126375.1 Paracoccaceae bacterium
ATCGCGCCCCTCGCGCAGGTCTTCGGCGGTCAGCCCCAGACGCGGCGCGAGGAAGTCGGGATCGATCCGGATCTGTCCGTCCTCGACGTTCACAACCCCGGGCGGCACCGGACGGTGCAGCGGCGACGGCTTGTCACCGCTGGAGTAGAAAGGCGCGCTGCCGGCGGCATGGTCGGTCACGTCCACGATCCCGGCGATCTGCGGCAGCGCAGCGCGCAGCATCCGCTCCACCCCCTCGCGCAGCGTGGCCGAGGAAGCGGCGCAGCCCTGACACCCCCCGGACATGCGCAGATAAACGGTGCCCTCCGCGACCCGCTCGGCGGCGATGCGCCCGCCATGCGCGGCCACCGCCGGGTTCACCTGCCGCTCCAGCAGATCCTCCACCGCGCGCAGCAGGGCGGCGTCCGGGTCGGCCGCGGGGCCCTCGGCGCCAAGCGGCGTGTCGGTGCGGTCCAGCACGTCGCGGATCGCAGCGGCAATGGCGGGTTTCAGCACGGCCCAGTCGGCGGCGGCGTCCTTCTGCACCCAGACCGTCGCCTCGGCGACCTCCACCCGCGCCACCCCGTCCAGCGAAAAGAGCGCGCGCGACAGCGGCGCCTGCCCGGCCATCCCGAAGCGGGCCGACCGGCCGGCCTGCACCGGGGCATCGAGCACGAAGCCCATCACATTGCCATCGCCGGCCGAGGCCTGCGCGCGGATGCGGCGGCGGGGCGTGTCAGACATCCTCCATCTCCGTGCTCTGCATCCCGCGCAGCGCCCTGAAGGTGTAGATGCCGGTGTCGTGGCCGTCGCTGAACGCGAAGGCCAGGGCATAGTTGCCCACGCTCCAGACCCGCGTGATCCGGATGTCGAGCGGGACGGTGGCAGGGTCGAGCAGCTGCGCGCCGGTGACCTCATCGCGGCACTGCGCGCAGCGGCAGGCGATGCGCAGGTCGCGCTGGGCGAGGGTCTGGACATAGCCATCGGCCCAGGTCAGGCGCAGCCCGCCGGCATCGTGGTCGAGCGCGGCCAGGCGGTCCTCAGGCCCATCCGGGGATGTGGGCACCGGCGCGGGTTTGCCGGTGTCGTCGCCTGGCGTCCAGGCAAAGGGCATGGCGATGCCGGCCACGCCCTCCCCCTCTCCGGCCAGCGCAGCGGCGATGCCGCGGTAGGCCGCGGCCGCGGGGCTGTCCGGGGCGGCCTTCACCAGTGGCGCGCCCGCGTCGCCGCAATCCACCACGGCAGGGTCCAGCGGCACCTTGCCAAGGAACGCCACGCCCAGCTCCTGCGCGATCGCCGCGCCGCCGCCCTGATGGAAGATATGCGTCACCGTCCCGCAAGAGGGGCAGGTGAAGCCGCTCATGTTCTCGACCATCCCGAGGATTGGCACATTGACCTGCTCCATCATCCGCAGGCCGCGCCGTGCGATCTTCAGGCTCACGTCCTGTGGCGTGCTGACCACCACGGCGCCGGTCAGCGGAAAGGCCTGCGCCAGCGTCAGCTGGATGTCGCCGGTGCCCGGCGGCAGGTCCAGCAGCAGCACGTCGAGCGCGCCCCATTCCACCTGGCGGACGAACATCTGCAGGTATTTCGTGACCATCGGCCCGCGCAGGATCGCCGGGCTGTCGTCGTCGGTCAGCATCGCCATCGAGATGACCTTGACCCCATGCGCGACGGCCGGGACCACCTTGCCGCCGGGCGACATCGCCGGCTTGTCGCCGCGGATGCCCAGCATGCCGGGGATCGAGGGGCCGTAGACATCGGCATCGACCACGCCGACGGCGAGGCCGGCCTCGGCCATGGCCACGGCGATGTTGGCAGTGACGGTGGACTTGCCCACGCCGCCCTTGCCGCTGCTGATCGCGATCATGCGGGAGGTGGTGTTGGAAGCGGACATCATGGTCTCCCCTGGATTTGCGTGGCGTGCAGCGGCGCGAAGCTTGCGCACAGGCGATCGATGTCCCCGCCGGCCAGTTCGGCCGCCATGCAGGCGCAATGGCCGCCATCCCCGGAGGCCGAGAAATGGCTGCAGCCGCGGCAGGTGCCGAAGGCGGGTTCCTGCCTGACGCCGGCCAGCCCCGAGGCCAGCCGCGACAGCGTCTGCAGGAACCGGTCGCGCTCGCGCCTGTCGATCTCGCCGATCACTCCGATGACGGCGCGCAGCGGATCTTCGTCCAGCATGGCGCGGCCGGGCTCCGTGAGATCGAAGCGCGCGCAGCGCCGATCGCGCTCCGACCGGGCGCGGGCGATCAGCCGCCGGCCCTCGAGGCTCTTGACGATCTGCGAGGCCGTGCCCCGCGTCGTCCCCTGAAACTGCGCAAAGGCCGAGGGGGTGCGGCTCGGGCCGTTGGCCCGGGCGAAGTAGCGCAGGCAGGTCCATTGCGCCGCCGTCAGCGCCGAGCGCCGATCCGCGCTGCGCGCCGTGCGCCCCATATGGACCAGCAATTCGGCGATGCGATCGGTCGTGGGATCTCCGTCAAGCATGCCAAAGCGGTAGCGATTCGAAACCATCTTGGCAACCCGCGGGAGGTGACCTCCGCTCGGGGCCGAACCGGAAGGCGCCGCGGCATCGGCGCCATGCAGCCGCGGCCAGGTTGCGGCCGATGGCTCAGACATGCCGGCTGACCGTGGCCAGCAGGTGGTCCGCGAAATCCTGACACAGCAGCGACGAGGGGCGTGCCTTGGGCTGCAGAACCGCCAGATCCCAGGAGACCGCGGGGCGCAGCGGGAGGAAAACGAGGTCACGCCCCCGCATGTCGCGCGCCGCGCAGGGCTCGACCAGCGCGACGCCGGCGCCGCAGGCGACAAAGGCGCAGATGCCATGTTGGGTCCGCACTTCGAGCCGGATGTCAGGCTCTATCCCGGCGGACTTCATCGCCCGGTTGAAGACCACACGATAGGGCGTGTTGGAAACGGGTGCGACGAAGGGCTCCGCCGCAAGTTCGGCAAGATCGACAGCGGCACGGTCGGCAAGGCGGTGGTCGCGCGGCAAGGCGCAGAGCGCGTGCTGCCGCAGCAGCGGGCGCACCAGCACATCCTGCTGAGCGACCGGCAGCACGACAAGGCCGATGTCATACCAGGCTTCGGCGATCCAGTCGGCGATCCGTGCCGAAGGGCCGGTATCCAGCTCCATCTGGACATCCTGATGATCGCGGCAATAGGCCGCCATGAGGCGCGGCAGCAGGCCCTCGGCATAGACGGTCTCCGACACGATCCGAACCCGGCCACGCTGCAGGCCGCGCAGCGACATCGCCGCCTCCCGAAGCCGGGCAAGCCCGTTGAAGGCCATGATCGATTCCTGAAACAGCAGATGCGCCTCCTCGGTGGGCCGCAGCCGCCCCTGTTCACGCAGGAACAGCCGCAACCCCAGCGCGGCCTCGAGGTCGCCGATCAACCGGCTGACCGCCGGCTGGGTGACGTTCATCGCCTCGGCCGCCCGGGTCACCGAGCCGTGCGACATCACCGCCCGGAAGGCTTCCATCTGCCGGAAATTCACGCGCGCACCTCATGACTTATTCTTATACCCCTAGCACGAAATTCGAATGGGCCAAAAGCCATCCCGTGGCTATACTGCAAGATATATGGCATTTCGAACTGACTTGGCGCCATGACCGGTCGTTCGGCTCATAACAATGCGTTCTGACACGCTGCCATGACGCAGGCGCATGGCACGGCGAACAGGGAGACGGGAATGAGCACAGACAACACCACGCGCCGGCAGGGCCGCCAGGGCCCGCGAGATTCCGGCGCCGGACTCCGCGATGCCGCCGACCTCGGGCACCACGAGCATCACCGGCTGATGCGGGCGCTGCGCCACGGCATCTCCCGCCGCGAAGCGCTGTCGATGCTGGCCGCCGCCGGCATCGGCGCGGTGGGCGGGGCGAGCGTGCTGGCGTCGGCGC
>SLBI01000228.1 GCA_007126375.1 Paracoccaceae bacterium
ACGAGCCACTCGGTTTCCAATAGCATCTGGATCTCCGGCAGCGGCGGGTCGCGAGTGTCTGCGGTTGCAGCCACCATGAAGCCCAGGCTGGTACTCATTCCGAGGACAGCCAAAACCCTTACCACTGTGCAAACCCATTGCCGGCAAAGCCGTTGGGTCGGCGGCAAACAAGCCCCGCCACCGATGGCTTTCGCCAGCCGACTCTCATGTCCCGGGTGCGCCACAGGCGGCTCCCCACAAAGCGGTGTCCCCAAATTCAGGGTCTATGGATCCGCGGATCACTCGCCGCCACACCAACAGTTTCGCGTTTCGAATACACCCCGCCGAAGCGCGTCAGGCGACGGCGCGAAGTGCCTGGAAGGCGAAGACGGCCCAACGGCAAAGGGCGGATCCCACTCCAATGGCCGGATCGCTAGCCTTAAACATGAATCTAGGCTAAAACCCCCTGGAATTCCATGGTTGTCCGTCCGGGCCCATCCCTGAACAGCGCGGGAACCCGTCGGCAAAGCGCAAGACCAGGGCAGTCAAAGGAAGCGTGAGCAGCAAGGCTGCCCCAAAACCATGGCAGAATTGCGGGTAAGAGCCTATTCTTGATTTAGGCACATTCGGGCGCTAGACGCGGCCGCCAGCAGCACGGGTCACGATGAGCACGTGCCAAAACGGTCGCGCTCGGTATCCTGTCATGAACGAACGCGAACCTGGTCGCAGCCTGCTTTACCTGACGCAAGGGCAAGCATCACGGTGCCCGCCTCGGGGCGACACGTCGGAAGCCGCTCGGCCCGCCTCTCGGCTTCCATGGCGGGTGCTCACGGCCATCCTGGTCTTCGCACTTTGCTCGCCACTGTCGTGGGGCCTCCCGGTCCCATCCGTTCCGGGTGAGATCCAGCCCGTGGAGACGGACGCCTCAGTTCCCGCGACCTCCGTCACGCACGCAAACCCCTCGCGCGTCCACCTGCGCGCGGCATTGACCGAGCAGCGCGAAGACCTCCGGAATCGGTTGGAGCTACTGGAAAGCCTGGAGGCGCTTGAGCGTAAGCGCGACGCGCTGCTCGAAGGGTTGGAAGGCCGCGCTGGAGCGCTCCAAGACTCGTTGCGCGTAATCCACGAACGCATTCTCGAGATCGATCGACAAACGGCGCCCGCCGAACAGGATTTGAGAGACGCCAAGGACCGCTTCCGGGAATGGGAAACAGAGCGAATGGGTCTCGATCATGATTTTCAGCGATCGGTTTGGCCCTCGCTGCACTACAACCTGACTCAGGAACGAGAGCGGCAGGCTTTGGAACGGGAGCTTCGGGCGGCGCAGGCGGCCGTGCAGCGCAACGCGGAGCTGAAGCAACAGCGGCAACAGTTGCAGCGGCGTATGCAGGAGATAAAAGACCGTTTGCCCAGCGAGCACCGGGCGATGAACGTGGATCAACTCGAAGAGCGGCTGCAAGAGGTCCAGGCGAGCATCCAGGCCATCCAAGACACAAGTGGCAGGGACAGCACGACGTTACGGCAGAAGATCGAGGAATTATCCAGCCGAATCGACGCTCTCGAGCGGCATCAGGCGCAAGCTGAACGCGAACCCGACTACACGGGCGATTGGGACTTCATGCGTGACGACCCTGCGCGTGCACAGGATCTTCACAAACTTGTGCATGACCCCGAGATCGTGCTGACGCCGTTCGGATTCCTCTACAGGAATGAGTTTCGCGACGCCATCGTACAGGCTCTGCGAGCTGGCGATATCAACCCGGAACAAGCCATCCGCATGGCGGCCACTGCCGGACGCATGACACGTGACGCCCGAGATGTTGCGGAGGAAATGCTGCTTGCGGTGCGGGAAGCGGAACCTGTGCCTCTGCCGCCGGCTCCGCCCCCGGAGCCGGTACCTGCGCCAGCGTCCCCGGATCCAGAACCGGAGCCGGTACCACCGCAGCCCGAGCCGCCCCCGGAACCGGAGCCCGCGCCTGCGCCAGCGCGCATCGGAGGTCTCCACTGCGTGTACGGCGCCCACGGGAGTACAGCGATCGAGTGCAACGCGTTTCAGGAAGGAGAACCAGAACATGTGGAAATCGTCTGGCTCGTGGACGGGCAGCCAACACTCAACTATCGGACCAATGCGGCGAACTTGATCTTTAACCATCGGAATGCAGGCCCCGGCACTTACGTGATCACCATGAAGGCACGTTCACTCCCCGATGGGTCGTGGTGGGAGCTGAGCCAGACCATCGTCGTAACGGACATTGCCGATGGAACCCGGGTCACTCGAGACCCGGGTTTGATTGCCGAACGTTACGAGGTGATCGGACCAGACGGCGCAATCGTGCGGGATGTTGTCACTGGCATAGAATGGCAGCGTTGCAGTCTCGGGCAAACGTGGGACGGGCAAACCTGCGTGGGCGAGGCTACGGGCTACACGCAGAGGGAAGCTCAACAGGCGGCACGCGAAATTGCAGGCTGGCGGCTGCCCACCATCGAAGAACTACGGACGCTGGTGTTCTGCTCCAGCGGTGAACCAACACAGTTTTTTGACCGCGACACACGGGACCATTGCCGGGGCAATTACCGGCGGCCAACGATCGTTACCGAGGCATTTCCTAATACTCCCGAGAGTTTTTTCTGGTCGGCCTCACCTTTTCCCGCCATCCCTCCAGACAGCGCATGGGGTGTCAGCTTCTACGCTGGCAGGGACGGGTGGACCAGGAAAAGCGGTGACAGTTTCGAGGTCCGGTTGGTACGCAGCGGGCTGCATGCGTCGCGGGAACTGGAACCTGCTCTTGCAGAAGACGGGGTGTTTACCGGAGAGGATTTCTGGGCCACCGGCTTCATGTGTGATATCGACAGCGTACCCAGAATCCCTATCCGCTCGGCACCCAGAATAGATGTCGGTGAGGGTTCGATAGGTTGGGCATGCTCTTGGCCCGGTTTGGCGCTTGATCTGGAATATTTTAACCGACCGAAAGAAGATTTTGCTCTAACGCTTGCACCCAGATGGAAAGGCAATATACGTGATCGGGCGAACGCGATTCAGCAAGCCATGGACCCAGGACATCCTCGATTTTCGCCGCACAGCCATTATGACCTGGTTGAGTGGGACGACTCTGAAAGCCGAGTCTCACTGATTTTCGGCCAAGAAGGCTCTGCGTATCGAGGCCATCGGGTAATTGCTCACCGGAATACCGAGATTCTCATTTTCGTTCCTACACTTCGCGGAGCAGATAGGGAGCATGAGTGGTCGGACCGTGCGCAGATCAAAGCCGCGTTCGACGCCGCTGAGCAACACGCGCTGGCTTTGTTAGATGCGCTCAGGCCGACCCGCGAAGGGGTGTTCATCGCTGCGCTGCCGGTGCCCGAGAGCGACCTGGATGGGTGGCTGATGGAGGATGCGGTGGTGCGCCTGGTGGCGCAGCGGAGCCAACCAGTGGCACTGCCGCTGGAGGTGCGCGCCGAGGCGGCCGGGATTGAAGCGGACACACCGTACTGGCTGAAGCTCAATTTCCGGAACGATCTCGGCCAGCCCGGAGTCCGGCTGCTGGATGCCAGTGGGGCGGAGCTGCGGGACCACAACGGCGACGGCTGGCTGGACCTTCAAGTGGCGCGCGGCGACACGCCGGCACGGATCGAGGTGCACTTCGACCCGTTCGAATTGGCGGCGGGCGAGGAATGGCGGCGGCAGTTGCTGAACCAGGTGGCGCAGATCCGGGTGGCGTATGTCGCCGGGCTGGAGCCGGAAGCGCGTGTGAGGGATGCCGGGCCGGTCCGTGCTGCCTACGGACCGGAGCTGGGTGATGCGTCCGGTTTCCGGGCGTTCCGGGTGCGTCAGGATCCGGGGCCGGCCGCCGTGGTTCCCGGCAGTCGCCTGGTGACGCGTGACGTCGCCGTGGAGCG
>SLBI01000088.1 GCA_007126375.1 Paracoccaceae bacterium
CGCGGTGCCGCCCTAGGCTTTGCCGCGCCAGCGGGAGAGCCAGCCGATGACATCCACCCCCGACACCAGCGCCGCGCCGGCGGGCGGTGCCGCCCATGTCGTGACGGCGGCCGAGCGGCGTAGCGCCTGGCGCACGATCCGGCGGGTGTTGCCCTATGTCTGGCCGGAGGATGCGATCTGGGCGCGGCGGCGGGTGCTGATGGCGCTGGCGGCGCTGGTGATGGCCAAGCTGGTCGCGGTGGGGACGCCGATCCTCTACAAGCTGGCGGTGGACAGCCTTGCGGACGAGGCCAGCGGGCCGGCGCTGCTGCTGGCGCTGGGTGCCGTGGGGCTGACGGTGGCCTATGGCCTGGCGCGGCTGATGACGGTAGGGTTTCAGGAACTGCGCGACGTGCTGTTCGCCCGGGTCGGCCAGCGGGCACTGCGCCGTCTCGCGCTGGAGACCTTCACCCATATCCACCGCCTCAGCCTGCGCTATCACATCACCCGCAAGACCGGCGGGCTGAGCCGGATCATCGAGCGCGGCGTGAAGGGCGTGGATTTCCTGCTGCGGTTCCTCGTCTTCTCGGTCGGGCCGCTGATCCTGGAACTGACGCTGGTCGCGCTGGTGCTCTTCGTCCTCTTCGACGTCTGGTATCTGGCGGCGGTCGCGGGGACCGTGGCGCTTTATGTGCTGTTCACCTTTCGCGTGACCGAATGGCGGGTGCGCATCCGCCGCGAGATGAACGCGCAGGACACCGATGCCAACCAGAAGGCGATCGACAGCCTGCTCAATTTCGAGACGGTGAAGTATTTCAATGCCGAAAGCTGGGAGGCCGGGCGCTATGACGGCGCCATGGCGCGCTACGAGACGGCCGCCCTGAAGACCAATTACACGCTGGCGATGCTGAACGTCGGGCAGGCGATGATCATCACCTCGGGGCTCGTCGCGGTGATGGTGCTGGCGGCGCTGGGGGTGCAGCGGGGCGATCTGACGGTGGGCGATTTCGTCATGGTCAACGCCTACATGATCCAGATCACCCTGCCGCTGGGCTTTCTCGGCACGGTCTATCGCGAGATCCGCCAGGCGCTGGTGGACATGGGCGAGATGTTCGACCTTCTGGAGCAGCCTGCCGAGGTGACCGACCGGCCCGGCGCGCGCCCGTTGCAGGTGACGGGCGGCGAGGTGGTGTTCGACGGTGTCGCCTTCGGCTACGATCCGGCGCGGCCGATCCTGCAGGGCATCTCGCTGCGGGTGGGGCCGGGCGAGACGGTGGCGATCGTCGGCCCCTCGGGCGCGGGGAAATCGACCATCGGGCGGCTGCTGTTCCGATTCTACGACGTTACCGGAGGGGCGTTGCGGATCGATGGTCAGGATCTGCGCGACATCACCCAGGACAGCCTGCATGCCGCGATCGGGGTGGTGCCGCAGGATACGGTGCTGTTCAACGACTCGATCCGCTACAACATCGCCTATGGCCGGCCCGAGGCGAGCGCCGCCGAGATCGAGGCGGCGGCGCGGGCGGCGCGCATCCACGAATTCATCCGGTCGCTGCCCGAGGGCTATGACACCCAGGTGGGCGAGCGCGGGCTGAAGCTGTCGGGCGGCGAGAAGCAGCGGGTGGGGATCGCGCGCACGATCCTCAAGAACCCGCCGATCCTGCTGCTGGACGAGGCGACCTCGGCGCTGGACACCCAGACCGAGCAGTCGATCCAGGCGGCGCTGGAGGCGATGGGCCGGGGGCGGACGGTGATCACCATCGCGCACCGGCTCTCGACCGTGGTGCGGGCCGACCGGATCGTGGTGCTGGAAGAGGGACGGATCGTCGAGCAGGGCCGGCACGAAGAACTGCTGGCCCGGGCAGGGCGCTATGCCGCGATGTGGGCCCGGCAGGGGCAGGAAGATCCGGCCCCGGCGACCGGCCCGGCGGACGGTTGACGCGGCGCACGCGCCGATTGAAACTCGGGCGGTGCGCGCGTCGCCGGAGCGGCGCGACGACATGCCGACAGAGGAGGGATACCAGATGCGATCCATGCTCATCGTCGCAACGCTGGGCAGCGCGGTGGCGCTGCCCGTGGCAGCGCAACAGGCCTCGGACGTCTTGGAGCCGGAAATCGCGGTGGCGCTGCCCGATGCCTTTTCGGGGCTGTCCGAGCCGGCCCGCGCGGCCTGGGCGGCGCGCGAGGCCGGGCAGCCGGTGCAGGCGGAGCGGTGGATGGTGGCGGCGGCAAACCCGATGGCGGTGGAGGTCGGCGCCGAGGTGCTGCGCGCCGGCGGCAGCGCGGCCGATGCCATGGTCGCGGTGCAGGCGGTGCTGGGGCTGGTGGAGCCGCAGTCCTCGGGGCTTGGCGGCGGCGCCTTTCTGGTCTGGTACGACGCCGCGACCGGCGAGGTGACGACGCTGGACGGGCGCGAGACCGCGCCGATGGCGGCGACGCCGCGGCTGTTCCAGACCGAAGAGGGCGAGCCGCTGCCGTTCTGGGATGCGGTGGTCGGCGGGCTCTCGGTCGGCACGCCGGGCACGCCGGCGCTGATGGAGGCGGCGCACCGCCGCTGGGGGCAGGCCAACTGGGCCGACCTGCTGGCGCCGGCGATACGGCTGGCGGAGATGGGCTTTGCGGTCTCGCCGCGGCTGGCCGGGCAGATCGCCGGCGACGAGGAACGTCTGACCCGCTATCCGGCGACGGCGGCGTATTTCTGGCCCGACGGTGCGCCGCTGGAGGTGGGCGCCCTGCGCCGCAACCCGGACTATGCCGAAACCCTGCGCATCCTCGCCGCCGAGGGCGCCGCCGGGTTCTACCGCGGTCCGGTGGCCGAGGACATCGTCGCCGCGGTGCGCTCGGCCGAGGGCAATCCCGGCCTGCTGAGCCTCGACGATCTGGCGCGCTACCGGGTGGTTGAGCGGCCGCCGGTCTGCATCGACTATCGCGGCGCCGAGGTCTGCGGCATGGGCCCGCCCTCGTCGGGTGCGATCACCATCGCGCAGATCCTCGGCAAGCTGGCGCAATTCGACCTGCCGGCGATGGACCCGGACGCGCCTGACACCTGGCGGCTGATCGGCGATGCCACCCGCCTCGCCTTCGCCGACCGGGGCCGTTACATCGCCGACAGCGACTTCGTGCCGGTGCCGGTGCAGGGGATGACCGCGCCCGGCTATCTGGCATCCCGGGCGGAGCTGTTGGGCCGCGACGACGCGCTGCCCGAGGTGGCGCCGGGTCTGCCGGAATTCGATCATGCGCTGATGCGGGCCTCGGATACCGATCCGGAGCGGCCGGCGACCAGCCACATCTCCATCGTCGATGCCGCCGGCAACGCGCTGTCGATGACAACGACGATCGAGAGCGGCTTCGGCGCGCGGCTGTTCGTGCGCGGCTTCCTGCTGAACAACGAGCTGACGGATTTCTCGTTCCGCAGCCATGCCGACGGCTGGCCCATCGCCAACCGCGCGGAGCCGGGCAAGCGACCGCGCTCGTCGATGTCGCCGACCATCGTGCTGCGCGACGGGGCGCCGGTGGTGGTGACCGGGTCGCCCGGCGGCGCGCCGATCATTTCCTACACCGCCAACAGCCTGATCGCGCATCTCGACTGGGGTCTCGACGTGCAGACGGCGATCGACCGGCCGCATCTGGTGAATGCCTTCGGCACCTACATCCTCGAGGAGGGCACGGCCGCCGAAGCGCTGGCCGAGCCGCTGGAGGCGATGGGGTTCACCGTCCGCCTCGGCGCGCGCACCTCGGGCCTGCAGATGATCGCCATCGGGCCGGACGGGCTGAGCGGGGGCGCCGACCGCCGGCGCGAGGGCATCGCGCTGGGCGAGTAGGCGCCGGGTCGGGGATGGCCGCCTCGGGGGCATC
>SLBI01000129.1 GCA_007126375.1 Paracoccaceae bacterium
CAATGTCTCTCGGACCATTGGCGTTCCATTGGCTCACCCCTCTTCAGGATCTCGTTGGCCGTACGCAGTTCCCGGTTCTCGCGCTCGAGCTCCTTCAGCCGCGCGCGTTCGGTGGTGGTCAGGCCACAGGGGCCGCAACCCGATGCGACCAGTCGGAACGCTCCCCGATCACGCTCCGAAGCACTCCGCCAAGCCGCTTCCTGCAGGGTTCAGGCCACCGAACTGCCTCTGAACAGCGGAAAACAAAAAAAAAACGGGGTGCCCCTGCGTGACTTCTCACAGCGACGATCGAGGGTATGCCGGTCGTATCAAGGTTGCGACGGGTCCGACCGGACGGCGGCGGTGGCCGGAACATGTGAAGGCTGCGATGGCGCTGGATACGGTCCGCGGCGCTCCGCAAGATCCTCGACAACCACATGCAGCCCGACACCGCCGAGCTCATGCCCTGGAACTCCCGCGAACAGTCAGGCCGCAAGCCCAAGGGTGGGCGGCCGGCGCTTACGATGTACATGCGGTTCTGCCCTGTCGGCCCGGGATCGGTCGCGATGCCTGCTGTCGAAGGATTCGAAGAGCGTTGGACGTTCGGTGCCGCTTGCGGAAGCCGGCTGTCGTCGAGGTGGAGGTGGCGCAGGAGGATGCGCGCACGTCTTGGCCCTGCCCTTGCGATGCCCTGCAGGGCGAGGCGCACGCGCTCTTCATGCGCGGTTGCGCGTTACGGCTGCAGGGTCACGGCAGCTGCCGCCCTGCGGGGGTGAAAGATCGCCGTCGACGCATCGGCCGCGTAGGCCTCGGACAGGGTGCTGGCGCGACGGGCGATGTCGCACACGCCATCGATGATGGTCTGGGCCTCGACGTCGCTCAGAAGGAAACCCAGATTGAGGCGGGTGAACCCCGGCTTGCCGATCTCGTCACCGTCCAGGATGCCCTGCCGGATCCGCTGCGAGGTCGCGGCATCGATCTGCAGCAGGCCGTGGACATAGGGGCCGGCACAGGCGCAGCCACCGCGGGCCTGGATGCCGTGCAGATCGCTGAGCAGCCGGGTGACAAGTTGCGGGTGCACCACGCCGCTGCCGGCATCGGAAATGCGCAGGGCGAAGACGGGAAGCCGCTCGCCCCGCGGATTGCCCAGAATCGACAGGCGCGGCTCGGCCGACCAGGCCGCCAGGGCCCGTTGGCGCAACGCCGCATGTCGCGCTGCGATCCGCTCCACGCCCACGGCGTGCTTGACGACGAAGGTGAGGGCGGCACGGATGTCGCCGAGGATGTTGGGGGTCCCGGCCTCTTCGCGGGCCTCGATGCTCGCGGCGTAGTCATGCGCCTCGGGAGAGACGAAGCGCACGGTGCCGCCGCCGGGCCAGACCGGGCGCGACAGCCGCGCGGCATCGCGGCGCAGGATCATCACGCCCGAGGCGCCAGGGCCGCCGGCGAACTTGTGCGGCGAGATCACCAGCGCGTCGATCGGGGCGTCGGGGGCCGGATCCATGGCGATGGGCAGATAAGGCCCGCCGCCGGCATAATCCCAGACCGCCAGCGCCCCGGTGCGCTTCAGCCGGCGGGTCACCTCGGCGACATCGGTGAGATGACCGGTAACGTTGGAGGCGGCGGAAAACGCCCCGACCACCAGCCGCCCCGCGCCCGCCTGCTCCAGTGCCGCGTCGAGCGCGGCGAGATCGGGGCCGCCCCCGGGCGCCTCGGGAAGCGTTTTGATTTCGGCCCCGCTCTCGCGCCAGGGCAGGATGTTCGAATGATGCTCGTAGGGCCCGAGAATGACCAGCGGGGGCACCGCGGAGGCCGCCGCCGCCGGCAAGCCCAGAAGATGCACCAGCCGGTTCAACCCGGCGGTCGCGCCGGCGCCGCAGAAGACGACGGAATGCTCGTCCCCTGCCCCGCAGGCCCGGGCCACTTCGGCCCGCGCGGCGCGCCGCAGCGCGGTCATGTGGGCGCCGCAGAAGGACGCTTCGGTATGGCTGTTGGCGTAGTAGGGCAGCACCTCTTCAAGGATCGCGCGTTCGATCTGCATCAGCGCCCGGCCCGAGGCCGTGTGATCGGCATAGACCAGCGGCCGGGGACCGAAGGCCCCCTCGACGCAGGCGCCCTTGCCCACCAGTCCGGCCCGAAGCGCCGGTATCGGATCCGCGGCGTTGAGCGCCGCGCGGAACCGGTCGAAAAAGCCCGAGGGGTCTGCTGCCATCTGTCCACCCTGTCCTGCGGCTGTCCGTTGCAGACTTTACTTTGCCAGCGGGAAGGATCATCACTAGTGATCCCAGATTTTCCGCCTAAGGCGCAAGGTCCGATATGCCAGATTACGTGATCATAGATCAGATTGACCGTGCCCTGCTGACCGCCCTGCAGGCCGACGCGGGCCTGTCGCAGCGCGCGCTGGCCGAGCGTGCGGGTCTGTCGCAGAACGCCTGCTGGCGTCGGCTGCGGCGGCTGCAGGACAGCGGCCTGATCCGGGGCTCGCAACTCCGGCTTGACCGGACCCTGCTGGGGCTCGATCTGACGGTGTTCATGATGATCCGCACACGGCATCATGCGCAGGCTTGGTCGGACCGGTTCCGCCAGCATGTCGAGGCGATCCCGGAGGTAACCGAGTTTCACCGCATCGGCGGCGACTGGGACTATCTGATCCGCATCGTCACCCGCAGCATGTCGGGCTATGACGATGTCTATCAGCGCCTGATCGGCAGCTTCGACCTGGAGAAGGTGACCGGTTACTTCTCCATAGAGACGATCTTCGAGGGGCGGCCGCTGGCCCTGCACCCCGGGGTCCTGGGCGACAAGGCCCGGCGGTCAGGCCGGGGGGCGCGGTGAGAGGCCGTAGAGCATGAAGTCGAGCGCCTCGCGGCGATAGATCCCGACCGGGTAGCCGGCCAGAAAGAAGGGGCGCAAGGCCCATACGTCGCAGAGCATCTCGGCGAAGTTGGCGGCGATGAACGGATCCACCTTGCGGAACTCGCCCGAGGCGATGCCCTGCGCGATGCGGTCGGCGAAACGCTGGATCAGCGCGCGATACCCGGCGATCACCCGCGCCCGCGCCTCGGGCTGGAGCGACTTGAACTCGCGGTTGAGCACGCCGACGTCGTGGCGCCGCCCGTCCACCACATCGAGAAGGGCGGACATCATCTGCCGCAGCCCGTCCGCCGCGCCCTGCGCCGTGACGAGTCTCGCGTCGAGTTCGCGGCTGATCCGCTCCATCGCCTGGGCGTAGAAGAGCTCCAGAACCTCGTCCTTGCCGTCGACATGCTGATACATCGTCGGGACATGCAGCCCGGCGGCCTCGGCGATCTCGCGCATGGTGGCATTGGCGAAACCCTTGCGGGCGATCACGTCGCCCGCCGCAAGCGCGATCCGCTCGCGACGCCGGTCGCCGAGGCTGGGCGGGTTGCTGCCGGATGGATCGCCGGCAGCCGGCGCGGCGGGGGAGGCTGCCGCCGGGGCAGGCGGCGTCACCGGCTCGCTCAGGAAACTGTGACAGATCGTGGCCAGCATCCGCCCCGCCTCTTCGTGAATGTCGACGGTCCAGACAGCAACACCGGGGGCGCCCGTGAGCCGGCGCGCCTCGGCCGTGAGATACCGCGCGGGGCCGGGCGCAAGCAGGACCGACTTCGCCTCGATGAGCCGGGGCGCGCAGTCCTGCCCCGCCTCGGCCTGAGCGCCGCTGCGGGCGGTTTCGGCGGCAAGGCCGAAAAGGGTTCCGGCATGCACCGCCCCCGCCGCGTCGCAATGCGACAGCTCCACCGCAAGCCGGCCGACGACCCGCCCGGGCACCATCGGCGCGATGCTGCCTGCGAAGGCGCTCCGCGGGGCGGCGAGCCCCGTCTCGCGGGCTTGCGGGGGCGATGTCATGCGTTGGCTCCGCGCTGTTGGCTGCCAAGGGTTTAGTCCAGCTCGGCCGCATCCGGAACCGAATTCATGCCGCATGGAGGAGGCTGCGGCGTCGCACGTTGACAGCCGGCGCGCGTGGCGTCAGCATTACCGAACGTTCAGTCTGCGAGTCGGCGACAGGAGACATCAGGATGCGCGCACGGGTCGATCACCTGCTCTGGGCCGTGCCCGACCTAGACGCGGGCGTGGCGTTGTTCCGGGAGCTTACCGGGATCGAGGCGGCCGTCGGCGGGGCGCATGAGGGCTTCGGAACGCGCAACCGGCTGCTGTCGCTGGGCGACGGCGTCTATTTCGAGATCATCGCCCCGGACCCCGCGCAACGGCTGCAAGACAACCTCGGCGCAAGGATTGCCGCCATGGCGCAGCCGCAACTGATGAGTTTTGCCCTTCGCAGCGACGATCTTGCGGGGGTCTGCGACGCGGCCCGCGGCGCCGGGCTGACGGTGGCGGAGCCGGTATCGATGGGCCGCACCCGGCCTGACGGGGTGCGGCTTGACTGGAGCATCCTCTACCTCTCGGATGCCCGCTGGCCCGACCGGCTGCCCTTCGTGATCGACTGGAAGGAGTCGCCCCATCCCGCCGACAGCACGCCCGGCGGCTGCCTGCTGAAGGACTTCTGCGTCCTTGAACCCGACCCCGAACCGCTGACCAAGGTCTACCAGGCCATCGGAGTCGACGTGCCGGTGCGACGGGCGACCCGTCCCGGCCTGCTGGCCGTGCTGGAGACACCGCGCGGCGATGTGGTGTTCCTCGGCCCCTGAGCGGCCGGGCCGCGGCGGCGCGATGCGGCAGGCGGTCATTCCCGTATCCGACACGCCCGGATGGGCAAACCGAAGGAGGACGATGCATGAAAAGCTTCCTCGCGACGACGGCGACCGCCGTCATTGCTCTGGCCGGGGCCGCCATGCCGGCGGCGGCCCAGGAGCGCGTGACGGTCGGGCTGCCGGGTGCAGCCTGGAGCGTCCAGTTCGCCTACTACACCTATGGCGAACAGCTCGGATTCTTCCGTGAGGAGGGGATCGACGCGCTGGAATACGTCTCCGTCTCGGGCTCGGCGGTGCTGCTGCCGCAGGTGGCGAACAATCAGGTTCAGTTCGGCTATGCCAACCCCGACCTCGCCGTGATCGCCGCATCGCGGGGCGAGCCGCTGCCGGTGACCTTCGTGGTGAACTGGCTGCGCAGCCAGACCTTCGAATTCGTCACGCTCGAGGACAGCCCGGTCACCGAACTTGCTGATCTGGCCGGCGGCAAGCTGGGGGTCGGCGCGCTGACCTGGGGCAACCTGCCGATGTCGCGCGCCATGCTCTCGAGCGTCGGGCTGCGCTGGAACGAGGATGTCGAGATCCTGCCGATCGGCCTCGGCGCCGCCGCATGGCGCCGGCTGGAGACCGGCGAGGTCGATGCCGTCAACCTGTTCGTGGGCGAGCATGGCCGGATGGAGATGGCCGGCATCCCGATCCGGCGCATTCCGATGCCGGATCAGTACCGCACGATCTTCTCGAACGGGATCGTCACCAACGACACGATGATCGCCGAGAAACCCGAGATCGTCGAAGGCTTCGGCCGGGCTCTGGTGAAGTCCTGGATCGCCTGCAAGGCCAACACCGAGGCCTGCGTCCGCGCCTTCTGGGAGACCAACCCGGCCGCGGCGCCGGCGGCCGGTGACGAGGCCGCCCAACTCGAACGGGACATGCAGCAGGTGATGTTCGACATCAACCAGATCGACGACTTCACCGTGGGCGGCCCCGACCTCTATGGCTATTACCCCGAGGATGCTTGGGAGCGGCTGATCGAAGTGATGGCCAATGACGGCGAGATCGACAACACCGACTTCGACCGTGGGCTGCTCTTCACCAACCGCTTTGCCGAGGCGTTCAACGACTTCGACGCCGAGGCGGTGGCGGCCGCGGCGGAGTGAGAAGCGGCGTGCAGGCGGTGCCGGACGCCACGACGCCCGCGTCGGCGGGGGGCGGCGATGCCGCCTCCCATCTGGCGATCGAGGGGGTCCGGCTCGTCTACGACACGAGCCGCGGCCCGCTCGTCGCACTTGACGGGCTGGACCTGCAGGTCGGCCGGCGCGAATTCGTCTCGGTGCTTGGCCCCTCGGGCTGCGGCAAGTCGACGTTGCTGAAGCTGGTAACCGGGCTCCTGCCGCCCAGTGCCGGCAGAATCACCCTTGCCGGGGCGGCGGTGCGCGGCCCGCGCCCGGACGTCGGCATCGTCTTTCAGCAGCCGACGTTGCTGCCGTGGCGTAACGTGCTCAACAACGTGCTGGTTCCCATCCGGGCACGCGGCGCCTCGGTCCGAGCCCATCGCGACAAGGCGCTCGAGCTGTTGAAGCTGGTGAAACTCGACGCTTTCGCAAGGCATTACCCTCATGAACTGTCGGGCGGCATGCAGCAGCGGGTCGGCATCGCCCGCGGGCTGGTGCATGACCCGGCGCTGCTGCTGATGGACGAGCCCTTCGCGGCGCTCGATGCGATGACGCGCGAGACGATGATGGACGAGTTGCAGCAGATCTGGATGTCCACGCCGACCTCGATCCTGTTCATCACCCATTCGATCCCCGAGGCCGTCTACCTCTCGGACCGGGTGGCGGTGATGGGGCCGCGGCCCGGCCGCATCGTCGAGACGGTCGCTGTCGACCTGCCGCGGCCGCGCGGCCTCGAAACCATGGCGGACCCGCGGTTCATCGAACTCACCACCCATCTGCGCAGCCTGTTCCGCGAGATGCCGGAGGCCGAGGCATGAGCCGCCGCCTGGCAAGCACGGCCGGCGCTGTCGGCTATCCGCTGGCGGGGCTCGCGGCGATCCTGGCGGTCTGGCATCTGATGTCCGCCGGCGGGGTGGTGCCGTCCTTCCTGTTGCCGACACCCGGACGGGTGATGCAGGCGATCTGGCAGGCGGCGACCGACGGCACCCTCGCCCGGCACCTGCCGCCGACCCTGCAGGCAACGTTGATCGGCTACGGCTTCGGTGCGCTGGCCGCGCTGGTGCTTGCCGCGCTGGTGGCCGAGTTCAAGACGGCGGAGCGGTTCCTGCTGTTGCATCTGATCGCGATCCAGTCGATCCCGAAGGTCTCCATCGCGCCGCTGGTGTTCCTGTGGATGGGCTTCGACATCGAGGGCAAGATCCTTCTGGTGGCGCTGATCTGCTTCTTTCCGGTCTTCGCCAACGCTCTGTCGGGCTTTCGCGCCGCCGATCCCAACCTGATCGACCTGATGCGCGCCGCGGGTGCCTCGCGCGGGCATATGTTCCTGCAGGTCAAGCTGCCGACCGCGGCGAGCCAGATCTTCGCCGGGCTGGAGGTCGCGGTCGCCTTTGCCCTTATCGGCTGCGTGGTGATGGAGTTCGTCGGCTCCACCCGCGGCATGGGCTTCGTGATCCAGGACACCTCGAACACCTTCAACCTGCCGCTGACCTTCGGCGCGGTGATCGTGCTGGGGCTGATCGGGGTGGCCGGGAACGCGCTGGTGCGGCTGGCACGGCGCGGCGTGCTGTTCTGGGAAGCCGGCGGACGGGGGCAACATGGCTGAAGGTCTGAAACTGGCCGCGGCGAGCCTGACCACCTTCGTCGCGCTGATCCTGGCCTGGGAGGGGGCGATCCTGCTCTTCGACCTGCCCGCCTATGTGCTGCCCCGGCCCGGCGCCATCGCCGAGGCGCTGTCGCGCGGCTGGATCGGCGGGTTCCTGTGGCCGCATGCGTGGTTCACGCTGCAAGGCGCGATGATCGGCTTCGCCTTCGGCGCCGTGGCCGGCATCATCGCCGGGATGATCGTGGCCGAGATCCGGGTCGCCTCGCTGGCGATCTACCCCATCGTCATTGCCATCCAGTCGATGCCCACGGTGGCGGTGGCGCCGCTGATCATCGTCTATTTCGGCGTCGGCCTGCCGTCGAAGATCGTGACGGTGGCACTCCTGTGCTTCTTTCCGGTCTTCGTGAACACGGTGGCCGGGCTGCGCGCCGCCGATCCGCGGCTGATCGATCTCTATCGGGCGGCATCGGCCAGCCGGCTGCGGATGTTCCTCGACGTGAAGTTTCCCGGCGCGATCGACCACATCATGTCCAGCCTGCAGATCGCCCTCGTGCTGGCCTTCGTCGGCTGCGTGGTGTCCGAGTTCATCGCCTCGACAGCCGGGCTCGGCCACATCATCAAGAGCTTCGCCAACGACCTGAACGTGTCGGTGATGTTCGCGGCGATCCTGTCGCTGGCCGCGATGGGCGCGATCACCGGATTTGCGGTCACGCTGGCGCATCGGCGCATCGTCTTCTGGCGGGCGCGGTGATGCCCTGCCCCCCTGCCCGGCCTGCGCCGCGCCACAGCCAAGGAGGACCGGCTTGTCCCAGACCCTGACCCTCGAGCAGATCCAGCAGATGCTCGACCGTTCGCCCTTCATCTCGTTTCTCGGGCTGAGGGCGACGGCACTGGACCTGCGTTCCGGCAGTGTCACCATGACCATGCCGATGCGGCCCGAACTGCAGCGCGGCGGGCCCGGCGGGACGGCAATGTTCCACGGCGGGCCGGTGGCCAGCTTCATCGACACGGTGGGCGATTTCGCCGTTGCCGCGGCAGTGGGCGGCGGCGTGCCGACGATGAATTTCCGCGTGGATTATCTGCGCCCTTCCAGCGGCAGCGCCCTCACCGCCACCGCCACCGCCCGCCGGATCGGCCGCAGCGTGGCCGTGGTCGACATCGACGTCTTCGATCCCGAGGGCCGCCTCACCGCCATCGGCCGCGGGACCTATTCCACCGCTGTCGGATGAGCGCCGGGACCGCCGCCGTGACGGAACACCGCAGCAACCTGGGCGATCTGTTCAACGACCGCCGCGCAGGGGACTCGCGCTGCCTGACCGAGATCGGGGCGGACGGCAGCGTCCGCCACCATACCCTTGCCGAATGCCACGACACCGCCGATGCGGTTGCCCGCGGGCTGATCGCGCGCGGCCTCGAACCCGGCGCCCGCATCGCCATTGCCGCGGCCAATGGCGCGCGGTTCCTCCTTGCCTTTCTGGGCATCATGCGCGCGGGCTTCTGCGCGGTGCCGGTCAACTTCCGCCTCGGCCCGGCAGCCCGCGAGCATGTCTTCCGCGACAGCGGCGTCGTGCTGGCCCTTGCCGATGCCGACCGCACGGCGATGGTGCCCGAGGGCACGCCGATCCTGCGCCTCGACGACGATGCGCAGTGGGATGCGCTGTGCCGACCCGGACCGTTCACGCCGCAGCCCATGGCGCCCCGGGATTTCGCCAACATCCTCTACACCTCGGGCTCCACCGGCCGGCCGAAGGGGGTGCCGATCACCCACGGCGGGTTCCTTTATGCGCTGCACGGCGCAGGTGCCGCCATGCCGCAGCCCTGGGACGCGCGCGTGCTGGTGGCGGCGCCACTCTATCACATGAACGCGCTGTTCTGGACCGAACTGGCGCTGCTCTCAGGGGCTTCGGTGGTGCTGATGTCGGGCTTCGATGCCCGGGCCTATCTGACCGCCGCGGCCGAAGAGCGCTGCACCCATCTGAGCGGCGTGCCGACGATGATCGCGCTGGCGCTGCGCGAGACGGATCTGCTGGAGCGTCTTGACCTGTCCTGCGTGCAGGCAATCAACGTCGGCTCGGCGCCGCTTTCAGCAGAGATGATGGGCGAATTCCGGCGCGCGTTCCCGGCCGCGGCGATCTCCAACGGCTATGGCACCACCGAATCCGGCCCGCTGGCCTTTCGCCCGCATCCCGATGGCCGGCCCACGCCCTGGCCGTCGCTGGGCGTCGCCTCGGACCGGGTGGAACTGCGGCTTGTGGGCGGCCCCTCGGCCGACGAGGGCACGCTGTGGGTGCGCAGCCCGGTGGTGACGCCGGGCTATCTGAACCTGCCCGAAAAGACCGCCGAGCGCATCCGTGACGGCTGGTACGACACCGGCGACGTGATGCGCAGGGATGGCGAGGGCTTCTACTATTTCGTCGGCCGCGCCGACGACATGTTCACCTGCGGCGGCGAGAACGTCTATCCCGGCGAGGTCGAGGCGCTGCTCGAGGCGCATCCGGCGATCGCACAGGCGGCGGTGGTGCCGGTGCCCGACCGGATCAAGGGCAACCTGCCGGCCGCCTTCGTCGTGCCGTCCCCGGGCGCCGCGCTCGACGCAGATATGGTGAAGGCGCATGCGCTTGCGCATGGACCCGCCTATCAGCACCCGCGTTTTGTCGTGATCGTCGAGGCGCTGCCGCTTTCGGGAACCAACAAGATCGACCGAAAGCCGCTGGCCGAACAGGCCGCGACCTTCATCCGCGATATCTGACAACGGGAAGAGTGCACATGAAAGCCCAGGTTCTGCATCAACACGGCACGCGCGAGGATATCCGGTTCGAGGCGGACTGGCCCGATCCGGTTGCCGGCGAGGGGCAGGTGGTCGTCCGCATCCGCGCCTGCACACTGAACTATCACGACATCTTCACCATGCGCGGCATGCCGGGGATCAGGGTGCCGCTGCCGGTCATCATGGGGATCGACGCCGCCGGCGAGGTCGCCTCGATCGGGCCGGGCGTCAGCGGTTTCGCCCCCGGCGACCGGGTTCTGATCGATCCGATCAACCGCCAGACCGGCAAGCTGTTCGGCGAGATGATGAATGGCGGGCTGGCGGAACTGGCGGTGCTGGAGGCGCACATGCTGGTGCCGATGCCCGACGGCGTCGGCTTCGCCGAGGCGGCCGCCCTGCCCTGCGCCTATGGCACCGCCTATCGGATGATGGTCACGCGCGGCGCCGTCGAGGCCGGCGAGAAGGTGCTGATCCTGGGCGCCTCGGGCGGCGTGGGCACCTGCTGCGTGCAACTGGCGCGCATGGCCGGCGCGCATGTGA
Source organism: Paracoccaceae bacterium (assembly GCA_007126375.1). Classification (GTDB taxonomy): domain Bacteria; phylum Pseudomonadota; class Alphaproteobacteria; order Rhodobacterales; family Rhodobacteraceae; genus Rhodobaculum. Next base: position 10,732 of record SLBI01000129.1, read on the forward strand.
TCGCCGCCGCCTCCTCGCCCGAGAAGATGGAGCGGTTGCTGGCGCTGGGCGCGGACGAGGTGATCAACTATGCCGAGCAGGATTTCATGAAGCAGATCCACGCCCTGCACGGCAAGCCGCGGATCGCCGGCGGCGGCGGTGTCGATGTGGTGGTGAACTTCACCGGCGGCGAGACCTGGGTGCCGGCGCTGCGCTGCCTGAAGCGGCACGGAAGGATGCTGACCTGCGGCGCGACCGCCGGCTATGCGCCGAACACCGATATCCGCTACATCTGGACCTTCGAACAGAACATCGTCGGCTCCAACGGCTGGGAACGCGAGGATGTCGGCAAGCTGCTCGACCTCGTCCGCGACGGCGCCCTGCAGCCGGTGGTCGATTCGACCTATCCGCTGGAGGACACGCGTGCGGCCTTTGCCGCGCTGGAAGAACGCCGCATCTTCGGAAAGGCTGTCGTGGTGCCGTGAGGCAGGGGGCGGCCGCGGCCGGCTCAGCCGGCGCGGATCGCCTTGACCAGCGCTTCGCCGGACATCTCGATGTCGCGCCCGATCGCCTCGGCAAGCCGGTCGCTGTCGCCCGCCTCCAGCGCAGCGAGAATCGCCTCGTGATTGCGGATGCCGCCGTCGGTGCGGCCATAATCCGGATAGATCACGTTCAGATAGGAGCCGGTCTGCAGCCAGCATCCCTCGATCATGCGCACCAGCCGCGGCATCTCCGAAGCGCCGTAGATGGCGAAGTGGAACTGCCAGTTCAGCGCCATCAATCGCTTGTAGTCGCCGCATCTGTCGGCCTCGATCAGCGCGGCATGGCAGGCGCGCAGATCGGTCAGGGCGGCGGCATCGACATGCGCCACCGCCTCACGCGCGGCGACGCATTCCAGCGCCTGCCGGATCACCAGCAACTCGTGCACCCGCGCCTCGTCCAGCACCGGCACCACCGCGGTACCGCTGGCCGCAGTCTCCAGCGCACCCTCCGACACGAGGCCGTAGAGCGCTTCGCGGGCCGGGGTGAAGCTGACGCCGAGCGCCTGCGCCACCGAGCGCACCGTGAGCCGGGCGCCCGGCTCGAACCGGCCGGCCATGACCGCCGCGCGCAATTCGCCGCGGGCGCTTTCCGCCAGCGAAGCCGCGCGCTTGACCGGCGCGAGGCCCTTGAGCGGCTCGGTCACCGCGCGCCGCCCGAGCCGCGGACCGCCATGCCGCTGATCTCGACCCTGATGTCGGGAAACGGAAAGCCCACGACCAGCGCCGCATTGGTCGGGCGTATGTCGCCAAGCGCCTCGCCCAGCACCGGGCCGACCGCGGCCCAGGTCTCGGCGCAGTCGACATAGGTCGTTATCTGCACGAGATCGGACAGGGCCGAGCCAAGGGCCCCAAGCGCCTCGTCTATGTTGCGCAACGCCTGACGGGTCTGCTCGGCCGGATCGGACGACATCTCCCGGTCGCGGTAGCGCATGCCGATGGTGCCCGAGACATGGATCGTCTCGCCCACGCGCACCGCCCGGCTGTAGCCGTATGCCCGCTCGAAATGCGATCCGGAGGAATGGCTCTCGCGCTTCTGGCTCACCGATGCATCCCTTCACTTGCCGCGACATTGCGCCGGGTGATCTCGTTGGCTTCCCACCAGGGAATGAACAGGTCGAGCCAGGCCGACATGCGCCCGCAATAGACGACGATCTCGCCGAGCGTGTCGTCCAGCGGCGCGTCGGCCGCGCCCCGCACTGCATCGAGCCCAGCCTGCAGCGTATCGCCGGCCGCGCCGAGGTGGCAATAGCCCACCACCCGCGCCAGCGCGAGTTCCAGCGCCTCGACGGCGATGGCGCGGCGCACCGGATCGGACCGGCGATTGGCGTTGCGCCACACCCGCCAGAGCAGCTCCTGCAGGCGGCGAAACTCACCCTCCGCGGTGATCATGGGGCCGAGCGGGATGTTGAGGCCGTCGCGATGGCGGAAGGCGCGCAGTTCCTCCGGCTCGGCCCGCCAGGCCGCGCACCGTGCCGCGCGCAACCGGTCCAGTGGCGTGCCCGGAGGCATGTCGGGACCGGGCGACGTCGCGCCGACCGGCTCGGTCCCTTCGAGGAAAAGCCGCGCCGTCACCTGTCGCCGGCCCTGATCGCGACGATACCCTTCTGCGAAATCGCGCAGCCAGCCAAGATCGCCCTCGAACATGCCCAGCGTGTTGACGGCGGCCGTCTCGGCCTGCAGCGCGTCATAGGTGATCTCCATGTACTGGCGGTCGGGATAGTAGAGAAACGACCCGGCCGGCAGGGAGTGGATGTCGGCGCCCTCTTCCAGCAGTTCCAGTACCGGTGTCGGCCAGTAGATGTGGGCGCCGGCGATCTTCGAGCAGTGGATGGTGATCTCCGCCGGCAGCCAGGCCCGCAACGCGGCCACGGTGCGCGGCGCGAAGCGGTCGGTCAGGGAAACCGGATGGCGATGGCCACCGCAGTCGAGGATCAGCCTGTCATCCATCGGTCATGCTCCTGCCGGCCGTGGCGTGGCCGCGGCCTCGGCGATGATGGCGGCGACCAGATCCGGTGCCTCAAGTTGCGGCATGTGCCCGACATCCGCGCAGAGATGCAGCGCGGCCCACCCCTGGGCCACCAGCGCATGCCGCCAGGGGATGATCCGGTCCTGCCGGCCCCAGATCAGCCGCAGCGGCATGCGCAAACGGCCGAGTTCGGCACGCAGGTCCAGCGCCTGCGTGCCGTCGGGAAAGAAGCGTTCGGCCAGAGCGGTCTGGCCGGCGCGCAGGCCGGGGTCGCTGCGCCGGGCTGCCGCCTGCTGCACATAGGCCGCGTCGATCCGCTCCGGCACCGCCACCAGCCGGCGCAGCCAGGGCGCGAGGCTCTCGGCCCGCGACGCCCGGCAGATGCCGGCCAGCGCCGCGCCGTCGATCTCGGGGCCGA
>SLBI01000169.1 GCA_007126375.1 Paracoccaceae bacterium
ATTCCTCCAGCGTCGCAGCCTGCGTCTCCGCCCGCCGCGACATCTCCGCCGCGCCCGCAGCCACCTGCGCCGCCGTCGCCTGAACCGTCCCCGCGCTGTCCTGAACCTGCGCGATGACCGCTTCGAAGCCTTCCGCCAGGCCGTTGAAATCCTTTCGCAACGGCTCGTATTCGGCGGTCAGCGGGCTCTCGATCCGTGCCGCGAGATCGCCAGCCGAAAGCCGCGTGAGCCCGTCGCGCAGCGCCTCCACCACGCCGCGCTGCGCCTCCATCCGGGCCTCGCGGGCCCGGCGTTCCTCGGCGGCGCGGGCCGCCTCGTCGGCGTTGTGCGCGGCGATGTCGGCATCGATCTGGCGCCGTCGCAGCACGGTGAACGCAAGGGCGAGGGTCTGGATCACCACGATGATGGCGTGCACCGCCGTGCGCTGCAGGTTCTGCCACAGATCGGCGGAGGGATAGACGAGCGCCGGCGCGGCGATGCCGAGGGCGAGATGGTGCACCGCCACGGTGGCGGCGCCCAGCAGGATCACCAGCGGATCGACCAGCAGCACGAAGCTTGCAAGCACGGCGAAATAGAGCATGTGCGAGTCGATCTGCCATGCATGGCCGGTGAGCGCCGCGGTCAGCAGCATCGCCGTGCCCACGGCAGCCTGCGACACCGCGATGCGCGCGGCCGCCGGCGACAGCCGAGCACCGAGGCTGCCGAGCAGCGCCACAAGTGCGGTGGCGCCGGCAAAGAGCGGCACGGAGTTGCCCGCAAGCCAGGCCGCGCCCGCCACCACGGGCAGCATGGTCCAGAGCGCCCGGGCGAACAGAAGCACGCCGCGCGCCTGTTCGCGGGCAACCTCGACCGAGGCGGGCGGGACGGCGAGGGAAATGATCGGCCGGCGCGGGGTGTCGGACATGCTCAGGCTCCACAGGGACCGTCGCCCGCCTGTGCGGCGAGCACGAAAAGGGCGCCGGCGGCCCGCAGCCGGCCGGCAAAATCGGGTCCGGGACCGGCGGCCAGCACGGCAAGTGGCGCCGGCGGCTGCGGCAGGAGCACCCCGCCGGCCGCGGCGATCACCGAATCGGCCGCGCGCCAGGGCGGCACCAGCACGAGAAGCACCTGCCCTTCGTCGCCCGGGGCCGGCGCCTGCGAGGTCAGGCCGAGCCCGAGCGCGAGCACCAGCGACACCGCCGGCACCGCCCCGACAAGCAGCATCTCGCGCATCCGCCTCTCCCGTCAGTTGCCTCCGATAGCCGCGAAATGCTGAAGATTGCGTTGCCATTCCGCTCCGGCTTGGCAGCATGGGCGCCGCCGCCTAGTCTGGGGACAAGGAGAACCATCGCCATGCCGCTCGCCCCTGACGCCGCAGGCCATCTGGAAACACTGCACCGGCGGTTGCTGTGGCTCTCCTGCTGGACGGTCCACCACGCCAACCACCTGCGCGAAAGGCCGGATGGCGAGGTGAAGACGGGCGGGCATCAGGCCTCGTCGGCCTCGATGGCGGCGATCCTGACCGTGCTCTATTTCCACACGCTGCGCCGCGAGGATCGGGTGGCGGTCAAGCCGCATGCCGCGCCGGTGTTCCACGCGATCCAGTATCTGATGGGCAACCTGCCGGTGGAGAGGCTGCAGGCGTTCCGCGGTTGGGGCGGTGCGCAATCCTACCCCTCGCGCACCAAGGATGTGGACGACGTGGATTTCTCCACCGGCTCGGTCGGGCTGGGGGCAGCGATGCCGCTCTTTGCCTCGCTGGTGCAGGATTATGTCCGCGGTCATGGCTGGGGCAAGGGCCGCGCCGGCCGGATGGTCGCGCTGATCGGCGACGCGGAACTGGATGAGGGCAACATCTACGAGGCGCTGCAGGAGGGCTGGAAACACGGATTGCGCAACATCTGGTGGGTGATCGACTACAACCGCCAGAGCCTCGACGGCGTGGTGCGCGAGGGGCTCTGGGCGCGGATCGAGGCGATCTTCGCGGCCTTCGGCTGGCGCGTCATGCGGCTGAAGTACGGCGCGCTGCAGGAGGCGGCCTTTGCCGAGCCCGGCGGCGACCGGCTGAAAGCCTGGATCGACGGCTGCCCCAATGCGCTCTATGCGGCGCTGACCTTTCAGGGCGGCGCAGCCTGGCGTCGCCGGCTGATGGATGACATCGGCGCTCAGGGGGCAGTGGCGGCGCTGCTCGACCGCCGCTCGGACGCCGACCTCGCGGCGCTGATGGAGAACCTTGGCGGCCATTGCCTGCCGACGCTGTGCGACGCCTTCGACGGGGTGACGGACGACAGGCCCACCGTCTTCCTCGCCTATACGATCAAGGGCTGGGGCACGCCGCTCGCCGGCCACAAGGACAACCATGCCGGGTTGATGACGCCGGCGCAGATGGCGGCGTATCAGGCGGCGATGGGCGTGCCCGAGGGCATGGAGTGGGAACCCTTCGCCGCCGTCCCCGATGTTCAGGCGCTGCGCGACCATCTCGCCCGCGTGCCCTTCTTTGCGCAAGGATCGCGGCGGTTCGCGGCGCCGCGGCTGTCCGCCCCCGGTCCGGTGCGGCTGCAGGACCGGGTGCTGTCCACCCAGGCGGGGTTCGGAAAGATCCTCGATGCGGTGGCCCGCACGGGCGGTCCGCTCGCCGACCGGATCGTGACCATGTCCCCCGATGTCACGGTCTCGACCAATCTGGGCGGCTGGGTGAACCGGCGTGGCCTGTTTGCCCGTGAGGCCGAGGGCGACACGTTTCGAGAGGAGCGGGTGCCCTCGGCGCAGAAATGGGCCTTCTCTCCTGCGGGCCAGCATCTGGAACTCGGCATCGCCGAGATGAACCTGATGCTGGCACTGGGCGCGGCGGGGCTGTCGCACGCGCTGTTCGGCGAGCGGCTGATTCCCGTCGGCACGGTCTACGATCCCTTCATCGCCCGCGGCCTCGATGCGCTGAACTATGCCTGCTATCAGGATGCACGGTTTCTCCTGGTCGGAACGCCGTCGGGCGTGACGCTGGCGCCCGAGGGCGGCGCGCACCAGTCCATCGGCACGCCGCTGATCGGGCTCAGCCAGGACGGGCTGGCAAGTTTCGAGCCGGCCTTCCTGGACGAACTCTCGCTGATCATGGACTGGGCCTTCGACTATCTGCAGCGCGATGGCGAAGGCGATCCCGACGAACGGAGCTGGCTGCGCGACGAGACCGGTGGCGCAGTCTACCTGCGCCTCTCCACCCGGCCGCTGGAGCAGGCCTTGCGCCGCACCGACCCCTTCGCCGATCCTGCCTTCGGGCACGGGGTGACCGAAGGGGCCTACTGGCTGCGCGAACCGGGGCCGGGCGCGGAGGTGGTGATCGCCTATCAGGGTGCGGTGGCGTCCGAGGCGATCGCCGCGGCCGGGCAACTGGCCGGGGCGCGGCGCGACATCGGCGTGCTGGCGGTGACTTCGGCCGATCGTCTGAACGCCGGCTGGACTGCGGCGCGGCGCGCGCGTGCCCGCGGCAACGCCGCTGCCACCAGCCATGCCGAACGCCTGCTGGACGTCCTGCCGCCGCACTGCACGCTGATCACCGTGATCGACGGTCATCCGGCGACACTGGCCTGGCTGGGTGCCGTGGCCGGGCATCGCACGCTGCCGCTGGGAGTGGAACATTTCGGCCAGACCGGCACGGTGAGCGATCTTTACCGCCACTACGGCATCGACGCCGCCTCCATCGCGGCCGCCGCCGCCGGCCTCACCCCGGGCCGGCCGCTGCGGGCGGTTGCCGAATGATCGCGGTCCGGCATCTGCTGCGCGGCCGGCCCTGCCGCTGCACCCCGCGCCCCGGCACGTC
>SLBI01000070.1 GCA_007126375.1 Paracoccaceae bacterium
CAAAAGCCAGCGTCAAGGCCGCCTGACCGCGGCTCCCGCCGGATGGTTACCGCGAGTCAGCAACAAAGGCCGTTGGTATGACTGGCGCTTGGAAAACGGAAATGCGGCCGGGGCGGCCGGAAGGACCTGCCGCCTGACCACGCCCGGACGTCCGTGGTTGGCCATTCATCTCGAAAGACTGCAAGACCTGCGTGTAGCTCCCGCTCGCCTCTCCGCGCGCTCGCGGCAGAGGGTCCGGCGCGGCCCTGGCCGGTCGCCCGGGCGGGGCCGTGACGGGCTGCCGCCATCTCGCGGCTGATCGGGCCGCGTGCAGCGGCCTTCGACAGCCTGCCGTGGCTGCGCGCCCGGAACGGAAAAGGGCACGCCGAAGCGTGCCCTTGCCGTTGTCTCCGGCGCGGCGCCTCAGTGCGCGGTGGTGGCGGTTCCGTCCTCGCCGCGGGCGGCGAGGCGGGCCGCACGGGCGGCTTCCTCGGCCGCCTCGTCCCATTCCACCGGCTCGGGCTTGCGCACCAGCGCATGTGTCAGCACGTCGCGCACGTTGGCCACCGGGATGATCGTCAGCCCGCCCTTCACGTTTTCGGGGATGTCGCGCAGATCCTTGGCGTTTTCCTCGGGGATCAGAACGGTGCGGATCCCGCCGCGCAGCGCCGCCAGCAGCTTTTCCTTCAGCCCGCCGATGGCCAGCACATTGCCGCGCAGCGTCACCTCGCCGGTCATGGCGATATCCTTGCGCACCGGGATGCCGGTCAGCACCGAGACGATGGCGGTGACCATCGCAACCCCCGCGCTCGGCCCGTCCTTGGGCGTCGCGCCCTCCGGCACATGGACATGGATGTCCATCGTGTCGAAACTCGGTGGCTTCACGCCCACCCCGGGCGCGATCGAGCGCACGAAGGAACTCGCCGCGTCGATCGATTCCTTCATCACGTCGCCGAGCTTGCCGGTCGTCTTCATCTTGCCCTTGCCAGGCAGGCGCAGCGCCTCGATGGACAGCAGATCGCCGCCGACGCTGGTCCAGGCCAGCCCGGTGACGACGCCGATGGCATCCTCCTTTTCGGCCAGCCCGTAGCGATAGCGCTTCACGCCGAGGAAATCCTCCAGCCGCTCCGGCGAGATCTCCACGCGGCTCTCCTCACCCTTGACGATCTTCGTTACCGCCTTGCGCGCCAGCTTGGCGATCTCGCGCTCGAGGTTCCGCACACCGGCCTCGCGGGTGTAGGTGCGGATGACTTCCAGCAGCGCGTTGTCGGCGATCACCAGTTCGCCCGGCTTCAACCCGTGGTTCTTCAACTGCTTGGGGATGAGATGGCGCTTGGCGATCTCGGCCTTCTCGTCCTCGGTGTAGCCCGAAAGCGGGATCACCTCCATCCGGTCCAGCAGGGGCCCGGGCATGTTGTAGCTGTTCGCAGTGGTGACGAACATCACGTTCGAGAGGTCGTATTCCACCTCGAGGTAATGGTCGGTGAAGGTCGCGTTCTGCTCCGGGTCGAGGACCTCCAGCATGGCGCTGGCCGGATCGCCGCGGAAATCCTGCCCCATCTTGTCGATCTCGTCGAGCAGGATCAGCGGGTTGCTCGTCTTGGCCTTTTTCATCGCCTGGATGATCTTGCCCGGCATCGAGCCGATATAGGTCCGCCTGTGACCGCGGATTTCGGCCTCGTCGCGCACGCCACCGAGGCTGATGCGAATGAACTCGCGCCCCGTGGCCCGCGCCACCGACCGGCCCAGCGAGGTCTTGCCTACCCCCGGCGGGCCGACAAGGCACAGGATCGGCCCGCGCAGCTTCGACGAGCGCGCCTGCACCGCGAGGTATTCGACGATCCGTTCCTTGACCTTCTCCAGGCTGTAGTGATCGTCGTCCAGCACCTTCTGGGCATGGCCCAGGTCCTTCTTGACCCGGCTGCGCTTGTTCCAGGGGATCGACAGCATCCAGTCGAGGTAGTTGCGCACCACCGTCGCCTCGGCCGACATCGGCGACATCGACTTGAGTTTCTTCAGCTCGGCCAGCGCCTTCTCGCGCGCCTCCTTCGAAAGCTTGGTGCGCTCGATCCGCGCCTCCAGCTCGGCGACCTCGGACTGGCCGTCCTCGCCCTCGCCAAGTTCGCGCTGGATCGCCTTCATCTGCTCGTTGAGATAATACTCCCGCTGGGTGCGCTCCATCTGGCTCTTCACCCGCGTCTTGATCTTCCGCTCCACCTGCAGGACGCTCATCTCGCCCTGCATCAGGCCATAGACCTTCTCGAGGCGCTCGCCGACGTCCAGCGTCTCCAGCAGTTCCTGCTTCTGCTGCACCTCCACCCCGAGATGACCGGCCACCAGATCGGCCAGCTTGGCCGATTCGCGCGAACCTGCGACGGCGGCCAGCGCCTCCTCGGGGATGTTCTTCTTGATCTTGGCGTAGCGCTCGAACTCCTCGCCCACCGATTTCGTCAGTGCCGACACGGCCGACGCATCGCCGGGCAACTGGGTCAGCTGCGCCGCTCGCGCCTCGAAGAAGGCGTCGTTGTCGATGTACTCGACGATGCGGACCCGCTCACGGCCCTCGACCAGCACCTTCACGGTGCCGTCGGGCAGCTTCAGCAGCTGCAGCACATTGGCCAGCACGCCGGCCTTGTAGATGCCCGCCGGCTTCGGATCGTCCTCGGTCGCATCGATCTGGCTGCACAGAAGGATCTGCTTGTCCTCCTGCATCACCTCCTCCAGCGCGCGCACGGATTTCTCGCGCCCCACGAACAGCGGGACGATCATGTGCGGAAACACCACGATGTCGCGCAGCGGCAGGACGGGGTAGCTGGTGCTCAGATCATCGGTCATCGGGCATCCTTGCTTGGGCGGCAGGTAGTTCCGGCCTCGGCTCTCCGACCGCCGGCGACTCCCCCTCGTGTCATCGTCTCGTAAGGTGGTGCACCCTGCCCCCCCTTTCAAGCGCTCGGGCGTCGCGCCCGTCCGCCGTCGGCCCCATCCGTCAAGGAACCGTTGCGCTTTTCGCCCGGCCTGCGTCCGGATCTCCGATTTCCCCGGAGGCCGCCATGGAAACGGAGACCCCGATTCCCCTGACCCTGATCCGCGGCGCCGTCCTGGCCGCCGCCCGGCCCGCTCTGCAACCCACCCGCGATGGCCATCTGGCTGCCTTCCACGACGCTTCGCTGCGAAACGACGATCCTGCCGGGCCGGACATGACGGATGTGGCCGCGCGCTTCGCGCCACGCAACGGAGGGTATCTGGTGGCGGATTTCGACCTCGCCGAAATCCAGAGCCTGCGCAGGCTTCCCCGCCTGACCGCCGGCACCGATCATCCCGGCTTCACCCCCTCGGCCGAGAACCCCTTCCGCATGCCCTCCTTCCGCGATGTGCTGCAGTTGCTGACCGACGACAACGCCCCCAACGGCACCGACATCGGGATGGATGGTTTCTTCACCGGTTTCCCCGACCTCACGCGAGAGGTGATCGCGGCCAACCGGATCCACCCATCCCGCTGCCGGCCTCGGGCCTTCTGCTGCTGGCGGGTCCGGGCGGCCCGATCCCGCTGCCCCGGCAGCGTCGAGCGCGGTCTCGTAAACGCAATCTCAAGGCCGATCATCTAGCCGGGGCAGGCAACATCGGGCGGCACCGCCGCCCAACCCCGCACCCGCGAGGCCCCGAGGATGACCGCGCTGCTGCCACGGCCCGTCCCGGCCCCGACACTCCTCTCTGTCGGGGGGACCGTGCCCTCCTCGCCGCCTGGCCCGGCGGTCTGCGCCGCCACGCGCATCCTCACGCCGAATGGCCCGCGTGCCGCGGGCGCGC
>SLBI01000173.1 GCA_007126375.1 Paracoccaceae bacterium
TCGCCATGCCGCTGGCCTTGGCGCTGGAGATCAACCCGATCCACTTCGGCATCATCATCGTCGGCTGCATCGGGATCGGGCTGTTCTCGCCTCCGGTGGCCTCGGCGCTGCTGGTCGCCTGTTCGGTGGGGCGCGTGAAGATGGAAAATGTGGCCTGGCCGTTGGCGCCCTATCTGCTGGTGATCTTCGCCATGATCGTGATCCTCGCTTCCGTACCCGAGGTGCCGCTGTTCTTGCCCCGGGCGCTGGGCCTCGCGAACTGACGGTTCCCTCCGGCGCGGCGTTGACGCCGCGGCGCGCGGCAACATACTGTCTGGTCCGAAGGCGAAGGATGCGGCCGCCTCTTAAGGCGTGAGTGCGCGTTCCGGGGCCACCGGTCCCGGGAGAAACACGATGCGGCACCAACTCATCATGACATATATCGACGCGGTGGCGCGGGCCGGGTCGATCCGCAAGGCGGCCGATAATCTAGCCATCACGGCCTCTGCCCTCAACCGCCGAATCCAGGACTTCGAGGCCGAGCTCGGCACCCCCATCTTCGAGCGGCTAGCCCGCGGTGTCCGTCTGAACGCTGCCGGCGAGCTGATCATCCGCCACGCCCGCACCCAGCGGGCCGATCTGGAAAAAGTCCGCTCCCAGATCGCCGACCTCAGCGGCGTGCGCCGCGGCCATGTCTCCATCGCCTGCAGCCAGGCCGTGGCCCACGGGCTGCTCTCCGAGGAAATCGGCAGCTATCGGCGCGAGTTCCCGGACGTCACCTTTTCCGTCACCGTCTGCGACCATGTCCGGGCACAGGCCACACTGGCCGATTTCTCCGCCGATCTGGTGCTGGTGTTCGAGCCCTCGCTGCAGACAGAACTGCAGGTGCTCTACGTGCTGGACGAACCGCTCTACGCGATCGCCGCGCGGGGGCATCCCGCCCTGCGGTCGTCCGAGGTGCGGCTGCGCGACTGCCTGGATCATCCGCTGGCGCTGCCCGACCAGAGCTTCGGCAGCCGGCGCCTGCTCGAGGCCGCCACGGCGCGCATGATGTGCCCGATCCAGCCTGCCGTCGAATCCAACTTCTTCGAGTTGTTGCGCCGCTATGTGCTGGAGGAGGGGGCGATCACCTTCCAGACGCTTACCGGCACCCCAGCCGACGGCTCCGAGGGTCTGACGGTGCGCCCCGTCGACCGCCGCGACGTCAGCCCAGGCCGGCTGGTCCTCGGGCAGTTGCGCGGCCGCAGCCTGCCCGTGGCCTCTGCAAAGTTTGCCGACCGTCTGGCCAAGAGACTGGACAGCAAGCGCACCATCGCCAAACGTGAGTGATGCACTGCGTGCAGCGGTTCTGGCCCGAAACAGCAGCAGACACCTGCACGCCTGCCGCCTAAACTCAAAGCACATGTCTATAGAGGTGGAAGCCGGGCGTCAGATGGGATTTTCCGATGGCGGTTCAAGCTGTCGCCAGGCGCAGCCCGGGAGGCTGGGCCGCATGGGCGGAATGTCGAGTTGAAGTTGTGGGGGAGCCGATGCACTTGGGCCTTAGCGAACGAACCGCGGTCATCACCGGTCCGGCCAAGGGGATGGGGGCGGCGGTCTCGCGCGCATTCGCGGCCGAGGGCTGCAAGGTGGTGCTGGCCGGCCGCGACATGGCCGCGATCGCCCCCGTTGCCGAAGATATCCGCGCGGACGGCGGTGCGGTGCTGACGGTGTCCTGCGACATTACCCGCGAGGCCGAATGCAACAGCGCAATCGCCGCCGCCCAGGCCGAGTTCGGGGGGGTAGACATCCTCGTGAACGTCGCCGGCGGCGCCGGACCGATCGGCAAGACCGGCGCCGAGACGAGCCGGGAGGAGTTCGACGAGATCATGGAGCTGAACGTCGCCGGACCGTTTGGAATGATGCGGGCGGTCGCTCCGAGCATGGTGGCGCGCGGCTACGGCCGCATCGTCAATGTCGGCGGCACCTTCGGGATGCGCGGTCGCGCCGGCCGACTGGCCTACTCCGCCTCGAAATGGGGCTTGCGTGGCCTGACCAAAAGCTTTGCGCTGGAGCTGGGACCCCATGGCGTCACCGTCAACATCGTCGCCCCGGGCATGGTGGACGGCCCGCGCTTCCGAACCAAGGTGGTGCCTGAGATGGCGGCCCGCCTCGGCATTTCCGAGGAGGAGGCGGCGGCCATGCACGCGGCCGACTACGCGACGCGCCGCATCTCAACCGCCGAGGACGTGGCCGCGGCCTGCCTCTTTCTCGCCTCCGACGCCGCCCGCCAGATCACAGGGGTCGATCTGCCGGTCGATGGCGGCTGGGCGATGCTCTGACCCGGCCCCCTACCCAAGAGCGGACAGCCCATGCAGACCAGCAGCGTTCAGCCGGCGGATTGCGTCATCGTCAACGGCACCCTCGCAACCGAGAGCGGCCTCTTTCCAGGCGATATCGCCGTGCAGAACGGCCGCATCGTCGCCATCACCGCGCCGGGCTTTGCACCCCCCGCCGCCCGGGTGATCGACGCCACCGGTCGGATGGTGCTGCCCGGATGCATCGACGTGCATGTGCATTTCCGCATGCCGGGCATGGGACACAAGGAGGATTGGGAGACCGGCTCGCAGGCCGCCGCCGTGGGGGGGGTGACGACGGTATTCGACATGCCCAACACTCTCCCCGCCACCGCCACGCCAGAGGATCTTGCCGCCAAGGCCGCGCAGGCCGAGGCGAACGCCATCGTCGATTTCGGCCTCTACGGGCTGCTGGGCGAGCACAACCTCGACCAGATGGAGGCGCTCGCTGCATCCGGTGCCATCGGCTTCAAGCTCTTTCTCGGCAACACCACCGGCGACCTGCCCTGTCCGTCGGACGGCGCGGTTCTGGAAGGTTTCGAGATCCTCGCCGGCCTCGGCCTGCGCTGCTCCATCCATGCCGAGAACTCGCCGATCCTGTTCTGGCGCCAGCGCGCGCTGCAGGCGGCCGGGCGCACCGATGCGCTGGCGCATCTGGCGGCGCGCACCGACGTGGTGGCGGTGGAGGCGCTGAACCGCTCGGCCACGCTGGCGGAATGGACAGGCGCGCGCATCCACATCGTGCACGAGAGCTGTGCCCGTTCGCTGCCGCACATCCGCTGGTGGAAGAGCCGCGGGGTGGACATCACCGTCGAGACGCTGCCGCAGTACCTGTATCTGTCGGCCGAGGAGATGGCGCAGCCGGGCGGCGAGCTGCTGCGGATGAACCCGCCGATCCGCGAGGCCGCGCATCAGGGCCCGCTCTGGGGGGCGATCTGCGACGGCACCATCGACATGATCGCCACCGACCACGCCCCCCACGCGGCCGAGGAAAAGCAGGCCGACACCATCTGGCAGATCGCCTGCGGCTTTCCCGGCGTGGAGACCTCGCTGCCGCTGATGCTGACGGCCGTCAACGACGGTCGGCTGACGCTGCCCGACGTAGTGCGGCTGATGGCCGGAGCGCCGGCGCGCGCCTTCGGGCTGGTCGGGCGCAAGGGCAGCCTCAGCATCGGTGCCGACGCCGACATCGTGCTAGTCGACATGGCCGCCACCGCGACGCTGAGCGCCGCGGCGCTGCACAGCAAGGGCAAGGTGAGCGCCTATGAGGGCCGCAAGGTGGCCGGCCTGCCGGTGATGACGCTCCTGCGCGGCGAGGTCGTCGCGCGCGACGGCCAGCCGATGGCCTCTCCGGGCCTGGGTCGGCAGCTCCGCCCGACGATGCCTGCGCCCGCGCCGCGCAATCTCGCCACCACGCTACGGGCCGTCACCGCCCCCGGGCAGGTGCCCTTCGGCGA
>SLBI01000066.1 GCA_007126375.1 Paracoccaceae bacterium
GCGATATCGTCACAATGGGTGCCTACCTCGGCGCGGGCCTGGCCTGCCTCGGCATGGGCGGCGCCGCCATCGGTGTGGGCCATGTGGCCGGCAACTACCTCTCGGGCGCGCTGCGCAACCCCTCGGCGGCCCCGGGCCAGACGGCGTTCCTGTTCATCGGCATCGCCTTTGCCGAAGCGCTGGGCATCTTCTCGTTCCTCGTCGCGCTTCTGTTGATGTTCGCCGTCTGATCGGTCGGACCGGGCCGGCGGCGGGTGCGTTCCGCTGCGGCCGGAGCCTATGCGGCGGGCCGGAGCCTCGGCCCGCAGGACCGGAACGGGAGTCTCTGGCATGGACAGCCAAGTGGACGAACTGGAGGCCGCCCGCGAGACCGTGGGCATGCCGCAGCTCGACTTCGCCACCTTCCCCAACCAGATCTTCTGGCTGGTGGTCACGCTGGTGGTCATCTATCTGATCCTCGCGCGCGTGGCGCTGCCGCGGATCGCTGCCGTGCTTGCCGAGCGTCGCGGCGCCATCACCAACGACATCGCCCGGGCCGAGGCGCTGAAGCTGCAGGCCGAGGAGGCCGAGGCCGCCTATCAGAAGGCCCTGGCCGATGCCCGGGCCGAAGCCTCCCGCATCGTCGACAAGGCCAAGGCCGAGATGCAGGAGAAGCTGGAGGTGGCGATCCAGAAGGCCGATGCCGAGATCGCAGCGCGCACGGCCGAATCCGAACGCCGGCTGGCCGAGATCCGTGACAATGCCGCCGCGGCCGTGGAGACGGTGGCGCGCGACACGGTGCGCGAGGTGCTGGGCGTGATGGGCACCAAGGCCGAGGATGCGGCGGTGGACGCCGCGGTGTCGGCCCAGTTGAAGGGGAAAGCGGCATGACCCGGTTCCTGCGCATCCCGACGGTGGCGCTGGCGGCGCTGGCAGCCGCGCCCGCCTGGGCGGCGGTGGAGGGCAAGCCCTTCTTCTCGCTCTACAATACCGACATCGTCGTCGCCATCGCCTTTGTGCTGTTCATCGGCATTCTGGTGTATTTCAAGGTGCCGGGGATCCTTACCGGGCTTCTGGACAAGCGCGCCGAGCAGATCCGGAACGATCTGGACGAGGCGCGGCGGCTGCGCGAGGAGGCCCAGCAGGTGCTGGCCGGCTACGAGCGCAAGCTGCGCGAGGTGAAGGAGCAGGCCGAGCGGATCGTGGAGCGGGCGACGCAGGAGGCCACCGAGGCAGCCGAGCAGGCCCGGCGCGACATCGACACCCAGGTGGCTCGCCGGCTGACGGCGGCCGAGGAGCAGATCGCGGCGGCCGAGGCGGCGGCGCTGCGTTCGGTGCGCAACCGGGCGGCGCGGATCGCGGTGGCGGCCGCGGGTGAGGTGATTGCGAAGCAGATGAGCGACGCCGAAGCCGGGCGGCTGATCGACGCGGGCATCGGCCAGGTGGAAGCGCGGCTGATCTGAGGCGGGTACGCAGGTCATTCGGAGACGCGCCACGGCGACACGCCAGCGGCGCGTTTTCTGTTGATGGGGTGGCGAGCGCCGGCGCTGAGCGCTGCGGAGGGAGGGACGTTTTCGCCGCCGGGATGCTGACGTGCCGTGCGGGTTCCTGCCGGGAGGCGGGATGGTGCCTTGGCCCATGGCGATTGGGTTTGCCTGACGGCCGCGAATCGGCGTATTTTGCGCTCCGGCGGAGATATGCGTCGCAGTGGTCCGGATTGGCGGAAGCCGAGTGTGGCCGACGGACTGCGGAGCAGGAGGCCCCGCCCAAGCGTCCGGCGACACAGGACCGGCACGCAAGAGACGACAGGCACGTCCGAGAGGCAGAACAGAGGCAGGCCGATGAAAACCCCCCTTACCGTTGCGGCGCTGGCCGCGATCCTGATGACAGCAGCCCCGACGGAAGCGACCGCGCGCGCGATCGAAACCGCCTGCCTGCGGTCGGACCGCGCGGGTGCGACGCGGCCGCTGTGCGCCTGCGTCCAGCAGGTGGCGAACCAGCATCTCACCCGCGGCGACCAGCGGCAGGCGGCGCGGTTCTTCCGCGACCCGGAGCGGGCGCAGCAGGTGCGGCTGTCACGCACCGACCGGGACCGGGCCTTCTGGCAGCGCTATCGCGCCTTTGCCGATGCGGCCGAGGCACGTTGCCGCTGACGGGCGGCCTTCGGGGCAGTGCAGCGGATCGTCATTCTCACCGGCGCGGGGGTCTCGGCCGAGAGCGGGCTCGGGACATTTCGCGATGTGGGCGGGTTGTGGTCGCGGTACGATCTGGAGGATGTGGCGACGCCGGGCGGCTTCGCCCGCAACCCCCGGTTGGTGCATGGTTTCTACAACGCCCGGCGGGCCAACATGCGGGCGGCGGAGCCGAACCCGGCGCATGCGGCGCTGGCGCGGCTGCTCGCGGCGCATCCCGGGCAAGTGACGCTGGTGACGCAGAACATCGACGATCTGCACGAGCGGGCTGGGGCGTCGCCGGTGATCCACATGCACGGCGAGCTGGCGCGCGCGCTCTGCGGCGCCTGTGGCGCCCGCTGGGACGCGCCGGATGCGATGGTGCCGGAGGATGCCTGCCCCGCCTGCGGCGCCGCCGCCACGCGACCGGATGTGGTCTGGTTCGGCGAGATCCCCTATCACATGGAGCGGATCGGCGCGGCGCTGACGGCGTGCGATCTGTTCGTCGCCATCGGCACCTCGGGTGCGGTCTATCCGGCGGCGGGCTTCGTGGCCGAAGCGGCGGGGCACGGTGCCGAGACGCTGGAGATCAACCTCGAGCCTTCGGACACAGCGGCCGCCTTCGACCGGCATCTGCACGGGCCGGCCAGCCGCATCGTGCCGGAGTGGGTTGCGACGCTGCTGCGCTGACGCGGCGGCGCGTTTCAGCCCGGCGGAGCGGCGCGCGGGAGGCCGCCGAGCAGCGGCGGGGCGAGTTCGCGCAGGAGCTTGCGGGTCATCGCCGCTTCGAAATCGGTGTAGTCCCAGGCGCGTTCGACGAAGGCGCCGGGGCCGTGGATGACATGGGCGGCGAACCAGGCCGACAGCGCGCCCACATGGGTGGCGAAGTCGCCATGGTCGAGCGGCAGGTCGCCCTTGACCGCCAGCGCGTTGATGGTGACGCCGGCGAGGCCGGGGCGCTGGCGCACCGTCTGCGGGGCGGGGCCGGCGTTGTTCTCGCCGTCGCCGGAGATGTCGAGCGTCAGCACCGGGCAGCCGGGCGCGGCGGCGAAGAGCGCCTCGGCGAAGAGCATGGCGGCGCCCACGGCGGTGCTTCCGTCCACCGGGGGGCGGGGCGCGCCGGCAATGCGTGCGGCCGCGGCCGCCAGCGCCTCGGGGCCGTCGATCAGCCGCCATGGGAGGATCAGCGTCTGGGCGTCCGGCCCGCTCCAGAGAAAGGCGGCCAGTGCCACCGGCGGCTCGGCCGGGTCCAGCAGGATGTCGCGGACGGCTGGCGACAGGAGCGCCGCGGCGGTGCCCTCGGCCTGCAGCCGGTATTCGGCGGCGTTGACCGAGGCGGAGACGTCGAGGGCGAGGATCAGCCCCTGCCGGCAGGCGGCCCCGGCCGGTGCGGCCAGAAGCAGCGCCGCCAGGAGGCCCACCGCTGTGCGCCCGCGGCCCGCAGCCGGGCGTGGCGCCGCCGCGCTCACCAGTGCCCGGTGTTGGGCATGCTGGCCCAGGGCTCTTTCGGGGGCTGGGCGCCGCCGCGGTTGAGGAGTTCGACCGAGATGTTGTCGGGCGAGCGGACGAAGGCCATGCGGCCGTCGCGGGGCGGGCGGTTGATGGTGAC
>SLBI01000184.1 GCA_007126375.1 Paracoccaceae bacterium
CGGGCCCCTGGTGCTTCAGGTATCACGCGAGGCGACCCTCTGGCGGGCCAGAGCGCTCTCGCGATCGGTGAAGCCCAGCAGATCGGCGGCGAGCCGCATGAACCCGGCTTCCTCATCGTCGCGCAGACCGTCTGCGAGGATCACCTCCCACAGCATCTCGAGTTCGGCGATGCGATCCTCGCGATCGGTCGCAGCCTTGATCGCACGGGTGAAGCGCACGGTGTCAGGCGCTTCCTGTTCCAGCGTTTCCGCAGCGTCCCGCAGCGAGGCGGCGGCTTCGGGGGCGAGACCGTAGCGGGCGGCGAGAAGCCGGTCGATCCGGTCGATCTGCACGGCGGCATAATCGTCATTTATGCGCGCGGCCCGCACGAGCAGCGCGGCCAGCGCCAGCCGGGCATCCTCCGGAGGCAGTGGCGCCGGGGCGGGGTCGAAGAGACGTCGGAGCAGGTTCTCGAACATGAAGGGCAGATAACCGGCCGTGGGACGGCTGCCAAGCCTCAGCTCGCCGCCGAGAGCACTGTTGGACGTACCGCCTCCAGCCACAGCGCGTCTATGGCGGCCAAGGCGCGGGCATCGAGGCTGCCGGCGTCCTCCCAGTATCGTCCCGACGGGCAACGATACCCGAGCGCCGCCTCGAGCGCGCGCGCCCGCGAAGAAAACCCCGGGTCGAAGCCGGCCGGCACTACGCCATGAGCGACGGCCGCGGGCTGAGCGCGCTCGTAGATCAGCCTCGACGGGCCGGTGGACAGGTTGACGAGGGCGCAACCACGCTCGGAGGCATGCACAAGAAGCCGTGCCGCCTTGGCCTCGAGCGACTGCAAGGTGATGTCCGGACGCAACGGATCGGCCCGGCCTTGACCATAGAAATGCGTGGCGCCGCGGTCTGGGTAATGCATGTCGCAGCCAAGATAGGCGATGCACCCGGGTTGCAGCGCCTCCAGCACCCAGTAGGATGCGGTGAAAGCCATCGTTGCACCAGCATAGACCACGCCGCCATGGGCATTCTGGGCAGGAATGAAGGCGGTGTCGTCCACCAGCCTTTGGCCGGGGCGCAGATCGGCCGGCATGCGGTCGGCCGGGAAATCATGGGGAAAGACGAGGTCGTCCCAGTCGGGGCGCACCGCCCAGGCATTGTTGATCGCGACGATCCGGTCGAAGGGCTCGCGCGGCCACGTCGCACAGCGCAACACCTCGGGGCCAGAGCCAAGCAGCAGCACCTTCATCGCAAAGCCCCTTCAACTCGACCCGCAGGCGCAGTCTGCGGTCCGGGCAGGGGCCGGACCCGTCGGTGGGTGGAGCGCCTTCACCATCCACCCTGCGGCTGGGCGGGAGGTATCCTTCGGCCTGTATTTGGCAAGTTGCAAACATCAGGGAAAACAAATGGTCCGCCGGCGTGCCGCCTCTCCTGCCTGCTGCGGCGGCATGGCGGAGATGGCCTGCCTGTGCAGCGCCAGCGCGGCGCGCGGCGCACCCCTGATGCCCGGCATACTCGGCAGAGGAACCGACACCTCGCGCACGGGGAAGACGTGGCGGGCGTGACGCGTCACCGTCCGGGCAGCACTGTCCCGCCTTGCCAGCCCTGTGCGTGCAGAGGCATCAGCCCCTGCGCGCGGCGGCCATCAACGGTGCGCGCCGCGACCGGCCGGCGCCCTGCGCCACGGCAACCAGAATGGCCAGCAGCATCACCGTGGTCGATCCCGTACCGGCATAGGCCAGGAGCCCAAACCAGAAGGTCTGACCACCGGCCAGTGACAGCGCAAAGGCGCCCAGTCCGGCCGCAACCCCCGCGAAAAGCATACCCACGATCATGGCATCCTCGAGCAAAGCCCCGGAGGCGAGCCTAGGCGGCAGGTATTGAAGGTGCGTAAACGGAGCCGCCGGGAGCCAGCCGCTCAAAAGCGGGGCGCGTGGTGCAGGATCACCGGCACCACCAGCTCTTCCTCGTCGGTCAGATGACGGTCGAGGAAACGGCCGAAGCTCTCCAGCCGGGATTGCAGCGCGCCGGCGGGAGCGTGCGCCGCAGCCTCTGGCCCGGTTTCGATGGCCCGCAGCATCGCGTTGGTCTCTGCGGCGAGGCCGTGCAGATGTTCGTCCAGCGCCTTGTGGTCGGCATCGAGCAGATCGAAACCGCGGGCCAGCTTCGGCTCCAGCCCCGCGAGGACGGGGAAGTAGTGATGATCCTCGACATGGTGGTGACCGTGCAATTCGTTCAGCAGGAACCCTGCGTAACGGGCCGTGCGCGCAGCGTGGCTCCGCGCCGGGCTGCGGTGATCGAGGAAGCCCGCGTTCTCGGTCGTGAGCCGGCCCAGCAGGTCGCGAAACATCAGGTGGCGATCCAGCCAGAAGCGCGTCAGACCATCGAAGTTGCGATGGCTCTGCCACAGCTGCCGCGGATAGTCGCGCAGCAGCACACGCAACGCCTCGGGCAGCCCGTCGCGTCGCTCCAGCTCGTTCATCCATGCCTCCGTCACGGGGTGACCGCCAGCCCTTGCGCAGGGGCCTGCAAGGGGCGGTCCTATACCGAAGCGTTGGGCCAGGGCCACCCCCTAGCCGGGCGTCAGGCGTAAAGCGCCTCGATCTGCGGGCCATAGGCCTTGTAGATGGAGGCTCGGCGAACCTTCATCGTCGCCGTCACCTCACCGTCGTCATGATCGAGTTCCTTGGTCAGAAGATGCACCTTCTTCACCTGCTCCACCCGCGCAAGGTCGCGGTTCTGCCGCTCGACCTCGGCCTCGATCAACGCCTGCACACGCGGATGCTCGGCCAGCGAACGGAAGGTGGTGAAGGCGATGCCTTCGCGCTCGGCCCAGAGGCGCACCGTCTCCAGATCGATCTGCAGCAATGCGGTGACATAGGGGCGGTTGTCGGCGATCACGATGGCCTCCTTCACGAAGGGCGAGGCCTTGAGCGTGTTCTCGATCAGCGAGGGCGACAGGTTCTTGCCGGCTGCGTTGATCATGATGTCCTTCTTGCGGTCGATGATGCTGATCGAGCCGTCGGTCGCCATCTCGGCCACATCGCCGGTATGCAGCCAGCCGCCCTGCAACGCCTCGGCGGTGGCCGCGGGATTGCGATAATAGCCCTTGAAGACGATGCCGCCGCGCACCAGCAACTCGCCGTCCTGGGCGATCTTCAGCTCCACATCGTCCAGCGGCGGACCGACCCTGCCCCGACAGGCACTGTGCGGCGGCTGCACCGTGGCCGCGCCGGTCGTCTCGGACATCCCCCAAGCCTCGCGGATATCGACGCCGATGCCGCGCATAAAGGCGAGAAGCTCGGGTGTGATCGGCGCAGCAGCCGAAAGCGCGAACCGACAGCGCGCGAGGCCGAGATAGGCGCGGATGTGGCGATAGATCAAAAGGTCCCAGAACACATGGGCGAGGCGAGCGCCGAGGCTCCAGTCGCAGCGGCGGATCGCGCCGCGGGCCTGCCCGCCCTGCAGCGCCTTCAACGTGAGCAAACGTCGCAGCCGGCCCGAGGTCTGCGCCTGCACGAGCACCGCGGCCTGCATCTTTTCCCAGATCCGCGGGACGCCGAAGAAGATGTCGGGCGCAACGTCGCGCAGATCCAGCGTCACGGTGCGCAGGCTCTCGCCGAAATTCATCACCCGCCGCCCCGCAAGCGCGTTGACCACAGTGATGTTCTGCTCGGCGATGTGGCACAGCGGCAGGTAGCTCAGCACATTTGTGCCGGGGCCAAAGCCGGTAAAGAGCGCGCGGGCGATATCGGCCGCGACCGAAAGGTTGCCGTGGCTGATCTCGGCCGCCTTGGGAAGCCCGGTGGAGCCGGAGGTAAACACCATCATCGCCGTGTCTGCCGGCCGGATCGCGGTCTTGCGCGCAGCGATGGCGTCGCGCTGCCGGTCAAGGGCCGCACGGCCGCGCAGCAACAGATCGTCGAAGGTCATGAGGTTCAGCAGGGTTTCACCCGCCGTGCCCCGGGGCTCGAAGATCACCAGCTGGCGCAACCCGGGCAGCTCGCCTGCGAGCTCGCGGATCTTGTCGAGCTGTTCCTGATCCTCGATGAAGAGCAGGCTCGTGTCCGAGGCGGTCACGAGGTGGCGGATCTCGGTCGCCGGCGAGGTCGGATACATGCCAACCGTCACCCCTCCGGCAGCCATGATGCCGAATTGCGCCAACACCCACTCGCGGCGGTTCTCGGAGAGCACACCGGCGTGCCCGCCGGGCTCGAAACCCAGTTCGATCAGCCCGGCGGCCAGCGCATCCGCCACCTCGGCAAGACCGGCCCAGCTCAGTTCCTGCCAGATGCCGTGCCGCTTCTGGCGCATCGCGACCGTGTCGGGCGCCTCGGCGGCATGAGAGGCGATCAGGTCGGTCAGGGTGCGGAACCCGTTCAACTCAGCCATCGCTTGCGCCGCTTGTAATGCTTCACGTCGCGGAAGGAACTCGACCCGCCGTCGCCGAGACCGAGGTAGAAGGACTGTATGTCCGGGTCGTTTCGCAGCTTCGCCACATCGCCCTCCATGACGATGCGCCCGTGTTCCATCACATAGGCGTAGTGCGCGACCGAAAAGGCGACGGCGGCATTCTGCTCGACCAACAGGATGGTGACGCCCTCCTCGGAGTTGAGCCGCCGGATGGTGGCGAAGATCTCCTCCACCACCTTGGGCGCGAGGCCGAGCGAAGGCTCGTCCATCAGGATCAGCCGCGGTTCGGCCACCATCGCCCGGCCGAAGGCAAGCATCTGCTGCTCGCCGCCCGAGAGGTAGCCCGCGACCTGCCGGCGCCGATCGGCCAGCGGCGGAAAGAAACCGTAGACCTTGTCGTAATCCGGCTTCACGCCACGGCCATCCAGCGCCCATGAGGCGGCGATCAGGTTCTCCTCCACCGTCATCTCGGTGAAGATGCGTCGGCCCTCACGCACATGGAACAGCCCGCGACGGACCAGCGCGTCGGGGGCCTCGCCACGGATGTCCGCACCGTCGAAGCGGATGCGGCCCGCATTGATCGCGCCATGTTCCAGAGGCAGCAGGTTCGACGCAGCCTTCAGCGTCGTCGTCTTGCCCGCGCCGTTGGTGCCGAGCAGCGCAACGATACGCCCCTCGGCCACCTGCAGCGACAGGCCCCGCAGGGCCTGGACCGCGCGGTGATAGTTCACCTCGATGTTCTCGATGGCGAGCATGGCGGGCGGGCCGGTCAGACGGTGAACCAGTCCGAAGTGGGGGTGAAGAGCCGCGTTTCGGCGGAATACTGATAAACCCGTCCGGTTCCGATCTTGTTGTTCACCATCGAGACGGGCGTACCGAAGAAGCCGCCGGTATCCCAGTCCTGCAGTTCGGCCAGCGCCTCGGCGGCGTTGTCGGCGGTAAGGTCCAGCCCCTTGTCGGCGACCCGGCGCAGCGCCTCCACGCCGATTTGCAGGGAAAACAGCGCCTGCAATCCCCAGGTCGGCATGTAGTCCTCCAGCGGCGTGCCGGCGAAGGCCTGTTTCTGGAAGGCGGCGAAGCGCTCGTAGGTCGGGCCGCGCTCGGGGTCGTAGAAATACTTGTAGGGCATCACGCCGAGATAGCCGTCGAGGATCGGGCCGGCTTCGGCCGTGACCCGGTCGGCGATGGCGTTCTCCATGCCCCAGAAGGTGCCCATGAACTTCGTCGGCAGGCCGAACTGGCGCGCTCCGCCGATGAGTTGCGGCCAGACGCCGGTGACATAGCCCTGCAGGATGCAGTATTCCGCGCCCGACTGTGCCAACTGGGTGACATGGGTGGGAATGTCGGCGCCCTGTTCGCGTGTCGCCTCCTCGAGCACCACGCGCAGGCCCAGCTCCTCGGCGGTACGGCGGCCGTGCGCGATGGGGTCGCGGCCGAACTCGGTGTTCGAGAAGACGAAGGCGACGGTGCTGCCACCCTCGTCGCGGATCTGGTTGAGCAGGATGTCGAACTGGTCCTCGTAAGAGGGACCGGGCAGGTACTGGTAGGGATTGTTCACCGGGTCCGCCAGCTCCGAGGCGAAGGAGGTCGAGCCCATCAGCCGGGCGTTGGCGCCGCGCAGCTCTGGCGCTACCAGCTTCATGAAGCCGGTGCTGTCGCCGAAATACATCACCAGATTCGGCTCCGTCGCCAGCGCGCGCTGATAGTTGGCCAGCGCGTTGGACGGGATATACCCGGAATCCTCGGTCGTTATCCGGATCGGCACGCCGCCGATGCCACCGTCCTCGTTGTTCAGCGCCTCGAACATGCGCAGGGCGGGGGCGACCATCTGCCCGGCGGTGGCGAAGGGGCCGGTCAGCGGCAGTGAAGCACCGATGACATATTCTGCAGGTTGCGCCCGCAGGATCGCGGGGGCCCCGAGCGCGGTGCCGGCGGCAGCCGACGCGACGACGAACTGGCGACGGTTCAGACGCATGATGTCTCCTCCCTCATGCAGTTATCCGCGGGCGAAGGGCCAGCGGTTGAGTGCGCGGAGCGCACGGTCGGCGATCTGTGTCAGCCCGAAGGGTTCGAACAGTAGGAAAAGCACGATCAGCGCGCCGAAGGCGATCGACTGCACCGGCGCCCGGATCTGCGCCAGTTCGGCACCGCCACCGGCGATTCCGCCGAAGATCACCTTGATCACCTCGGGCACCATGACGATGACGATGACCCCGAAGACCGCTCCCATGGTCCGCCCCATGCCGCCGACGATGATCGCCGCGACCAGCATCAGCGACAGATCAAGGCCGAATTGTTCGGGCAGGATGCGGGCGTAGAAATAGGCATAGAGCGCGCCGGCCAGCCCGCAGTAGGCGGCCGAGATTGCGAAGCTCATCAGCTTGTAGCGATAGAGCGATATGCCGAGGATCTCGGCCGAATAGTCGCGGTCGCGGATCGCGATGAAGGCGCGGCCCACGCGGGTGCGAAACAGGTTCTGCGCAGCCAGCAGGCTGACGAACCCCAGCGCCGCGATCAGGAGGAACTGCTCGCGCCGGCTGTCGAGGTCCCAGCCCAGAAGATTCGCGGTCGGCGTGTTGATGCCGTTCATGCCGCCGGTCCAGCGGGCGAAGGCGTCCTGCTCGATCAGGAAGATGACAATGAAATTGGCGCTCAGCGTCGCCACTGCCAGATAGAGGCCCTTGACGCGCAGCGAAGGCAGCCCGACGACGATGCCGATCAGCGCCGCGACGGTAACGGCGAATGGCAAGGCCAGCAGCGTCAGCAGCGGCGCCGGGATCGTCCCGGCGGCGGCGTTGTGAAAGATCACCACCGCATAGGCGCCGATGGCGACGAAGGCGGCGTGGCCGAGGCTCATCAACCCGGTGTAGCCGATCACCACATTCACGCCGGTGACCGCGATCAGCATGATCCCCATCTGGCAGGCGATCAGGATCACGTAATCATTGCCGAATCCGGCCAGCGCCGCGATCCCGGCCGCACAGGCGAGGACAAACCCCTGTTTCCAGCGGTTGTCCAGCACCCGTTCGTCGGCTGCGTAGCTGGCCTTGAGGTTGCCGGTGATCATATGCGTTCGATCTCCTTGCTGCCCAGCAGGCCATGCGGGCGGATCAGGATCACGATCAGAACGGCGACATAGGGCACGATGCCCGCCCATTCCCCACCAAGCTGCCACTGGGTCAGCGCCTCGAGCACGCCAACCGCCATCGCCGCGATGAAGACGCCGAGATAGCTGTCCAGCCCCCCCATCAGCACGATGGCCAGCACGGAAAAGCCGAAAAGCCCAAGCGCCGGCGACACGCCGTTGCGCGTGGCGAGGATCGCGCCGGCCACCGCACCGGTGGTCGAGGCCAGC
Source organism: Paracoccaceae bacterium (assembly GCA_007126375.1). Classification (GTDB taxonomy): domain Bacteria; phylum Pseudomonadota; class Alphaproteobacteria; order Rhodobacterales; family Rhodobacteraceae; genus Rhodobaculum. The sequence continues at coordinate 7,743 of SLBI01000184.1, forward strand.
ACCCAGGCACGGGAGAAGACGCGCGGCACCGAGATGCCCATCGAGTAGGCGGTGGACTGGTCCTCGGCGGTGGCGCGGATCGCCACGCCCGAGCGGGTGTAACGCACCATCGCGACGATGCCGGCGAAGATCGCCAGCGCGATCAGCATGTTCGCGAGGTCGGCGCCGAAGAGGAAGATCGTCGCGCCGAACATCTCGAACCGAATCGGCGTGTTGGGCGCGAGCGCCGGCACGAAGGCCGCGTCCGAGGTCCAGATCAGTTGCGCCGTCCCCGACAGGATAGAGATCAATCCCACCGTGAGCATGATCATGGCGAAGACCGATTGGCCCATCAGCGGCCGCATCAGCGTCCGTTCGATCAGCATGCCGAGGAGCGCATTGCAGATCAGCGCGCCGGCCAGCCCCAGCAGGATGCGCGGCAGGTTGGCCATCCAGTCGAGCACGGCCGCCAGCGGCGAGAACATCGGCAGGTCCGCCCGCATCTCGACCATCCAGTCGGGACGCCAGCTCTGCAGCCATTCCGGTGCCCATGCGGCCTGCGGCACCAGCACCGCGAAGGTGAAGTAGAAATAGGCGCCGAACATGATCAGATAGCCATGGGCGAAGTTCACCACGCGGGTGGCCTTGAACACCGAGACGAGGCCGACCGCGATCAGCGCATAGATCGCCCCGCTCATCAGCCCGTTGAGCGCGAACTGCAGGAACTGGCCCATCACGCGGCCGCCCCGAGATAGGCCTCGATCACGCCGGCATCGCGTCGCACCGCCTCGGGCGGTCCGGCGGCGATCTGCTGGCCGAAGTTCAGCACCACGACATGGGCACAGATGTCCATCACCAGATGCATGTCATGCTCCACCAGCAGGATCGTGGTGTCGAACTCCTCCTGCACATCAAGGATGAACCGCGCCATGTCGGCGGTCTCTTCGCGGTTCATGCCGGCTACCGGCTCGTCGAGAAGAAGGAGCCGCGGCCGCATCGCCAGCGCCCGGCCCAGTTCCACCCGTTTCTGCAGGCCATAGGGCAGGGCCGACACCGGCGCCTTGCGGATGAGGTCCAGTTCGAGAAAATCGATCACCCGCTCCTCGATCTCACGGCGCAGCGCCAGCTCTTCTGCCCGTGCCCGACCGAAATACAAGAGCGCGTCGAACACGCCCGCATCGAGCCGCGTATGCGCACCCAGCTTGATGTTGTCGAGCACGCTCATGCCGCGAAACAGCGCGATGTTCTGGAAGGTGCGCGCTATTCCCAGCGCGGCGCGGCGATCGGGGCGCAGCGCGCCGATATCCTCGCCATCGAAGATGACCTGTCCGCGCTCGGGGCGGTAGAAACCCGAAACGGCATTGAACAGCGAGGTCTTGCCGGCACCGTTCGGGCCGATGATGGCGGTGATCTGGCCCGGGGCCGCGTCGAAGCTGACGCCTTGCAGCGCCTTGATGCCACCGAACGACAGATACAGGTCGCGCACTGACAGCACGCCGCGCCCTCCTCCCCAGCCTCGCTCCTCCGCATGTATCGTCTGTCATGCCGGTGGCCCGTGTCAATGCGGGCGACCGGCACCGCAGCCCCGCGGGCAACGGCCGGTGAAGCGGCTGCGTCGTGACGGGCCTTGGGGCTCAGCCCGACATGCGCAACGTCATCTCCGACAGGTCGCGGCTGAGCCCCGGCGTGCTGCGGATACGATCGAGTTCGGAGAGGATCATCCCCTGGCGGTCGGGGGCATAGCGGCGCCAGGTCTCGAAGGCGGTGGAAAGGCGTGCGGCCGTCTGCGGATTCACCGGATCGAGCCGGATCAACCAGTCGGCCAGCAGCCGGTAACCGGCACCGTCGGGTGCGTGGAAACCGGCGGCATTGCCGGCGAGCGCCCCCAGCACCGCACGGAAGCGGTTGGGGTTCTTCCAGTCGAAGTCGGCCCGTTCGGTCAATGCCGTGGCGATGGCGGCGGCCGCGTCGGGCGCCGCGCAGGCGACCTGCACAGCAAACCACTTGTCGGTGACCAAACGGTCATGCTGCCACTGGCGATGGAACCGGGCCAGCTCCTGCTGTCCGTGTCCGGTCTGAAGCAGGCAGGTCAGCGCCCCGAGTTGCTCGGTCATGTTGTCGGCACGCGCAAACATGCGTTCGGCGCGCGTGCCCTCGTCGAGACGGGACAGCAGCCCGAGTGTCGCAAGCCGCAGGGCACGCCGGCCGGCATCGCGGGCGTCTGGCGAATAGGGACCCGGGGTGGCCATCGCGTCATGCACACGGGCGAGCCCGTCGGCGAGATGGGCGGCGACAGCCCGCAGCAGCCGCTCGCGTGCGTCATGGATCGCGGTCGGGTCCGGCATGTGTCCGGCCTCGTGCAGGGCCTGGGCTATGTCGTCTTCGGAGGGCGCGCGCAGTGCCAGTGCGCGGAAGGCAGGATCCAGCGCCTCATCCGTCAGCATCGCGGCCAGCGCGTCGAGGTATTCCGGCCCCGGCGCCGCGCCTTCGGTTACCATCGCCATGAGCACTTCGCGCGCCAGGGCCCGGCCCGCTTCCCACCGCGAGAAGGGGTCGGTGTCATGGGCGAGCAGGAAAGCACGGCGTTCCGGACCGACTGCATGCTCCAGCACCACCGGTGCGGAAAAGCCGCGCAGCAGCGAGGGAATCGGCCTGACAGGCAGGCCCGAGATGGCGAATCGGCCCTCGGTGCCGGTCATCTCGACTACCTTGGTCGGCATGATTTCGCTGCCGTCGGGCGCCAGCAATCCGAGCGCGATGGGGATCAGTTGCGGCGCCTTGTCCGCCTGGTCCGGGGTCGGCGGCGTGGTCTGCCGAAAGGTCAGGGTGAAGGTGCCGCTCGCCTCGTCCCAATCCTCGGCCACCGCGAGCCGGGGCGTGCCGGATTGCGAATACCAGCGGGAAAACTGGGTCAGGTCGCGGCCGGTGGCGTCCTCGAACACCGCCAGCCAGTCCTCGATGGTGCAGGCCTGCCCGTCGTGACGGTCGAAATAGAGGCCCAGCGCCTGCGCATAGCCCGCCTCACCCACCAGCAGGCGCAGCATTCGGATCACCTCGGCACCCTTCTCGTACACCGTAGAGGTATAGAAGTTGTTGATCTCCATATAGCTTTCGGGGCGAACTGGATGTGCGAGCGGGCCCATGTCCTCGCGGAACTGGCGCGACCGAAGGGTCAGTACATCCTCGATCCGCTTGACCGCGGCCGAGCGCATGTCGGCCGAGAACTGCTGATCGCGAAAAACCGTGAGGCCTTCCTTCAGGCAGAGCTGGAACCAGTCGCGGCAGGTGATGCGGTTGCCCGTCCAGTTGTGAAAATACTCATGGGCGACGATACGTTCGATGTTGTCGTAATCCTGATCGGTGGCCGTTTCGGGCGAGGCGAGGACATAGCGCGAGTTGAATATGTTGAGCCCCTTGTTTTCCATCGCGCCCATATTGAAATCGTCCACGGCAACGATGTTGAACACGTCGAGGTCGTATTCGCGGCCATAGGCCTGTTCGTCCCATCGCATGGAGCGCTTCAGCGCATCCATGGCGTAGGAGCAGCGATCCTCGTCGCCGTGCCGTACCCAGACGTTGAGCGCGACGTTCCGCCCCGAGGCGGTGGTGAAGCGATCGGCATGCGCCACCAGATCGCCGGCCACGAGGGCGAACAGATAGGCGGGCTTCGGCCATGGATCGTGCCACTCGGCCCAGCCCGGGCCGGAGCCGGTGGGATTGCCGTTCGACATCAGCACCGGCAGATCTCCCTCGATCCGTACCTTGAAGGGCGCCATCACGTCGGGCCGGTCGGGGTAGAAGGTTATCTTGCGGAAGCCTTCCGCCTCGCACTGCGTGCAATACATTCCCTTCGACATGTAAAGCCCTTCCAGGGCGGTGTTTTCCGCCGGCGCCACCGCCACCTCTGCCTCCCATAGGAAGTCAGAAGGCAGCATGGCCGCGGGCAGGGTGAGGCCGGCATCGTCCGGGCTCGCCTGGATCGGACGGCCGTCAATGGCGGCGGACAGCAGCCGCAGCCCCTCGCCGTCGAGCCGCAGGTCGCCGCCGGGAGCGGCCGGATTGCGGCGGAAACGGATGCGCGAGGTTACCCGCGTTGCCGCTGGCGCAAGACGGAAGGTCAGTTCAACGCTTTCCACGAGGAAGGGCGGCGCGCTGTAATCCTGCAGTCGGATGGCCTGGGGGCTGGCGTCCTTCATGGGGGCTCCTGTCACGAATGCGGCGAAATTAAGCCGGGGGCGGGGGCTGTTCAACAGCACGGCAGCTGGGTAAGAACATACATCGAACAAGACAACGGGCTGGCGGGCGCTGCCGCGGCCCCTACCTTGCGTGCAATGGCGACGATCGTCTGGTTCAAGCGGGATCTGCGGGTTGAGGATCACCCGGCCCTGACTGCGGCGGCGACCGCGGGAGAAGGGGTGTTGCCGCTCTACATTGCCGAACCGGCACTCTGGGCGCAGCCCGAGGCCTCTGCGCGGCAGTGGGCATTCACGGCCGAATGCCTTGCAGAACTGCGCGACAGCTTGGCCGCGCTGGGCGCGCCGCTGGTGGTGCGGATCGGCGATGCGCTCGACGTGCTTCGGGCACTGTGCGCGCACCACGGGATTCGGCGCATGCTGAGCCACGAGGAGATCGGGACGCTCTGGACCTACGATCGGGACCGTCGCGTGGCCGGTTGGGCACGCGAGGCAGGCGTCGTCTGGGAGGAGGTGCCGCAGTCGGGCGTGGTGCGCCGGCTTGCCAGCCGTGACGGCTGGGCGTCCCTGCGGGATGGCTTTCTCGCAGCGGGCCCCTTGCCGGCGCCGGCGGCATTGCGGCCGTTGGCGGGGGTCGAGCCGGGGCCGATTCCGCGGGCGCGGGCATTGGGGCTGACCGAGGATCGCTGTCCGCACCGCCAGACGGGCGGCCGGGCGGCGGGGCTGGTGGCGCTTCATTCCTTCCTGACTGCGCGGGGCGAAGGCTACCGCGCGGCGATGGCGTCGCCGGTTACGGGCGAGCGGGCCTGCTCCCGGCTTTCGCCGCATCTCGCGTTGGGGGCGCTGTCCGGGCGCGAGGTTGCGGCTGCGGCTGCGACGCGGCGGGCCGAGCGGCCGGGTGGCGGCTGGGGCACCGCGCTGAAAAGCTTCGAGAGCCGGCTCGCCTGGCGCGATCATTTCATGCAGAAGCTCGAGGATGCGCCTGATCTGGAGGCGCGCTGCCTGCACCCGGCAGCCGAGGCGCTGCGGCCGCGCCAGCCGGACGCGGCGCGGCTTGCTGCCTTCGAACGCGCCGAGACCGGGCTGCCCTTTGTCGATGCCTGCCTGCGCTACCTCGCCGCGACCGGATGGCTCAACTTCCGGATGCGGGCCATGCTGGTGTCGGTCGCATCCTATCACCTGTGGCTGGACTGGCGGGCGACCGGTTCGTTCCTGGCGCGGCGTTTCACCGACTACGAGCCCGGAATTCACTGGAGCCAGATGCAGATGCAGGCTGGAACGACCGGCATAAACACGCCGCGGATCTACAATCCGGTGAAGCAGGGTCTGCAGCAGGACCCCGACGGCCGGTTTACCCGGGCATGGGTCCCGGAACTCGCCGCGGTGCCCGACGCGCTGCTGCAGCAGCCCTGGAGGTGGTCCGGGGCAGGGCGGTTGCTCGGTCGCGCCTACCCGGCGCCGCTGGTGGACCCGGCCGCGGCGGCGCGGGCCGCGCGCGCGGCCGTCTGGGCTCTGCGTGGCGAGGCAGGTTTTGCTGCCGAAGCGGCCCGGGTCGCCGCACGGCATGCCAGCCGCAAGGAC